>BAABWY010000008.1 GCA_040367435.1 Hyphomicrobiales bacterium 4NK60-0047b | reverse complement strand
GCCCCTTTGAAATCCATCATCATCCAGAGCGCTATCATAGTCTCTTTCAATATAATTCCCTTCAACATAAACATAAAGGCCGGAATGTACTGTATATGACAAGCGTGCTGTTAAATTTGTCTCTAAATAGTCCTGATCATCATTGTTGATAATGTTACCTAATCCATCAACGACATCTTCATAATCAAACTCAGTCAGTGTGCCAGTGAGGCGCATGGTTGTTTTATTCCATTGATATTCATAGAGAGCTGAAAGGAATAACGTGTCTAAATTGGCTAGCTGAGCATCGCTATTTAAATTATCAATGTCACCACGGCTATCTTGTGTTTGTTCTTTCCGAACCTGAAGTTCGAGAAACTGATTGTTTTGAATATCAATGCGGCCTGTGGCTGACACTAAAAATTCATCGATATTTTCACTTGAGAGTTCTTCATAATAGCTTTTTCTTAGTTGTCCTTGTAATTGCAAACTATGACGTGCCCAATCTGATTGCAGCACAATGTTTGGTACAATCTCAATAGCTTCGTCGCCTGGCCCATTATCTACTGACGCTGTTGGGTTATCACTTAAAATACCGGTGATGGTCACTTCTGGGAAAATAAGAAATGAACCAACTCTCTTGCCCTCAGCTGCATAAGTGTCTTCTAAATCATTATTACGAATAGAGCCCGTGATATCATTGTTTTCAGCAAAATTTTGTTCGGCTGCATTTTGAGCTGTTTGCTGTCTTGCATTTCCTCGGGCATTTCTCTGAGCATTTCCGTTTAACCGACCTCTTGCCAGTTGTCCTCTTTGCCGGTTTCCTCTTTGGCCTTGCCGATTATTTGCTTGTCTTTGATTATTATTTCTGGGGTTGATATCTCTGGCCTGTTGCTCATCGCCTTCTAGCTCTCGTTCAGCTGCGAGGAACTCTTCTTCAAAGCGATCAGCATTCCCTTCTTGCTGAATATTTCCATTACGGCCTTCAAGTTCTGCAATCGCATTTTGATCTTCAATTGTATCCTGATTTACCCCGCGGTCCTGTTGCCTATCCTGACCATTACGGCGGTTGTTGGCATTATCGGCACCTCTGCGCCCCTGCCTTTGGCGACGATCTATTGTAAGGTCAACATTTCTGAGTTCACCACCATTTGGCTCGAAACGATCTTGCCCTCTTCTTGTAGCAAAAGGGTTATCTCTAAATTCAGAATCTCTTGAGCTTGCTTCAATCCGGTTTTCGCGGTTTCCAGCTGCTTGGTCAAATGATGTGAGTGGTTGGTTAAACTGGTCTTCAAATAGTGAATTTTCCTGGCCTGCACGGTCTTGCTCAACTCTTCTTCTTTGCGGAGTGTTTTGTCCGGCTGGAGGAGTATTGTCTTGTGATCTTGTGCGATATCGATCAAGTTCATTTCTGAATTGCTGTTCAGCTTGATCTGAAAATGGATTTACTTCTTGAGCGACGGTGATATTGGGAGAGAACACAACTAAACAAACACCAAGCGCAAGCCCTTTACTTATGGCTTTCTCGCTGTTTTTACGCCAGCCGAAAAGACGGAACTTCATAATAACACCTTTAACACAACAAATTAACGCAACCTTCTCTTCATAAAGTGCCTAATTATGGTTAACGGACCGTTATTTTTCTTGTACTGAGTTGTATCTAAGGTCATTATTTACGCTTAATTTGTATTATGATTATTAGATGATCATAATTTTCTGGGATTTTAAGGATTTATGACAATTTCACTGCAAGAAGATAATCAAAAACAGATAGATAGCTCTTCAGCACCTGAACCGGCTGTTGCTTCAGCTTTACGTACTATTGATTGTGAAATTGATGGATTAGCTGAATTGCGCGCCCTTTTATCAAATGGACTTGGTTCTGTTTTCTCTAAAGCGATTTCACTCATACAAAACGCTCCAGGTAGGGTCATTATCAGCGGCATTGGCAAAAGCGGTCATATTGGGCAAAAGATTGCAGCGACCTTTGCCTCGACTGGCACACCGGCCTTTTTTGTACATCCAAGCGAGGCCAGCCATGGTGACCTTGGCATGATAACGAAGGATGATATTATCCTTGCTCTTTCGTGGTCTGGAGAGACCGCAGAGCTTACTAGCATTATCAACTATGCTCAGAGGTTTCGTGTTCCCTTAATTTCAATTACGTCTCGCTCAGAAAGCGCACTTGGTAAAAATTCTGATGCAGCGTTGGTGCTGCCTCGTGTGAAAGAAGCTTGCCCTCACGGTTTAGCGCCTACGAGCTCTACGGCAATGCAACTGGCTCTTGGAGATGCCCTTGCAATTGCATTATTAGAAGCAAAAGGTTTTACAGCGACTGATTTTAAAACGTTTCACCCAGGCGGTCAGCTTGGCGCCAGCTTGAAGCATGTCAGTGATTTAATGCATGATGGGGACCGTTTGCCGCTGGTTCAGGATAATCAATTGATGAGCGAAGCTATTGTCACAATGACAGAAAAAAGTTTTGGTTGTCTTGGGGTTGTTAATGCAAGCAATCACCTTATCGGTGTTATTACAGATGGTGATTTACGGCGAAATATGGATGGTGATTTGCTTAAAAAATCAGTTTCTGAAATTATGAAGCCAGATCCGATTACCATTTCTGAAGATATGCTCACAAGTGCGGCTCTGGAGCAAATCAACTCTTCCAGCATTACGGCTCTCTTTGTACTACGTGATAACAGCCCGGTTGGTATTGTGCATATTCACGATTTGTTACGAGCCGGTGTTGCTTAGTTTTTCTTTAGTTTTCTCTCGGGATTTTTGTTTGCGCTTCAGATGCCGGTTCTTTTAGTGCTCCTTCAGCTTGCCTACCAGCAACCGTCGCGGCATCCGCTTTTTTACTGTGTTTCAGATGCCCACCAGTAACCGCGTTATTTTTGCGCTTCAGGTTGCCCACAAGCAACCGCGATAACAGTTTCATTTTGAAACATAATTTGCGGTAATTTTAACCAACTTGCTTTAGCCTTAATTCATATCAATCCCGTAGTATTAACCCTAATTGATACATGCGACACGTTATTTCGCAGTTTTGGTCGGGGTTAGAATAATGGATTTAGCGACAATAATTGGTTTGATCGGCGGCATAGGCATTGTTGTTTATGCTATTTTGTCTGGCGGCACATTAGACACGTTTGTAAACGTACCTTCTATGTTGATTGTGTTTGGTGGTGGTTTTGCTGCGACGATTATGCGCTTTCCTCTTGCGAACACTATGACATCTTTTGTTTTAGGCGCTAAGTCTTGCTTTACTCATAAAGCAAAAAGCCCTGTTGACATGACTGATGAAATTTGCAACCTCGCGGAGATCATCCGTAAAGAAGGCCCATTAGGTCTTGAAGGTGTTGACATCACTGATGAATTTTTGAGTAAGGGTACACAATATGTTGCTGATGGTTATGACGCAGACTTTATGCGCGAAACCATGGAAAAAGAGCGTGACCTTTATTTAGAGCGCCTTGATGAAGCCCAGCGCTTTTATAAAATGCTTGGAGATGCTGGTCCGGCCTTTGGTATGATTGGTACAATTGTTGGTCTAGTGCAGATGCTTTCAGCTATGGATGACCCAGCTGCGATTGGTCCTGCGATGGCGGTTGCGCTATTGACCACTCTTTATGGTGCGATGATGGCTAACCTTATTTGTCTCCCTATGGCTGATAAGCTTTCTAATAAAATTTCGATTGAAGAAGTCAACCAATCTCTAATTATTGATGGTGTGATGCAACTTCGTGAAAACAAAGCTCCGGCCCTAATTCGTGAAATGCTTGAAGCTTACATGACAGCAAAACAAAAAACGACACTTGAGGCAGCTGCTGCTTAGAAGCGACGTTTATAAATTTATTTATTCGAGTTTAGTGAGAGTTTGATATGGGATTGAAAAACAAAGGTGGAGGCGGAGGCGTTCCGGACTATATGGTCACATTTGCTGACCTTATGTCCATCCTTGTGTGTTTCTTCGTTCTTCTCATCTCATTCTCTATTCAGGATAAGCAAAAGCTGCAGGTTGTTGCTGGTTCAATGAAAGATGCATTTGGTGTTCAATTTGTAAACCGCAAGGCTGGTATGATTGAACTAGAAGGCGCTCCTATTCGCCAATATGTGAAGAAGGTAGCCCCGGTTGCGTCTGAAAATGACACTGAGTATGCAGAAATTCGCCATGACCAACGCACGAAGCAAGGGCCAGAAGCCAACACTCACGATATTGAGAAAAACGACATTGAACGGCCTCGACAATTTGCACTTGCCGCTGCATCCCTGCGCCAAGCTTGGCAGGAAATGCCTGAGATTAGTCACCTCTCTAGCCATATCATGGTTGAGGAATCTCCTGAAGGTTTGCACATTCAACTAATTGACCAGGAAGCACGTTCAATGTTTCCAGCTAGTTCAAGTCGGCCATATGAGCACACCCGCAAACTACTTGCAGCCATGGCACCCATTGTAAAACGGTTGCCAAACCGCATTAAGCTCATGGGACACACTGACGCTAATCGTTTGTACAAATCTCCAGGGTTTACTCTATGGGATTTATCAGCTGATAGAGCACAAGCTGCCCGAAGTATATTGGCTGAAAATGGAATACCACATGATCGTTTCTTTGAAGTTGGAGGTAAAGCTGACATTGAACCTCTTTTCCCAGAGGATCCGTTCTTGGCGGCGAATAGACGCATTTCGATTTTGATTATGTCTGAGAACCCACCTTTGCCGGTTGGACATAATTTAAAAATAAAAGCAAAGGATAAGTAATTTAGTTTTGGAGTTGATATGACATCCCCCATCCCCCATCCCAGTCATATTGATCCCAGATAGATACAGTGGTGAGATCCATTCATCCCCCCTGACCCCCAAAAAATGGGTCTCACTGCTGTATTTTCTCTTTTTTCTCTCACATATTCGCTTCAGTTGCCCACTACGCAACCGCTTTCTTTCTCTCACGGCTATTCTATGAGCTGAAGCTCATAGGCCTACGAGGTGCGGCGCTTACGCCGGGCAGCAAAGCTGCCATGTCCTTCAGCCCGAAAAGGGCTGAACTCCTTCTTCGTATAAATTGTCTTGGTCGATTTTCTCACACGACTGATATATAAACTTCAGCTCATAGGCCTACGAGGTGCGGGGCTCGCCCCGGACGCCCATAGCGTCATGTCCGTGCTCTGGAGTAGAGCACTGTCTTCTTCATGTCGATGGTTTTTGTAGATTTTCTATCACAACTTTTTAAGAAGCGAGTTCTTGGTCTTGGGAGTGTCTCATGCAATCAAGGGCTGCTTTGTAGACTTCCAGGCCAGCGCCTTCTTTATTGGCTTCAGTTGAGAGAATGCGGCGGTACATTCTGGCATTTGGCTCACCATGGAAAAGCCCTAGCATATGGCGTGTGATTTGGTGAAGTCTTGTGCCCTTCTCTAACTCTCTTTCAATATAGGGGATCATGGCTTCAGCGATATCAAAGCGAGATTTTTTATCGGGATACTCGAAGAACATGCGTTTATCGACACGCTCTAAAATATAAGGCGTGTGATAAGCGGCCCGCCCCATCATCACGCCATCAGTATGCGCCAAATGTTCGCTTGCCTGTTCAAGAGTTTCAATACCGCCATTGATGATGATGGTTAGATCAGGATGTTCGGCCTTTAATTTATAAACCCGTTCATAATTTAGCGGAGGAACTTCTCTGTTTTGTTTTGGGCTTAGGCCTTGGAGCCAGGCTTTTCTTGCATGAACGATAAATGTATTTACACCTGCAGCTTTCACAATCCCAACGAAATTCTGCAAGCCTTCATCATCATCCATTTCATCCACGCCAATGCGGCATTTTACAGTTGGTGGTTTTTCGCTCACCTCGCCTATAGCCGTCATGCATTCTCTTACCAACTCTGGCTCGCGCATGAGACAGGCACCGAAGCTGCCATTTTGAACCCGGTCTGATGGACAACCTACATTTAGGTTGATTTCATCATAACCAAACTCATTGGCGATTTGGGTGGCTTGTTGTAATTTTTCAGGGTCAGAGCCGCCAAGTTGTAAGGCGACAGGATGTTCTGCTTCACTAAAGCCTAACAAGCGCTCTGTGTCTCCATGAATGATCGCGTCTGCAGTTACCATTTCGGTATAGAGAAGCGCGCGCTCTGTGATTGTCCGATGGAAAAAACGGCAATGCCGATCCGTCCACTCCATCATAGGAGCGATCGAAAATTTGTGGGGTTCCGTTTTTGTCATGAGCGCTTCATTCAATCACGTAAATTAAAAAATAGATTGATCTTTTATATCTAGATCGAGCACTTCTCAAACTAAAAAAGAATCATGACCATTATAGAGCGATCAGAGATGAATTGTAGGCTCAATTATTTGGCTTAAATTTAAGTCCGTTGTGGTGTTTATTTAGACTTATTATCAGCTACAAACTTATAAGCATTGCCTTTTTTCTCTACGTAGCCAATTCCTGGGCTTGGCAGATGGAAGCCAATTAGTTTTGTTTTCTCATGAGATAGTTTATCCAAGAGGCTTTTTCTTGATTTTATGCCTTGGTCTTTATCTTCATCGCTTCCTGCACTGATGCCTGGTTGTTCGAAAGAAATGTGATGATTGCTAATAGCATCACCTACAATCACTAGGTTTTCAGATCCCATTTTAACTTCAAAAGATGCATGACCGGCTGTGTGACCGCTTGTGTCTAAGCTTGCTATGTTTGGCAGGATTTCCGCGCCATATTTGAAGAAGTTCATATCTTTTTCTATGGTTCCAAGTAATCGTTTGGCACCTGCCGCAAAGCTTTTCCGGCTTTCAGCAATGTTTGTTAAGGTGTTCGGGTCAGTCCAATAAGCCCATTCTTTTTCTGAAATCATATATTTAGCGTTTGGGAATAATGGTTCATCGAATTCATCTAATACGCCCCATAAGTGGTCTGGGTGAGCATGAGTGAAGACAACATCGGTTACTTCTTCCATTGGAACACCTAAGTGCTCAAATGCATCCGCAATTTTACCGGCTGTTGGCATAAAATTAGGACCGGAACCTACATCAAACAGAATGGTTCTTTTGCCATCCCTTAAAAGGGTCAGGTTACAGTCTCTCTTTTGTGTGTCAGCCTGAAGGTTGTATTGCTTCAGGATTGGCTGGTAGGTTTCTTTGGGTAAAGAACCGAACAGAAATGATGTTGGTAATTGCAGATGTCCATCGCTGACACTATCAATTCTAATGCCATTTGCGCTTATGGTATTTTTACTCCATGCAGGCCCGGCCAACGTTGGTAGTGCCATGAGTGAAGCACTCGTTGCGCCTATTTTTAGTAAATCTCTTCTATTCAGTGTCATTTGCCCGTCCCCTATTTTTCAAAATTCAGAATTTAAAAACACGCCTTATATTCTTATATATGATTTTTTGAATATTTTAGCATATTGGAATTTGAGGCGCAATGGAGATGATGCGCGTTACTGTTTCGTCCTTTCGTATGAATGCTCAACGAACTGTCGCATAGATTTTTTATGGTTTAATGGGGACTTCGCTCTTTATGTTTGCGCTTTTACAAGACAATCGCATAGCTCTCGGACCGCACCATAGCCCCCGGCTTTGCTTGTGATAAAGCTTGCTGTTGCTTTGACTTCTTCAACTCCATTTGGAACTGTGACGGAACAGCCGACAGCTTTTAGCAATGAAAGATCGTTTACATCATCTGCGATATGGGCTGTTTCATTGAAGTTAATTGACAATTCATTGGTCAATTCTTCCATTTTTTCACGCTTATCAGTAATGCCCATATAGCAATAATCAATACCTAAAACATCGGCTCTTGATTGAATGATATATGTATTACTCATGGTGATAAAACATGTTTTAATACCCAATTTTTGAATAAGCTTGATGCCCATGCCGTCTAAGACATTGAATTTGACCATGATTTGGCCTTCAGCCCCATAATACATGCCCCCATCGGTCATGACGCCATCAATGTCGCAACACAGTAATTTTACTGATTTGAGGGCTTTTAGGCCCTCTTTGCTTGCAATTGGCAATGGTTGCGGATTGTTTTTCATTTTTTATATTATTCCCATTGTTTTCTGTGAGTTAGTTGCAGTTTGAGTTTTTGGCAACGACTGTAATCGATAATTTTTCATTATGATTATCTAAATATATTTTTGCAGTATTTATGCACGAAGCCCCTTGTTCAAAACAAAAAACTTCGCCATTATTGCCCGTCTTTACACCATTTATTGAAAATTTAGGCTTTTAGGCAGGAATTTAGCTATGCGCACAGATAACCCACCCGTTATTCATTTAAAAGATTATACACCCAGCGCCTATCTTATAGATGACGTCTCACTCGACTTTGCACTGTCTCCTAAAGCGACGAAGGTTTCATCTAAATTAAAAATGCGTCCTAACCCTGCTTCTGATGAGACGGATGCACAGCTTGTTCTTGATGGTGAGATGATTAAGCTCAAATCAGTGAAGCTTGATGGTTCAGTTTTAAAAGCTGACAGTGACTATGTGGTTGCAGATGAAACCCTGACACTTTTTAAGCTTCCGCAAAAAGCCTTTACTCTAGAGATTAATACAGTTTGTAATCCTGAAGCCAACAAAGCCCTTTCAGGACTTTATCGTTCATCTGGAAATTATTGCACACAATGTGAAGCAGAAGGTTTCCGCCGGATTACTTACTACCTAGACCGCCCTGATGTTATGGCGGTGTTTACGGTGCGTGTTGAAGGCTCGCTTGATGACAACCCTGTTCTTTTATCGAATGGTAATTTGATTGAGCAGGGAGAGGGAAAAACAGCTGGCACCCATTACACTCTGTGGCATGACCCTCATCCGAAACCGGCTTATTTATTTGCACTTGTTGGCGGTGATCTTGCCGTTGTGAAAGATAGCTTTACAACCGCTTCAGGAAACCAGGTTGAGCTTGGCATCTATGTTGAGCATGGGAAAGAAGATCGCTGTGACTGGGCGATGGATAGTTTAAAGCGCTCAATGAAGTGGGATGAAGAGCGCTTTGGCCGCGAATATGATCTCGACATTTTTAATATTGTAGCTGTTTCCGATTTTAATATGGGGGCTATGGAAAATAAGGGGCTGAATATCTTTAACGACAAGCTCGTGCTTGCTCGCCCTGATACGGCCACCGACAATGATTATATGGCGATTGAATCAGTGATTGCGCATGAGTATTTCCATAACTGGACGGGCAACAGAATTACGTGTCGTGACTGGTTTCAACTTTGCCTAAAAGAAGGTCTCACCGTTTACCGGGACCAGGAATTTTCATCTGATGAGCGGAACCGTGCTGTGCAGCGGATTATGGATGTCCGTCGCTTGAAGGCTGTGCAATTTCCTGAAGATGGTGGTCCGCTGTCTCACCCTGTCCGTCCCAATAGTTATATCGAGATCAATAACTTTTATACATCAACGGTTTATCAAAAAGGTGCTGAACTTTGCCGGATGATTGAAACCATTGTTGGCTTTAAAGGGTTTCGCAAGGGTATGGATCTTTACTTCAAGCGCCATGACGGAGAGGCTGCAACCGTTGAAGATTTTATTGCCTCAATGGCTGATGCGAATAAGGCTGATCTTTCGCAATTTTCTACCTGGTACAATCAATCTGGGACGCCGGAGCTTGTTTGCAAATACACATTCAATGAAGAAAAGAAAACAGGCACTCTAAACGTTGAACAAGTTACAGCGCCGACACAAGATCAATCTAAGAAAGTTCCCTTACATATTCCACTGCGTCTTGGATTTGTGGCTGCTGGTGGCCGTGACAAAACGCCGAAATTACTGAGCGGTGAACGGATTAAAGATAGTGTTATTCATATTAAAGAATCGTCTCAAAGTTTTGAGTTTAAATCCGTAACAGCACGCAATGTGCCTTCGCTCTTACGTGACTTTTCTGCCCCTGTGAATTTGAGAATAGATTACACTGAAAAAGAACTGATTTATCTAGCTCAAAATGATGCGAATTTATTTAATCGCTGGCAAGCAGCTCAAACATTACTGACAAATTCACTCCTTCATATGATTGAGCGCATTAGAGATGGTAAAGCACCTGGTGGTAATGCCCGCCTTGCTCGCCTCATTGGCAAGACTGTTTTGAACGAGGAGATTGACCCAGCTTATAGGGCTGCGTTTTTATCCCTCCCGACTGAAGCGGATTTGGTACGTGCTTTGGGGAATAATATTGACCCGACTGCCAATGGGCGGGCGAAAAAAGCCTTGGCTAAATCTATTGGCAAAACGTTACGTGATGGCCTGATTGAAGTTTATGAAACTCATCAGGGACGCGGCGCTTATTCTCCTGATGCTTTGAGCGAAGGAAAACGTAGTTTGAGAGCTTCTTGCTTGATGTTCTTAACGGCAACTGAAATGGCTGAAGAGTATGAGCGGGCGAACATTCATTATAATACTGCCCGTAATATGACCGCTGCGGTGGCTGCGCTTCAATCATTGAATGGGCATCGCTCGGCTGAAAGAGATATCGTCTTTCAAGATTTCCATGACAAATGGCTTGATGATCATTTGGTGATTGATAAATGGTTTGGCCTGCAAGCTATGTGCCCTCTACCATCAGCTCTTAAAACAGTGCGGTCTCTTTTGCGGCATGAAAAATTTAACATTGAGAACCCAAATAAGGTACGGGCCGTATTGGCGGCTTTTGCTGGTGCCAACCCAACTCAATTTAACCGCCCAGATGGCAAGGGGTATGAGTTAATGGCCAAGCAAATTTTGCGCATTGATCGCTTTAATCCGCAGATTGCAGCACGTTTAATTGGTTCTTTTAGAAGTTGGCAAAAACTTGAGCCTACTCGCCAAGACCTTATGAAAGAGCAGCTAAAGGCTATTTCTCTCGAATCTAAGCTCTCTAAGGATAGTTATGAGATAGTTCAAAAAATACTTGGATAGACTCTGAAAATTTAGTTAGTATCCGGATTGAAGGGGCGGGTTGGACTAATCCCCCATAGCCTGTCTCTTCACCATTTGGTTCTTAAGCTTGCTACTTTCATATAAAAATGGTTACCACTCATCAGAATTAACCACCTTTATTCAATTTAAATCACCCACCTCTGGATTTTACAACTATGTACGAGTTGATTAAACAAGCCCATTTTATTGCAATATTCATCTGGATTCTCAGTATGTTAGTTGCTCTATTTTCTCTAAAAATTGGAACTAGTGGGAGTTTCAGCAAAGCCTTAAGAGGCATTATGTCAATCGGCATCTCTTTTACATGGTTGTTGGGTGCTTATATGGCCTATTTTGGTGGTCATTACAGCTCTTTATGGTTTTGGGCTAAAATTCTTATCGTCTTTGGCCTTTCCGGCTTGCATGGGAAAATCGCTGGGAAATTGCGTAAAAATGAACAGATTAGTTCTTACGAACCTGTCGCCTTGATGAGTGCCATAACGCTTTTGACTGTAGTTTTTGTCTTATACCTTGCCCTTTTAAAGCCTTTTTAAATAATATTGCGCCGTTAAGCATACAATTCGTTAACACTTACGAAAGATCTTGCATCGAATCATTTAATTTTATCAAATGATATCAATTCAATGATGAGATGCGTTTGCACCTCTCAAAATTTAAAGAAATCCAATAGCCCGATTAATCATGTGGGGGCCTGATTTTTCTTGCGAGGATCTTTTGTATCGACACTTTAAATTTCATCGAGCAATTAAGCTCTATGAATATCTGCGCCTAATGAGATCTATTCTCTTTGCAGTGATGCATATTGCGCGCGAACAATTTAAAGTGGTCACGGCTTTTTCGCATTTAAGCCTTCGAGTTATGCGCGTTGTTTTGCGGCGGTTCATTGCGAAAGTTAAATCCAGACAACTCACACTGGTTATTTATGGGTTATTTATAACCTTGACGCTGAAATTTTTTAGCCTCACTGCTTCTCTTTTTTCAATCTTGCAACCGCCAATTTTTGCTGTGCAACTCTTGGATGGTGTTCTTATTACTCTGGTCCTTATTCTTGTTTATCTGCTTGGTGCTATTGTTCACCCACTCATTTCAATGGAGAGACATGAGAATAAAGACATACTGAAATTTGGTGATGATTTTAGTCAATTGCTTTCATTGAGAGGGGCGATTGAAAGCATGCCGGAAGCCTTTTCCTTATGGGATCGAAACAGAAAGCTCGTTCTTTCAAATTCTAAATTTGAGGATACTTACCATTTCAAGGGATGCGAAACTGTAAAAACCGATGAGAAGGTTAAGCCTGATTATTTTCAATTTGATGCTAAAATCAATCAACTGATGATGAGGCCTATACGCGCTAACAAGTCTTTCACACCCAGTAATTATGAAACGCAGATGCGTAATGGTCGATGGCTTCAAATTCAAGAAACACCAACTGTAGATGGTGGGTTGATGAGTGTCTCATTTGACATTACCAAGTTAAAAGCTAGTCAGCAAAATCTTGCTATTCGTGAACAACAAATGTGTAATACAGTTGAGAATTTACGAGAGTCGCGGCGCGAACTTGAGCAAAAAACACAGAAGTTAGCTGAGCTTGCAGATAAATATATGCACGAGAAAGAGCGGGCTGAAGATGCCAACCGCGTTAAATCTGAATTTTTAGCCAATATCAGTCATGAACTTCGCACACCTCTAAATGCAATTATTGGTTTTTCAGATATGATGCATCGTGAAGTTCTGGGGCCTATCGATAATTCTCAATATGCTGGTTACATCAACGATATCCATATGAGTGGAGCTTACCTGCTTGAGTTAATAAATGATATTTTGGATATGTCGCGTATTGAAGCCGGGCGCCTGACTTTAGAAACTAAGCCTTGTTCACTTAGATCCCTTTTGGATGATTGTATTCACATCGTTAGCGCACAAGCTGAGACTCAAAAAATTGAACTCCAACCCCGCATACCTAAAGATGTTGAAGTGGTTCTTGATCAGCGGGCCATTAAACAGGTGATGCTGAACTTGATGTCAAACGCGATTAAATTTACCCCTGAAGGTGGTACCGTTGAATTGTTAGCCGAAATGGATCAATCTTCTGTTCATATTTATGTCAAAGACACAGGTATTGGCATTGAAGAGAACGCTATTTCTAAATTAGGAAAACCTTTTCAACAAGTTGAGAACCAACTCACAAAGTGCCACTCTGGTACTGGACTTGGTTTGGCTATATCACGTAGCCTTGTTGATTTGCATGGTGGGCATTTATCCATTGAGAGTGAAGTTGGTGTTGGAACAACTGTGCTTGTTACATTACCTCTTATTTCCCCCTCGACTGGTCAATCTAATGTTAAGAAAGACCAGCCCCTGAAGTCTATTGCTGCTTAATGATCACCGTGTCGATGCTTATGGTGTCTGTGACGCCGTTTCATTTTTCGTTTAATCTTTTTTAGTACATTTTTTCTTTCTTCGACAGTCAAAAGCTCTGCGATGTCTGCGATCACTTTACCGCCATTCATCCATCTTTGATTATGCTCTTCCAACTCTTTATTAAAAGTTGTTAGAAATTGCTCTCTATTAAACTTTTCTTCTATGAGAATTTCTTCGAACTTATCCCAGTTGCGGATCATTTTGCCCGGCCGATGAGGAGAAGATTTTTTATATTCCTCAAGAAGGTTTTTGATCTGTGGTCGCTTTTCTTCTGGTATTACTTTCAGGATATGATGCTGCATACCCCCATGGCGCCATTTTTTATGAAACCCTAATTTTTTACTGACAACGACACCAATGACTGCAAAGTTCAGTGCCAAAGATATAAAGAATATTATTTTAACCCAGCGGGACATATTCTTCCTCCTTACTTAATTTAATTATTTAAAAATTCAGCTGTATCAATGCTATATTCTGTACCTAAATATAAAACATCATCCAGCAAGCTATTGCTGGCGATTAATGTTGACCCTTCTTCATATAGAAGATGGTCTAACCCGCCCAAACTACCTATCAACAGCCCAGCTAACAGACTTGCTGCAATCAAGCCGGTTGACTTAATTGTGAAAAATTCACTTTTACCTGACAGCTTACCAACTATCGAAGAAGGTTTGTTTTTCTCGATAGTGATTTTTCTTTCATCAAAAGAAATGACATTTGCTGTGCTTGCTTGTTCTGAGGCAAAGGCCTTTGATAAGATTTGACCTTCAAGCGCTTCTATGTCCCACTTCGGCAACTGTTTATGGTGATCCAGGGCTTGATCAAGTAACTCGGCTTTCTCGATCAACTCGGAAATTTTTTCTTTCTGTGTGGAGGCCTGACTACCTGAAGCCTCTTCCTCTCCATCAAAACCTTGACTAGTGCCTTCTTGTAATTGCTGAAGAAAGTCTTTGACCTCCTTAGCAAAGGGCTCTGGCATTTTAGATAAATCAGCTCCGTAAATATCGAGCAATTGTTCTAATTTCTTTTCATTCATTGTTAAATGATCCAAATTATTTGTCATACCACTTCCCCCCGATTTTGTTCTTGTTGATTGGGTGAGCTATTGTTTTGAAATTCTTGCCAGAGTGGACCTAGTTTTTGTTTTAATGTTCGCCTGGCTCTTGCTAATAAACTTTCAACTGCTTCACTTGAGCATTCCATAATTTCAGCGACTTCAGTCATTCGATGACCTTGATAATGAAACAAGACTAATGCGAGATACTGCCGCTCCGGCAGTGTTTGCAATGTTGTCTCCATTTGTTTGGATAACTGCTTGTTATAAAGATTATCTAGCTGTTCAGCCTCTATGACTGGATCATAATCTTCCGGCAATTGTTCTGGTGTTTTTTTTCTTATGCGATCGAGACAACGGTTTGCCGTTATTCTATAAAGCCATGTTGAAAACTTAGCTTTGCCGGCATCGTATTTGCTGATATTTTGCCAAAGACTGAGCATTACATCCTGGGCCATGTCTTCAGCTTCACTTGCATTATTCAGCATTCTAAACCCAAGAGCGAGCACGTTTGGCAAGTTCTGATGCACAAGTTCTTTAAATGCTTTTTGATCGCCCTTTTGAGCGTGAATGATCAGGTCTTGCTCGGTTTCAATAATACCACTTTGCATATCGTAACTTTTCAGCTGAGTTAACAGAGAGCGCTCTCCATTTAGAGCGTTCCAATATTGTGGAACGCTCTATTTATTATTCATGTATTATTTTTGTGTTTCAGTTTTTTTATCTTTCTCATTTTCCATATGTGAGCCGCGGTGATGATCTCTGTTCCCTTTTCCATGGTGAGAACGGTGATGACGTTTCCAGCCCATCCGCTTACGTGGACGCTCATCTTTGCTAATGACACCATCATCATTTAGGTCAAGCATATATAATTTTTTTTCTGCGTGTTTCGAGAATTCTTCAGTCGTTACTTTGCCGTCTCGGTTTTCATCAAATTTACGCGTTATTCTTTTTGCTATTTTTTCATAATGGCTTGATAACTTTTTCTGCACTTCTTCAGCTGTTACATTGCCATCAGCGTTCAGGTCAAAATCTTTAAATTTTTTCTCATGAGCACTCAGCAATTCAGCCTTTGTGATGTTACCATCTTTATCCGCGTCAGCATGGCGCATAATATTCATACCGTGCTTTTTCATAGAATGTTGGGGGTGGTGCCCACCGCCACGATAACAATGTTTGCCATGTTTTTTTGCAATAGCAACACCACTCATAGAAATAACTAAAACCGCGACACCTGCTCCTAGAGCTAATTTTTTTGACATTTACACTTCCTCGTTTTTTTAAAAATTCGTATTGTTTGTCTTTTGATATTTATAATACGAATGGGAAGATTAAATACCGTCGCGGTTTTTGAAAAAATTCAGTTAAATATTTTATCAAAAATCAATTTTACTTGTTTTTGGGTGTTGGAAAGCTTTTCAACGAGCTCATCATAGGTATCCAAGTTAGTGGTTTTTGCTAACCTTAATTTTAATCCCATACTCGCAGTTTCAGGAACAAAGCCTTTTTCTGTGCTCAACCGTATCATTTGAATAAGGTCATTATATAAATGAGAGGCTTTTACTAGTAAGTTTCCGTCCTGCCCATTTAAGAGATTTCGTTCAGCAATTTTCTCCAGACTACTCACAGTGTTTGTATTTATAATATCGGGATGGATGTATGAAAACTGTAATTGTAGATATTGGCAAATGAACTCAATATCAACCTGACCACCTCTAACCTGTTTAATATCCCAAATATTATCAGTTCCTTTTTCCTTTGCTATTCTCTCACGCATATCTTTAACTTCTGTGATCAACGTATCTTTCTCACGGTCTTTGGATATGACGAGTTTAATTGTTTCATTTAGTTTTTCTTTCAAGCTTGGTGATCCGGTTAAACATCTAGCTCTTGTTAAGGCTAAATGCTCCCATACCCAGGCTTTGTTTTTTTGATAGTCAACAAAACTATTCAATTGTGTTGCTACAGGCCCGGATCTTCCTGATGGTCTTAGTCGCATATCAACTTCGTAGAGCTCGCCTTCAGCGGTTGGTGCTGAAAGGGCTGAAATTAGTCTTTGTGTGATGCGAGAATAATATTGGGTTGGTGAGAGAGGTTTCTTGCCATCTGACTGGACCTGATCTTGGTTAAAATCATAAATTAAAATAAGATCCAGATCTGAACTTGCAGTCATTTCATAGCCACCAAGTTTTCCCATTGCTAGCACCGTCACGGAAGCGCCTTCAAAGCCCCCATGCGCATGGCTCATTTCTTCTTCTACTTTTTCGAGTAACTTTTGAATGATTGTTTCAGCCAGGCGTGAATAGGCGAAGGCTGCCACATCTGCACTAATTATTCCAGAGAGCAACCGGACACCAATTAAAAAAGATTGTTCCTGACCAATGACACGTGCGAGGTCAAGTGTGTCTTGGTAATCTTTACAACTTGAAAATTTGTCTTCGATGATTGCACTTAATGCATCATGATCTGGTAAATCTCCGAAAAACTCTGGTGCTAACACTGCATCTAGTATTTTTGACCGCCGGGATAACACGCGTGCAAGTCCTGGTGCTGTTCCCATGATCTCTGCAATTAAGTTCAATAATTTTGGATTTGAAGAAAGAAGTGAGAACAGCTGAACGCCAGCTGGTAAGTCACCTAAGAATTTATCAAAAACAGAAAGGGCTCCATCTGGTTGTTCTGTATTTGATAGAGCTTCAAGCAGTTTAGGTTGGAATTCTGTTAAACGTTCTCTTGCTCGCTCACTTCGCGTAGATGCGTACCGGCCATAGTGCCATGATTTTACTGTTTCAATGGCTTTGACGGGGTCTTTAAACCCTAGATTAGCGACTGTCTCTTTTGTGTTTGGGTCAATGTCATCGCCTACAAAAACCAGATTACCACATTCACTTGCTAAAGACTTATCATCTTCGAAGAGCTCAGAATAATGATGTTGGACTGTTTCTAGTTCATGACGTAATTTTTTTGAGAATTCTTCAAGTGTTTGAAAGCCTGAGAAATTAGCAATTCTAGTCATGCCTTCCTCTGATTTGGGAAGGGTATGGGTTTGTTCATCATTGACCATCTGTATACGGTGCTCAACAAGTCGTAGAAAATTATAGGCGATTGTTAGTTCATCACGTGCTTTTGGGGCAATCCATTGCTCTTCAGTTAGCCCTTTTAAAGTTTCTAGAGTTTGTGTGGTTCTTAGGTGTGCTTGACGCCCACCAGCGATGAGTTGTTGTGTCTGCGTGAAGAATTCGATTTCTCGAATACCGCCGCGCCCCAATTTAATATTGTGGCCTGTGATTGCTATAGTGGCGTGCCCTTTGACGGCATTGACCTGTCTCTTCATTGCGTGAATATCGTCAATGGCTGCAAAGTCCAGATATTTGCGCCAAACAAAGGGGGCTAGTCCTTTTAGCAATTCTTCTCCAGCCTCAATATCTCCGGCGACTGGGCGTGCTTTAATCATTGCCGCACGTTCCCAATTTTGACCAAAGCTTTCATAATATGAATAGGCTGCATCGGTAGAAAGAGCAATTTGAGTTGCTCCCGGGTCTGGTCTCAATCGCAAATCAACACGGTAAACATAGCCATCAGCCGTTAGCTCTTGCATCATCTTGACCATGTTTCTTGTCAATTTTACAAAGAAGGTACTTGGCTCAATTCCTTCTTTTAATGTCATTCGCTCTAAATCATAAAAAACGATGAGATCAACATCACTTGAATAGTTTAATTCAAACGCTCCTTGCTTGCCCATAGCAAGGATGATGTATCCACTGTCTTCAGCAGGGTTTTCTGGATTTTTGGGAAGGACATCTCCCTTAATCATAGCCTGTTTGAAAAGGAATTCAGTTGTTTGTTCAAGTGCTGTATCAGCACTTATTGTGATGGCTTCAATGACTTTTGGGACATCCCAACAGTTTGATAAATCGGTTAATGCCGTGAATAGAGCTGCTTTCTTTTTATAGCCCCTTAAGTGCCTCATTGCTTCATCCATTGATGAAGCGTTTTTCATATTTCCCTTTAACTCTGTTCCTAATTCGTTCATTCTTGTTTCAGGAATATTGTATAAAGCACCGAACAGATCTTCAGGGCGTCGTTTTATGAGTGAAGTTAAATAGGGAGAGTTTCCAAATACACCTAAAAGGAGTGCCTTCAATTGAGATGAGTTTTCTAAATCTAAAAGGAATTCATTGGCCCATTCTTTTCCTGCAAGGTCAGACTTAAGGTCACTAAGACAACTTTCTGCGAGCTCTGTATTTTGCGGAACAGGTACGGCATTAATTCTCTGACTTAAATTGTTCATATATCTCTACACCCAAGTATGTGCACCCAATTAAACGTGAAATAATCTCTTCAGCTTATTGTGCTTTTTATGATTTGGAAATGATTTTCCTGGAACTTTTAAGCGGATGCCAATTGTGGAATTGGATGGATTGGAAATCTCATGATTATACGAAGGCCAGGCTCGTTATCTTCTAAACGTATGGCCCCTTTGTAGGCATTGATGACTGCGCCAACCATTGACAGCCCTAGGCCACTGCCCGGTTTTGAGCGACTTTCTTCCAAACGAACAAACCTGCGAAAAACTCTCTTTTTATTTTCCTTAGATATCCCTTCCCCATTATCAGCAATGTGGATTTCAACATATTGATGATTTTGTCTTACCATTAGCTCAATTATGGTTTTGTGGTTTGTATTCTTCGGATCTCCTCTACCGTATTTCAGGGCATTATCAATCACATTTGTAATGGCTTGGGAAATGAGTTGCCTATCAGCTAAAATTGTTAGGTTTTCTGAAATTGAGAGTCTTAATTCCATACCTTCATCATCAATCACCGGCTCATAAAGTTCGGCAACTTCTTCCATCACCTGGCTTAAATCAACAACATCCTTTTGTTCATTATCTGCACCAGCTTCTAACCGAGCGATTTTTAAAAGCGCATTGAATGTCTTGATCAGATTATCCGCTTCTTCAATGGTGCCTTGAAGAGCCTCTACTTTGGCTTGCTCGCCTTCTGGATCTATTAAAGCTTCCTCGGCTTTGATACGTATTCGATTTATGGGCGTTTTTAAATCATGGGCGATATTATCCGTTACTTCTCTCATGCCGCTCATAAGGGTTTCAATTTTCATAAGCATGTTATTTAAATTTGCTGAGAGTTGATCAAGCTCATCGTTCGAACCATTAATTGGGATACGCTCAGATAAATCTCCTGCCATGATTGATTTGCTTGTTTCTGAAATCTGATTGATGCGATTTAGCAGATTACGGCTGACCCAAAGGCCTGTTCCTAGCCCAAAGGCGGCTAATAGTCCAAGGCCAATAAAAAACATTTTTCGGGCCGTATAGATAAAATTCAATTGATCTTCAATATCGCGCCCAACAATGAGTACCAGCCCGCCGTCAACTCGGAATGGGATGCCAACTGCATTTCTTTTTTCGCGGGTTTCATCTTGTTGCCAAATGTAACTAAATTGAGCACCTCTATTAACACCGCGTAATTCGGTTGGGATACGGCTTAAACTACCGGCTATTTTTCGCCCTGTTTGTGTTCCGAAAAAATAGAGAGAGTTACCAGGCTTTCTAGAGCGGGTCGCAATTGTCGCTGCTAGGCGCGACGAGCCACCCTGTCGGTATTGCTCCGCTAAGCCTTTCACTTCGGCAGTTATTACCTCAACTAGTTGCTGAGTTAATAGTGCGTTTGTTTTCCAGCCTGTGTAGGTTCCAACCGCGATACTTGCTAAGATGATAACCAGCAAATAAACAGCTGAAAGACGAAATGCTGTGGTTTTGAATAGACGGTTAAACGCCATCGGTAATCATATATCCTGCGCCGCGTATGGTCTGTAACAATGTCTCATCAAAGTCCTTATCAATTTTGGATCTAAGGCGGGACATGTGAACATCTATGACATTTGTTCCCGGGTCAAAATGGTAGTCCCATACATTTTCCAAGAGCATCGTTCTTGTGACGACTTGACCTTTATGGCGCATTAAATATTCGAGCAAACGGTATTCTCTTGGCACGAGTTGAATGTCAACTCCTGAGCGGGAAACTTTTTGAGACATTCTTTCTAAAATAAGGTCTCCAACTTTTAATTCAGAATTTTCGGCGCCCGCTCCATGTCGGCGCATGAGAACTTCTATTCTGGCTTGTAGCTCACTTAAGGCGAAAGGTTTTGTGAGATAGTCATCTCCTCCTGATTTCAGTCCTTTTACCCGCTCATCAACTTTATCCAAAGCACTCAGAATAAGAACAGGAGTATTGATCTCATTTGCTCTTAAAGTTTCTATGATGGAGAGGCCATCTCTATTGGGTAACATGCGATCAACAATGAGAACGTCATATTCTTTTTTCAAACCATATTGGAGACCGATTTCTCCATCGTCAGAATGGTCGACATTATGGCCACTTTCACCAAGTGCTTTACAGAGAAAGCGGGCCGTTTCTAAATCATCCTCAATTAATAGAATTTGCATGTTTTTATCCCGATTTAAAA
Organism: Hyphomicrobiales bacterium 4NK60-0047b; assembly: GCA_040367435.1. Lineage (NCBI taxonomy): Bacteria > Pseudomonadati > Pseudomonadota > Alphaproteobacteria > Hyphomicrobiales > Hyphomicrobiales bacterium 4NK60-0047b. The sequence continues at coordinate 149,303 of BAABWY010000008.1, read as the reverse complement.
AGGAGGAACCTAATCCCTCTAAGCTCCTCCTTCATTCGTTTTGACTATTTTTTATTTTTCTTCAATTTCAATCCGTAATAAGGACCATCTTTAACTCTAACAAGAATGACTTTTGCAGATGTCTTTTTAGCTTTTAAAATTTCAGAAGTTACATCAGCTGGGAAGTTCACTGACTTGCCATTCACTTCCAGAATAACATCACCAACTTTGATCCCTTTTGCTGATGCATCACTATCTGGGTCAACTTCGGTAATTACGACACCTTTTTTACCTTTACCTAAATCTCGTGCTGGTGCGAGGGATAGGCCGATATCATCAAGGGCTTTATTATCCAACTCGAGAGCTGGTTCACCTTTTTGTAAAGCAGCCAGTTTTTTACCATCTGGGAATGTGCCGAGTTTTACTGATACTTGTTTTTTAGCCCCATTTCGTAAGACTTCTAGAGCAATCACTTCATCTGGTCTAATTTCACCAATTTGGCGCATTAGGTCACGAACATCTGCGATTTGCACACCATTCACTGACAGAATAACATCTCTCACTTTAAGGTCAGATTTCGTTGCTGGTCCACCTTTTACCAAACGTGTTACAAGCGCACCTGATGGTTTGTCTAATGAGAGACCTTCTGCGATATCTTCGCTAACATTCTGAATGTTAATTCCAAGCCAGCCGCGAACAACTGAGCCACCTTTACGAAGATCTTTTGCAATTTTTTGAACGACGTTTGCTGGGATAGCAAATGCGATACCAACATTGCCACCTGAAGGGCTGTAAATAGCTGTATTCACTCCAACAACTTCACCTTTTAGGTTAAATGCTGGACCGCCTGAGTTACCACGGTTTACAGCCGCATCTATTTGTAGATAATCATATGGACTTTGACCAACAGGGCGGCCGTGTGCTGAAACAATTCCAGCAGTCACAGTTCCACCAAGACCAAATGGATTACCAACAGCTAATACCCAATCACCAACTCGAGCTTTTTGTTTGGCCATTGGAACAGCGGGGAATTTTCTTTTGTCTTTAATTTTTAGTAACGCAAGATCAGTTCGAGCATCTGAGCCTATGAGACGTGCATCTAATTGTTCGCCACCAGATAGAGTGACTTTAATTTCCGTACCACCTTTAATCACGTGATGATTAGTCACAACATATCCATCTTCGGAAATGATGAAACCAGAACCTTGTGAATTTTGTGGCTTTGGTTGCTGCTGCTGACCAAACCGTTTTTCGAAGAACTCTTTAAACGGTGAATTATCTGGAATTTGTCTTTGTCCAAACCCAGGTCCGCGGTCGCGTCGATTGAATTGCTTTTTCTGTTGTTTCTTAACTGTCTCAACTTTGCTTTTCACAAAAACGCTGACCACTGATGGGCTCACCTGTTCGACCAGATCAGCAAAGCTGGATGGAGCGTTTGCATATGGTTTTACACTGGTTGAAACAGCGTTTTTAATTTCAGCTGACGCTGAGGTTTGATTAAGGACCAAACCGCTTGTCGCTGCGGCAACACCTGCAAGGCCTAAGGCTGCTGCTGCTAAGACCTTACGGCTTGATGATCTTTTTTGCTCTGTGTTTAAGTTTGTCAAATTGCTTCTCCGTTGGTTCGGTAAAGTATAAAAAATGCTTTCTTATTTTTTCTGGCATTTATTAGTCGTTTATTTTTTATGCCAACATCTGCATTCTTCTTAGCCTTGATATAAGGATCTAATCATGACGTGATGCCATCTTGAAAATTAAATATATGTAATGTTTTGTTTATTTTTAGGTTTCTATGGGTTTTTCAATGTTTTTCCAGACTGTAACATACCGTATTTTTCTCAGTATAGGTGATTTTAGGGGTATTTGGAATGTTTTGGAGGGGTTTTGGGCAGGAATATAAAAAAGGCCCCCTTTTGGGAGCCTTTTTTTGAATTATGATAAATTTTATGTGTTTTTTTCACTAAGCAGACTAAATCAAAGCCTATCCAACATCAATTATTAGATATTTACCTTAATTTAGCTAACCTTGCTCCATGTACCGTCATTTGAACGGCATGCAGTGCCTTTTAAAATTTCAGGTTCGCCCTTGATATAAATTGTGTGTGTGTATTCACGACAATTTCTTCCCTGATCCTGATATGGTGGTTTTGGCACGACTACGCCTCTATGACCTGAATCTGGATTGTTCCATGGAATGGCTTTGCCTGAATGGCCTGTTTCTAAAGCTCTATATTCTGCTTCAGCTGCGGCACGTCGGTCATTTTCATCAAGTGATTTGCCGATTTCACTGCCGACAACACCACCGATAACGGCACCAGCTACTGTTGCTAATACTTTACCACTGCCCTTACCAACTTGATTGCCTAGAATACCGCCAGCCAGCGCGCCTATAACGGTACCGCTGTCTTGTTTGTTGAAACTACCTGAACAGGCGGTTAGAACAAACGATGCTAGAATTATGGCAGCAATTGCTTTTATGTTCATTTTCATTAACTTTCATCTAATGCCATCTGTGCTTCTTTTACCTATCTCTTAACATGAACTAAGACATATAAAAATGTCATGGGCATGTTTAGTTGTTAGTAATTCTCACTGATTTGCCTAAATTTAAGTCACACTTCAACGGTTCAAATCTGACGAAAGTTAGGCGGAAATTCAAGAACCGGCTGGTAGTTGCAATTTTATCTGCAATCCACCAAGTTTAGAATGAGATAAATCAAACTTTCCACCATATAAATCAACAAGATCACTCACTATAGATAAACCAAGACCTGAACCTGGTTTTGTTTCATCAAGCCGCTTTCCACGTTCTTTGACCTGGCTTAGCTCTTTATCACTTAAACCTGGTCCGTTATCTTGGATGGTGATGTTAAGCACTGCTTCGCCCATCTTATTTGATTCGATTTTTATTTTGCTTGAAACTTCATTGTTGGCCCATTTAAAAGCATTATCGAGTAGATTTCCGATAATTTCTTCAAAATCTTGCTTTTCTCCCGCAAAGCGTGCCTGTTCAGGACATTCAAGTTCAAAAGTTATATTCTTATCCTGGTAAATTCGCAAAAGCGCTCTTTCCAATGACTGCATGATAGGAGAGATTTCTGTGAGGCTCCCGACAACCCCTACCCTGGCCGCCATTCTAGCTCTGTCTAAATGATGACTGATTTGGTTTTGCATTATTTCTGTTTGTTCAGAGACTTTCTCTGCTAATGGATCTGATTTCCCTCTGACTTCGTTATTCATGACGCTTAGGGGAGTTTTTAGGGCATGGGCTAAATTCCCAACATGAGTTCTTGCCCGCTCAATAATATTCATATTGCTTTTGATAAGATTATTGATCTCAAATTGAAGCGGGGCGATTTCAGCTGGGAAGTTGCCTTCCAAACGATCCGTTTTCCCAGCGCGAATTGCTGTTAGGCCATTCTCGACCACTTTGAGAGGTCGCAATCCAAGGCGAACTTGCAAGAAGGTAGAAGCGATTAATCCAGCTCCTAAGATTAAAAAGGTGATTGTCAGCATTGAAGCAAAATCAATGATGTCGTCTTCGATTTCACTGCTATCACCGGTTACGATATAATCAAACGCTTGTGGTTTTTCATCTGTGCCTAAAGTGATTGATCTAGTTATAACGCGTAATTTTCTATCGCTTTCATAATCGACGTAGAACTTTACGGTCCCGTCAACAGCAATATTTAGATTTTCTTTTTTTGTGAGGTTTAGTTTTTCTTCACCGAGGGATGTTGATGAATAAACAGGCAGGGTATCATTTTTTACAGGGAGGATTTGCCAATACCACCCAGAATTGGGCAATGTGAATGCGAAGCCACCAAACTGTTTTGGTTTCGCGGGGGCTTCATAGTTTTCCTGAAGACTGCTTTCAATGAGCAAGGAAAGGTTCGCTTTCAGGCGCTCATCGAAGTTGTCTTCGATTGAGCCACGATAAACGGAAATCAACTGATAAGCTGCCAATGGTAGAATGATCAGAGCCAATGCTGTTGAGGTGATGAATAGTCTAAATGCAAGTGAATTAAACTTCATTTTCATTCGTGGATAAACAATATCCAAGGCCTCTGACTGTTTTGATTAAATCTGATGGAATTTTTTTACGCAATCTTCCTACAAAAACTTCAATGGTATTTGAATCTCTATCGAAATCCTGATCATAGAGATGCTCGACTAATTCAGTGCGGGAAATAACTTTATCTTTGTGATGAACTAGATAGGCTAAGAGGCGAAATTCATGGGAGGTGAGTTTTATAAGGGTACCATCAACTGTTACTTTAGCGGCTTTGGTATCTAACCTAAGATTACCAACTTCAATTTCATTCGTTGCGTGGCCTGTTGAGCGCCGAAGAAGAGCACGCACTCTGGCTAAAACTTCTTCCATATGGAATGGTTTTGAAACATAATCATCAGCGCCGGCGTCCATACCTGCGACTTTGTCACTCCAGCGATCACGTGCCGTTAAGATCAATACAGGCATCTTCAAATTAGCGCGACGCCAATTTTCCAGTACTGAAATACCATCCATAGTTGGCAGGCCTATGTCGAGAATAACTGCATCATAAGGTTCTGTTTCCCCTAAGAAGTGACCATCTTCTCCATCATGCGCTGTATCAACAACATATCCAGCTTCTTCCAAAGCTGTTGTTATTTGCCGATTTAGGTCTTTATCATCTTCGACTACGAGTAAGCGCACACGTTCCCCCAATTCATTAAATATCTCAACAGATTTGAAAAATTACAATATTATTATAAACCTGTTTAGCATATTGACAAATCTGGGCAAAAGAAAAGTTAGAGCCCCAACTTAATAATGAAACAGATGGCACTGCGGATCAATTTAACATCACTTTTTTTCATACTTTTCATAAGCAGACATAGTGTGATCAAAATATTGACCGGGCTGATAGTTTGTATTGTTTTTTGGGGGTTCTTCTTTACGTTTGAAAATATGCGGTGCGATGATTGAGAGTATCATTGAGAGTAGCCATAATTTTAAAGTCATATTGGATGATCTCCTATTTCTTTATTTTTTCTAATGGCAGCTAGATTTTCATTTCCATTGAGCGGCGTGTAAGAGTTGTTGTGGCACGTGCTCGGCCATAGAGGGCCATTGATGTTCCTGTTACCCCGCCGATGATTTGAATTAACTTTGCAACTGTGTCTCCAAACTGCCTAATTAGTTCAGCTGAGATATCCAGGCCGATGAATGGACCAATTACTGGGAGGATCGTGGCTAGCGCTGTGACGATTGTTCCCCATACAGTGAGAGATTCACCCCACCATTTTTTACTGTTATATGTTTCTGATGTTTCCATTTTATTTCTGGCCTTTCGTTTGGGAGAATTAAAAATTTCGGGAGGAAAATTTTTCTTCGTCAAATAGATATTTGAAAGTTGTTCTGTTTGGCTCAGCCTATTCAACCAGCCTCTGCCAAAGATGTTGAACTGCTTGAGTTGCTTATAATGAGCGCGGCGAACTGAAATGAAATTGTTCAGTGTCGCTTTGAGAGTATCTTTTTTTGCGAGGCTGATTGTTTCTGGACCAACTTCACCGTCGACTTCTGCCCCTATTGTTGACTGCAACAATTTAACCGCTCTGGTTGGGCCGTGATTTACCGCTGCATCAAATAATGCAATCGCTATGGAGAATGGAAAATATTGACAGCCAGCTTTTTTCCAATAGAACGCTTTATAAATTTTCTCAATTTGGTCAGATGTTAGATTTCTAAGAGCTTCAATTTCATTTTCTACTGCTTGTGAAAGCAATCCTTCTCTCTTAGCTTTTTGATATGTATTTAAAGTAATCCCTTTAAAGGTTGGTCCCCCTTTATCATCTTTATGGTTTGACCAGCCTCCCTCAACTTTTAAGACATGGGCTAAGGCGATTTGAAATCTTGTTTTAGAACTCGTTTCATTATCTTTTGTTACCGCCTCCTGTTTGGTTGTTTTTACTTCAAGTGGCCAGCGCAGGTCTATCAGTTGATCTTTTCTGAAGGACGCAATGGAGACTTTATTGCTTTGGTTGCCTGATAGTAATTGGATTTGATCTTTTGTTGATGAAATGACAAATCCAACGTGGCCAAACACCTCATTATTGCCTCGCTTTAAAATTGCTATTGAGCCTAATTTTTCTTCCCTCTGTTTTTGCCCCCAATTTAAATATGACCTGGCCATTAGACTTTTGGTACTTTTTATATCTGCCCGCTCTAGCATTGCGCCTATAAAGGCTGCACACCAAGGTGTTTCATCTTTCTCTATCCCAGGATGATTAACTTCATTGAAGTATTCTAAGATCTTTGGATTTTCAGTACCTTTACCACGCTCACTGACGTCAAGTTCTTCAAGAGCGTATTGCAGCCAAAGGGGAATATTTGGTTGTTGGTTTACGTCCATGTTTATCTCTTTAATCTTTGGATTTGCTTTTTGGTGCGCTATAGACAACCCATAGGCGATGTATACCTATAAATAGACCGACTAAGAGTGAGAGGGTTGTTAGCACGCCATTTAGTTCATTTAGCCATGCGCCCCAGGCCGGGGCTGAAATTAGACTGCTCGCAATTACACTATCTTGAATTGTTCCTGTTGGTTGGTAGGGATGGTTACCAAATGGCATTCTTGTTTCCTAATATTTTATTGAAACTAAATTCAGGAGTTCACGTTGGAAATTTTTAGGTTATGAATTTATAATGATTGCCTCTCCTGGAGATCCGCGACCATAGATTTCTGAAAGCTGATAAATTCGTATCGTGTAACTTAGCTGTACACTTCCCCAATCGGTTATTTGATCTGCTTCTGAATAATTGACCTCTGTTAGAGTTGATTGAAGTGTTCTCACAACAACCTCTCCATTCATGATATCAATCTCATAATTTTCCCTTTCTTCTCCCAACGGAATTTCATTTAGTTCCCAGCTATCACCGCCTATACGACTTCTGCGTATCCAGTTAATAAGCACATCGCCGTTGTTATTCTGTCCTTTGATATGGACTGGACTAAATGGCTTCATCCCTCTTTTGTTGAAGGACAAAGTTTCTGTTTGGAATGACGGGTGACCAAGTGTGTATTGAGCTGGACCATAACGCCAGTTCAACTCTAAGCCGACTTCTTCAAGTGTTAGGTTGGCTTGCGCTAAAGCTTCATCAATAAGGATAAAGTCAGCCCCCGTGCTTGCCGGTTGATCAAGCGCATCTTCCGTGCCGCCTTGTGCTCTTAAGAACCCTGACAACTCATAAGTGTTTTCTCCAATGAGGTTGGCGTTTAAAAATTGGATGATTTCCCATAAACCATTGTCATGTTCTATAGCTGCTAAATTACTGCCTGAAAAAAGCGCTTCTTTTTCAATAGATGACAACTCACCATATGCCATTTGAACTTGAAGGGTATTCCCATAATCCCAGCGCCCTACTGGTCCGTTGTTGAGTGTTGTTTGAATAGCGCCCATTCTTGCTGGGGCATTTAAGAGTGTGTTTAATTGATACCCATCTTCACCTGGAGAATTATAAATTGCCACACTGCCAGGCCAGGGTTTTTGCTGCGCTGCTACATAGGGTTGATGAGCAACATGCACTTCCCTTAGGAGAGGAAAGTCATAAAACTTAACATTCGAAGGGCCATAAAGTGTTGGAAGTGTGTTTGTTGGTAGGGTTGCCGAATTTATAGTTTCATCATAGATATTAAAGTCAATAGACTTGGCTTGTATGGATCTTGAGTTTTGATCGTTAATCTCTGTGATGCGTAACTGTTTCGTATCATCTCCGACATTTAAGGAAATGCTGTCTGTTGGCTCTAAAGCCATTTGGCTAGGTGGCAGAATAAAACTGCCCTCTTCTCGGCTGGACCAACTTTCATGCACCCATTTATTTGCAAGAGATTGAACCAAGTCAGCATCCATAACAATGGGAAGATCTGCTGTTGCTACCCGATTTGTTTTACCAACCGTTCGTTGGCCTTCGAGTGTTCTGTTTCTATAATCTTGCTTGCCATCGATAAATGTGATCTTTGCCGAACGCGACAATTCAGATTCTTGGGCTCTTGTTAACTCAAAGAGAGGTGTTTCCTCTTTAGCTTCAACCAGCTGATCTGGGGTTAGTTCTATATTGGTTTTGCTTTTCGCTCGGTGACGAAACTTAATTTGACCTTCGCTTTCATAACTATCGAAGAAATGTGCGAGTTCAAGTGGTTGCAATGCATCTCGCGCCGGCATGATGCGATCGATAACATAGCCCCCGATTATACCATCTAATTCTGGCAATTCGAACTTAGTGAATTGATAATCTCGCAAAATTTGATTGACCAAAGCGCTTAATGCAATGTTTCCGGTTCTGCCCGTTAACCAGTGGCCTTTTAACCAATTCTCACCGTCCCCCCAAATCTCCGTATTGGCCGGAAAGGCTGGGTAGGGCCTTGCGTCCCAGGTGTAAATATAAATCCTTTCATGATCGACCATACGTCCCTGGTACTGGTTTGATTGAGGGTTATTGGTTTCGCTAAAGGTTTCAGAGCCCGGTGTGAAGAATTGATTGATCGCTTTGATATATTGTCTTTGAATATAATCGTCACGGCCACCATCAGAGTGATAGGGGAATTGACTTTCTGAACTTTTTGGATCAACAAAGACATTGGGTTGATTGCTACCAAAATGAATGGCCGGGCAACCAACTTCCATCAACCAAATTGGTTTTGATTGAGGCACCCAATTGGTGGCAGTTGTCACCTCTGTGCCATTTGGTCGATTATAGTGCTGATTGGACCACCAAGACGTAATATCTTTATAGCGGAATACCCAGGGTTTATTTAATCCATCAGTGATAGGCGTTCTTATTTGATCTGTTCGATCTTCATCACTTGCGTAATACCAATCATAGCCTTCACCACCAAAAATATTACCTTGCAGGTATTCTTGTTCATAGATGGAGTTATATTGGGCTGCATCTAAATGATTGCCCCCACTTTGCCAATCTGAAAGAGGCCAATAACAATCGATGCCAATTGCATCTATCTCTGGGGCGCTCCATAATTCATCAAGGTGGAAATAAACATCGTTTGAACCATCCGTTGGCTGATAGCCAAAATATTCTGACCAATCTGCGGCATATGTGACTTTACAACTAGAGCCAAGAATGGCTTTCACATCTGTGGCTAATTGTTTTAACGCTGATACAAAGGGAAAGTTATTTGCTTCATCGCGGATTGTTGTTAGCCCCCGCAATTCAGAACCAATTATAAAACTGTCCACACCACCAGCAACTTGGCAAAGATGGGCATAATGGAGAACCATTCGGCGCCATGTCCATTCAGTTGGTCCTTGATATGTCACAGAATTCGTAGACGTGACAAAATCATTTGCGGCGGCTTTGCCTACAAAATTATTTAATTGGACAATTGCCCCTGTTGTTTTATCTGGTGTCGAAGGTTGTCCTGGTGCTGGATCCACTGTAATTCGACCGCGCCATGGGTATCTTGGTTGATAAGGATTGCCAGTATAAGGATCTGACAGACTGTTGGCGGCCTCTATATCCATCAACAAAAATGGATTAAAGGCCACTTTCAGACCTCTTGAGTTTAAATCAGTGATCGCATTGATGATGGTTTCGTCTGATGGGGTTCCACCATAGGCTGGGCGTCCATTGTCAAGACTAGTCACCGTTGCATTATTTCTTGTTGTGTTAGATACGATCCAATCTCGACCATAGATTAACTTATCTTGACTATCGACCGCAGGTTTAACTTCACAATTATTCACCCGCAAATCTGTGCCAAACCAGCTCACAAACAGAGAAATATTTTTGGCATTTGGCAGATCATCCTCTAATTGATCAATTGCCACATCCCAATCTGATTTGCCTTGATGGGTATGTGTGTTGACCGGTTCTGAACTTCCGTTGCCGAGGTCTTTTAAGAGCTCCTCATTTTCATACACATATTCTCCCGCACTTGGGATCAAAGTGATGGCATTAATTTCACTTTCAAATTCATCCAATTGACGAAAAACTTCGAAATTCAACTGCGGCATTCTATTGCCAAACTCAGCTAATGGCATTCGCTCAAATACAATGTAACAAACGCCTCTATAAGCAGGTGCGTTTGAGCTGCCTTCTTTTGATTCAATTAAACTGTCAGGTGCTTGAGTTTCACTGCCTTTATGAAACCTGTAGGTATATCTAGATAAGTTTAGTTCTTTACCATTGGCCCATACTTTACCAAGACGGCTTACTTCCCCTTCTGATAGAGCGATTGCAAAATTAGCATAATAATTATATTCAATTGTTTTGGTGCTTGAGCTTGGTGTACTGCTTCCTTTACCTCCGCCGCTTTGACCTGTGCTTTGTGTTCTTGTTATTATTTCTTCTTCATAATTTGTAGCCCATATGATCTCTCCAGCTACTCTGGCTGCTCCATACACACGCGGGATATGTGAGCCTTGCGACGAAGTGGTGACGCTTAGATCTGATAGACGCGGGCCTTCAGACACTCTTTGCTGCCCGGATGATCCAAATAAGGCCTGATCAACATAGCGCCCTGCAAATGCACCTGCTGCGCGCCCAATAACGGCACCCGACAATGGCCCTATAGACGGCAGTATGCTTCCACCGATGGCACTGCCAACGGTACTAAATGCAATGGTTGCCAAATTGCACTCCTCTTATTGAATGATTTTGATGAGTATTTTTAGGTTTTTAAAAGGGGTTGCGCGGAAAACTGAATACAGCTGCTAAATGTCGCTTCCACCATTTGTTTAAATGGACTTCTTCAACTTTTGCCCCTTCAATAGCGTGCACCATTTTATCAGGCGCTGTTAGAATGCCTGTGTGTTTTGCGATCATCCATTTTCGAAACCGGAATATTAAAACATCTCCGATTTGTCTCTCCTTAAACACTACTTTAAGAAGATGTTCATTTGCAGCTTCGATTAATGTTTCCTGCTTATTTTGCTCCGCCCAATCTTTACTATACGGCCTTATTGGTGCGGTGCTTTGGTTGTATAATTCTTCATATACTCCGCGCACCAAACCTAAACAATCGCAGCCAACATGCTTTAAACTTTCCTGATGGTGATAAGGAGTGCCAATCCAACTTTTTGTAATTTCTAATATTTTTTCCCGGTGTTTCTCTTCAGAAACGTTATAGCTAATTTTGGCTTGAACCATCTTGTGAACTGTCATCCTGATTTGGTGATTTAATTATAAAGTCATTCCCTGGGATATGGGGGAAACCGCGAAAATTATTTTGATTACTAAATTTTGATTTGCACGTTGCGAACGTTTTATCGCAACCAGCCGTTATCTTAAATTGATCGCCGGCTTGTATTGGACTTCCTAGCTTTTGCCAGAGGCTAACGATTGACAAGTTTTCTGATTGCCTTATGTGCCCTTTTACCTCAGATTTTGTGCCTATGTTGTCTCCAGTAATCCATTCAACTTTCCCTCCATTAAACCAATTAGTTGAATAGCTGGCTAAATCACTTGATGTAAAAGTTTGGGGCGTTTGAATATCTGCAACAACTGATGTCATTGAGAATGCAGAAGCGTCCAAGTCAACCGTACACCGGTTGTCTCCAATTTCTGCATCACAGGTTTGCTGGAAAATTCGGCCTTGTGGTTGCTGGAGATTGTGAGCAAGTCCGCGGACTTCGGCCATGAAGCTTAAGCTTCCTCGTTTGACTTCACCAACATTACCAACACGCTGCAACACTCTTTGTACCGGATTGGCCCAATTTACCAGATACACCTCTATTTCAGCATTGTCATAGAGACCATTAGCTAGATCTGTTTCTTTTAAAGCTGATGAAGAAAGTGCTGAATGAATTTCCATATTATCAACTGACAGACCAACTCGTGATACAGCCTCAGATCCGACAAAACCACTTGCCGCTTCATACAAAACACCATCAAACTCTAAATTGTTATCATGATCAGTGAAGCCTTTGATCGTTCCGTCATTGCGTCTTAACTTCCAACAATTACATAGGGTTGTTGTTCCACTTATTAGGTGTGTTTCTAAGTCTGTTGGAAGTGACCTCATATGCGCACCTCAACAACAGGGATGTTTGGTATTTCACCGGCGTTAAACCTGGACAGGTTTATTTTTAATTCGTCTGTGTCGAAACGCACAGGCACATCATATTCAAAGCCTGCGGTAACAATAGCGCCATTTGTTGGAATGGAACCACTTAGAAATGCAACTATGCCTGTTGTATGATCGATCGTATAATCCGTGTTTTCAATTTGCAAATTACCGTCAATACTGACTAGCACTGTGCCTTCTACGGGTTTTGTTATTTCTCTTGCATATGGAGCAAAAGTTTGACCATAAGTTTTCAATAATTGGAACTCACTTTGCACTCCATCGCCATTTCCTAATATTTGGTCTTGAGCTGTTATGTCTTGTAAAGGAAATGAAGATCGATGGTCGCCGTGATCTTTCCAACGAAACCCATAAAGCTTGCCGCGGCGTTCTTCGAAAAAGCTAATAACTTCATGTAAATCATCAAGGCTTTTAACACCATATCCGGCATCGAAATGCCTTCGGCTATCTGCCCAGCGGGTGTTTCGTTCTTCATGGCCTGAGCCAAGCACCACGATTTCTGTGCGTCTCTCAGGACCGCCACTGCTGCCAAATGAAATGGCTGTCGGAAATCTTACTTCATGAAATGTCATTCATCACACCTGATTTTTTGGGTCTAAACCCAATTAATGAAATAGGCTAAATAGAGGGTCAATTTAACCGTTTTGGGACCGAAAGAGACCGAATTCTACATAAAGAATCTTTCCCTTAAGTATATTCCCTGGGACGTTGCTATAGATGTAGATAATTTTAGGCTCCAATGGGGCTAAATTTTTTAATTGGGTTTAGACCCTAACTTAAAGATTTCTATTGCCACGTGAGGTAATGCGCTGCAAGGTTGCCGCGATTTCTCCCTCAGACCGTCTGAAGCTATCGATATCTGTAGCAGCGATGTTAACCGTTACATTGACACCAGACCCACCAGCAGAACGCACACCTAGTTCTCCGTTGGCCCCTCTTGTGAGTGGTAGAATAGCTTCTGGTCCAGCCTCACCGGCGACGCCTAAATTTCCGCCGGCTAAAGGAAATGCCAATGGAGAATTTAAAACACCACCGCCAGAATTCGCGAAGGCTCCGCCTTTTGCAAAACCAAAAACAGATCCAAAAAGAGAGCCCACAGAATTTCCGACACCTTCCGGAAGTAATTCTTGAGCTGGTTTTATGGCACTGTTAAATGCCTTGTTGGATAGTTGCAAGGCTAAGGATTTAAAGACGCTCTCGACGTCTTTTCCTTTAAAAATAATATCTTCAAAAGACTTGGTAATAGATTGGCCTAAATTGAGACTTTCTATGTTTACTTGCTTTATTGCATCTCTGATTGGAGAAGCATCGGCTTCAAAAATTACTTTATGGCCTGTTTCTGTTTCATTCATTTAGATCTCTTTTTGTTTTATTAGTAAAATTAATCAGGGAACTTTTTCATTAGCTTTTCTAATTTTGTTTTAGAGAGCGGGCTCTGTTGTCCATTGCCAATAAAACCATTTAATTTGCCTTCAATAGCGCATTTCAATTCTTTTGGTGTCATCTTCCAAAACTGACTTGAAGATAGATTGAGTTGCCCAAGGCCAATTCGCATTAAGTCTTGCCATGGCAATATTGACTTGTGTATTTTTGACTTCGCCGTTTTTTCGTGATTAGTTTTTTTAATGACTTAACTCTCGGTATTGAAAATTGTGCTAAAGAGTTTTGCGATGATTTCTATGTATGATTTGATTCCACCTTCAATTCTCATTGCAGCAACATCTTCTTTTGTTAGGTCTGAGCCACCGCCTTTTAGGCCTGCCCAAAGAATGGTTATAATATCGTCTGTTTTTATTCGGCCTTTTTGAAATCTTTCTATTACTTCGATTAAGTCGTCAGAACCAAATTCTGTTTCTAATTCAGCTAAAGCACCGAGTGTCAAACATAGAGGGTAATTTTTACCAGCTAAATTCACTTCGATTTCACCGCGAATTGTATTCGCCATGTTCCGCTCCCTTTAAATCGCAGTGAAAGTAATTGGACCGGCTGAATCCAATGTAAGTTCAAAGCTGAGTTCATTGTTGTGACCACCAGAATATTCGAAACCGGAGATTTGGAACAAACCTTCTAATGTCCCAAAATCTGGGATGGTGATTTGCCAGTCTCTAATGGTTGAATTAAAAAAATAAGATCTGACAAGTTCATCGGACGCTTGATCTTTGAAGATACCGCTCCCGGAAACCCGTGTTGATTTAACACCACATGCTAAGAGTTCTCGCCACTGATCTTGACTATCCGCATGTGTGATATCCACCGTGTCCGCATTAAATGAAATTGATTTACTGCGCAGACCTGCAACTGTTGAAAACGTGCCTTGTCCGTCTTCATCCAGTTTTAACAACATATCTTTGCCCTTTTGAGCACTCATTTTACTCTCTCCTTAACCTTTGTGTATTGGGGATTTATCTCTTTGTCTTTAAAGCGGTTCGGTTTTCATTTGAAACCTGGTGATGCCATGAATCGTCTCACCATCCGGGTCTCTTCGAACTTCATTAAATTCAAACACTTTGTTCACTAGTGTTTGACTTGACATCACAAGTGGTGCCGACAAAATTGCTTGCTCGATCGCAACTAAAATTTCGAGAGCTTGTTTGCGGCCTTTATTCTCTGTCCAGCTGTGAAATGTTATGACATGTTCACGCCCATCTTCCGTGCTTGTATTCCACTCACGCTCTAACGTCATACCGATTGTCACATAGGGTGGTTTTGTTCTCTGCGGCACATGATCATAAATTTTTCCGCTTCCTAGCAGACTTGTTAAGTTTCCGTCTGTTGAGAGAGCCTGATAGAGCGCTTGCTGTAATTCTAACTTGGCTGTATTGGGCATATGACTTGCCTTATTGTTTAAAAACGAACGTCATTACATCAAAGCTATTAGCTTTTGATGTTGTTCAGTTCTGCTTGAATTATTTTATGGATGTTTTGTTCGACGCGAATTTTTGCGCGTAGTAATATAGGGTCTTCATCAACACCTTGAGTGCCGTATTCTATGTTTTTGATGTTTTGGTTTTTAATCTTTAAAACCAATTTTTCTGGACTGATTGTTTCAATTTCTATTGAGCTTATTAACTCCTGGCTTGTCTGTTCATCTAGAGACGATTGATTGATTTCATTTATAATTTCTTCGCGTAAAGCTGAGGCCGCTTTGCTTAAAATTTCTTCTTGAAGTTGCAAAGACATAAAATTTTCGTCGAGCAAATTTGTATTTTGAGAAAAATTATTAGTCGTTTTTATTTTCACAACTGTTTCTCTTTACATTCCAACTGGAGCCACCGGTTGCGTTCCATTTCATTTAGAACGCCAATAATTTCAAATACACGCCCCTCTTTTCGCAGACGCATTTCAGGCAGAACATCAGTTCGATATCGTATGATAATTCGATGGGTGATTTCGCTTTCCACCTGATCTTTTAAAAGCGTTTCTCTTGTTGATAGTGGTTCTATCTTTGCCCATAAATCTGTTACGTTAGCCCACAACCTCTCACTGCCACCGTAACCATCAGTTGTTAGTTCCGGGCGCTCTAGTTTGAGAAAATGTCTCAATTCATTGATGCTTGTTTTTTTCATTTACTGGACCTTATATTTTTTATAATTGCTTAAAAGGGCCTCTATTGTTCGTGGAATTTCAGCAAAAGACCCACCAAAAGCAATTGGATCTCTTTGCTCGAACCAATGGGCAGCCAGCATTAATAGCGCCTGCTTTAAATCACTTGGAACATCGTCTGGTGCATCGCCATACCCCGCGACAAAACGTATTTCTAATTGGTTTAACTTCTTTGACGGGACTGTTGGTTTCGTTCCATTGAAGAGGAGTCTTGGGTTACTTGAGACAAGATCAATTGAATAATCTTCAACATCAATAACTGTGTAACTATCTTCCGAATTATGAAACCTGATTTCTTCAATTTCCTGGATCGGATCAAGAGGGAAATAAATTGTTTTAGATTTGGGCCATTTATCTAAAAAGAAGGACCAATTTTCTGTAATCAGGACTTTTCCTATTGTCGTTTCAATGTGAATACGAGCCGCGGTAATGAGAGTTGAAACCAGAACATCATCTTGTGTGCCATCCAGTCTCATAAAAGTTTTAGCTTCTTCTAAACTAACTGGCTCTTGAGCAGGACCTGCCCGTAATTGAAGCGCCATTTTTTTACTCCAAAATTATTATCGATTTTTCTAAAAGGAATTGTCTTACTAAAGGCGAGCCTGGCACTTTATGAGGGAGGGGCAAAAAAATGCCAGGCACTAATGGCAATGTTTGGGGGAGAAAACAGCTGCCATTATTTTGTTTTATTCGAGCTCTTTCTTTTACGAAGTGCCGACTTACGAAGTACCAAATTTAAGGAATTTAATGGCGTCAAAATCTTGCACACCGCCACCTACTCGTTTGGTTGAGTAAAAGAGCACATATGGTTTAGAGCTATATGGATCTCTAAGGACACGAAGACCGAGGCGATCAACAATTAGGTAACCGCGATTAAAGTCACCAAATGCGATGGATAGGCTATCAGAGCCAATTGCTGGCATATCTTCGACCTCTGTCACCGGGTATCCAAGCAAAGAGGGTTGCTCGCCAGGTCTGTTAGCTGGCTGCCAGATGTAATTACCATCTGCATCTTTTATTTTGCGAATTTCAGCTTGTGTTGAGCGTGACAGCACCCATTTAGAGTTTGCTCTATAGGATGACTTAACTGTGTAGATTAAATCAATTAGAGTATCGCTTGGGTCACTTGCAGCAAAATCGCCATCAACACCTGTTGCCAGATATCCCATATTCCCCCAACTCCAACTGCTTTCAGCAACGGCGGTGTAATCTAGAAAGCCACGAGGTTTATTCACTCCATCACCGTTTACAAATGCTGCTGTTTCTTGCTCAGCGAACGCTGTTTGGACTTCTTCTGCGATCCATTCATCGATGTTTACAGCACTATCATCAAGCAAATTACTCGTTGCTGCTGGCATGGCGTAAAGTTCCATCGTAGGGAAACTTAATTCGGCTAGACTTGGTGAGGTTGTCTCTGGTCTCGCGGCTGTTTCTCCAACCCAGCCTGTGCCAGGACCTGAAACAGAAAATGGCTTTTTATAAACAGTGCCACTCACTTGTCTATTACCGGCAATTGCTCTGATTGGCGAGACATCTTTAAGGGATGTCATCACGGCTTTTTCAGTTTCGTCCGGTACGAGATACCCGCCATCAGGGTCTGAAGTGATTGAGAGCGCTTTGGTTTCAATATCTCTTAATTTTGTCGCGTCACCTTTGCGCATATAATTATTAAACGCAGTGTGATGTTTGGTTGAGAGGAAAGAACTTTCCTTGGAACCATTAAGCGTCGGACGGCTCGACTTTAATAAAAGAGCATCCATCTGATTTTGATTGTCTTCCAGAGCTCGGTTAATTCGGTTTAGTTTTTCTTCAGTGAGAACATCAACACTCATTTTTTGCTCAAGCTCATCTAAGCGTGTGTCATTGGTCTGTTTGAATTCGTCAAAGGCATTCATAAATTGATCAAATGCAGAATTAATCTCAGCATCAGGTCCAAGGGTGTCAGCTTTGGTTTCATAGTGTTTGGGAGGGGTTTGTTCAGTCATATATTCCTCATTGTTTGGTAAATTGTTGTGTGGCTTGTTTTAGCTTTTCAGTTAAGGAAAGATGAGAATTTAACTTCAGGGTTCTCCTTGTTAAACTGCTCTGTTCAGCCTCAGCATCGCGCGTGAGAGCTAGTATTTTAAAGCCCTTGGCAATTGCCGTTTGGGCTTGCTTTCGGGTGAAACCTGCATCGCGCATAAGCCACCTTTCGAATTCTCTGATGGTTGGGAGACCATTTCTTATAGGAAGTGTTTTTACTTTTTGAACTCTTGCATCAGGGTGCATTGGAAATGTCACAATGGAAATTTCGTATAAATCTATTTCAAGCAGTTCTCTTATGGCCCCGCTTCTCTTGGCCGCCGTCTTGCTATTGGTCTGCCTTGAGCGTATTGCTTTATACCCAATAGAAAGACCATCTAGTGCTCCTTGTTTCATCAAGGCCAACACTTCTTTTCCGCGCCGAATTTCTTTGAGCAATTTCCCCTGAACATAAAGACCTTTTTGATCTTCTTTTATGGTTTGCCAGATGCCTATGGGCTCACTTGGGTTGTGCTGATAGAGCATTTTTATGTTGAGAGGTGATTTTTGCCTTAATCCTTTTGCAAAAGCCCCTCTGACTACCATGTCCTTTGTCAAATCTACGGTGTTAAATAGACTTGCATAGCCCTCGAAAACGCCCTCTTCATTGATGGTTTCCACATTAATTGGTGCGTATTTTACTTCTCTCTCACTGAAATCTTTAAAGCTCATCTGAAATGATTTGTTTTTTATCTTCGGTGCTATTTTCATGAACGTCCTTCCCCGTTTATTTCAGTATGTATTTCGGCATCTTCTTCCAGTTCATCTGGTTCTAATGGTGGGTAACCAATCAGGGCACGTTTTTCATTTGAGGTTAGAAAATCTGTTTGTTGCAAACGTCGCCACAAGGCTTCACGCTCCTGGGTTAGAGCTGTCACTTCTGTGATGTCTGGTTTTAAGGTTAGTGAATTTCCGAATGAGGGCCTTAGCCAATTCGTTAGTGTTTTTGCACTGCGCTCAACCAAAGGTAATATGGTTTGTCTCCAGAATGTCCGGTTGGCTTCGGCATAGTTAGAATAGGTGTTGTCTCCTGGGATGCCGAGCAACATAGGGGGCACACCAAATGCCAAGGCGATTTCTCTTGCCGCTATATATTTTGCTTCAATGAAATCCATGTCCCTTGGAGACAATCCCATGTTTTTCCAATCTAGCCCTCCTTCTAGCAACAGAGGTTTGCCGGCATTTGCCGCTCCTTCGAAGTTTTCTTCCAACTCACTTTGCAATCGCTCATATTGCTCATTGGTGAGTTGGCCATCTTTTGCGGTATAAATTAGTGCACCTGAAGGGCGGGCCGAATTATCAAGCAGCGCTTTGTTCCAATTTGATGCAGCATTGTGAATATCAACTGCAGAGGCGGCTGCTTCAATGGGGCTCATGCCATAATGATCATTTGTTGGGTGAAATAGTTTCGTGTGTAAAATTGGAGACTGCTCATTACCATCTGTGCCATCTTGGATAGGGAACGTCACAAACTGGTTATTAACTGAATATTGGAAGGCTTGAGGCCACCCCTTTTCGCCAGCAATGATTTTCATTCTATCTGGTCTTAGAACATAAAGTTCGCGTGGCGTTTCATTTAAACTTACCAGTTCCATGTAACTATTACCTGCAACCATGAGATAGCCGTACCATTCTTCAAATAAATCAGGTCCGCATTGATGGGCATTCGGATTTTTCAAAAGATCTAGTAAAGGGTGCTCTTTATAATCTTCCCCCTCTTCTCTGACGCGGAGTGGAATTGTCGCTGCTGATTGAGCAATCATTCTTATGCATCTGTAGCAAATTGCATTTTGTCCAAAACCTTCATTGGCAAAAGATGTGTAATCTCTTGGTGTCCATTGGGCCTGACCAAGCTGGTGCATGGATATCAATGACTTTGCTTGACTGGCTTTTTGTTCAAAGTTGTTTGTCTTATGACTTTTTCCATGACCTTTTGAATTGGGCATGTTTTTTGGCTGCTTCACCAAGGAGGTGAACAGTTGGTTCCACAATGGCATATAGTGACCCTTTTACTAACCTAGTGCATTTTATTTGGTATTGAATTTATAGTCGCCGCATGCGCGGTGTTACTTTGGTATTTAACATCAGATCTGTCATGGCCCAGACTAAGGCATCCAGACGGTCTGGACTTTTTCCGTTTGACAAACCGCCAGGTCCAAAGTCACACATTTGATCTTCCAGTTCTTCATAGCAGCCAACATGACTGATACGACCTTGTTCATAGAGAGCGGCAACCGGTTCGGCTCGTAAATACTTACCTCGGCTTGCGTGTACTTTTCTTATTGGGACGGTTTCATCTATTTGGCGCAGAATGGTTTCAACCAAATCTCCACCTTGATTTACCTCTGCAACAATGCGATCAGCTTGCATATCATGAAAAAGGTCAACTGCGATTTGAGCCCACTTTAACGGCGTGGCTCTTTTTACGCTTTTGTCTTTTAATATAAAGCCTTGTCCCTCATGATTTATACCAGCTGCTACAATACCGCATAAATCAGCCTTTTCCCCACTTGTGACCGGTGGGTCAATTGCAACAACGATCCTCTCGAGCTCAGGAGTTTTTCTTATCCTTAGCTTTTCTATTTGATCCCTTTGCCAGAGAGCATCTTCTCGGTCTTCGATAAGTTCACCATCTAATTCCTGGCGCCCTAATCTTGTGCCGCCATATTTTTCTTCAACGGTTTTTAAAAAACTAGCAGATAAATTCGCGCTATTGTCTTGAGTTCTTGAGCGCTGGATGACTGTTTTATCATTAGCTATTATGGCTTTTAATAACGCGGTTGATCGCGGTGTTGTTGTCACCACTTGGCGAGGAGCTTCTCCTAACCGTAACGCAAACTGTAACATATCCCATGTTTCTGTTGCATGCGGCCATTTGCATATTTCATCGCACCAGGCGGCCATAAATTGTGGGCCTCTTAGGCTTTCAGGATCTTCAGCTGAGTACATTTCAGCAATCGAGCCGTTAGGCCATGTTATTCTTCGCTTAGATGGTTCGAACAAAGGACGTTCCTCTGGTGGGTGAATTTCTAACAGACCAGAAATGCCTTCAATCATTGTTCTTCTGACATCACCAAGAGTTTCACCAACGAGGGCTATTCTTTTTGCTGGTTCTGTTGCAATGGGCTTAATCCCCAGCGCCATGGCTCGCACCCATTCAGCTCCTGCTCTTGTTTTACCCGCTCCCCTTCCTCCTAATAGGAGCCAAATATTCCAGGCTTGTTCACCAGCTTTCGTATGATCTTCTATTAAGTGACTTGGTGGAAGCTGATCATCTCTTGCCCAAATTTGCCAATCATTTTGTAGCGTTTCTAATTCTTTGAGTGGTAACTGCTCTAAGAACTTTTTTAATTCTGTTGCCTTGCCTTCATCTGCATCGTTGTCAGAGCCCTTGAATGAGCTTTTCAAGGCTTGTCGCAATTTCTCGGCGTTTTGCGTCCTCATCGGCTTTTTTGATTGGGGAATGTTTTTGCTCACCTTTTTGATTTGAGGATTGGGGTGCTGTTTTCATTTCTTTTAGCTTTTCATATGTCCTAACCAATGAGGAAAGTGTTCTAGCGTCTTTATCATGATCAGCTTCGCTTTCTATGGTCCGTTGTTGAATGCGTTGCATTAAATCCATTGTGATAAATTCCAATGCGTCCTGAAGTGTTTCGGTTGGTTTTCTTAACTGTGTTTGTTTAGTCGTCAGTGTTGTTAAATGACGATTTTGACTTTCTTTTTTTGAAAGTTCTGTTTGCTTACTTGTTAAGTTTTTTTTCTTTTTTGAACGAAGCTGCCAATTATTTGCTTTGGCATATTTATAGAGCTCTGATTGTTTTAAATTATATTGTCCGCAAATTTCTTTTATTGTTTGTGTTTTATCTTCATAGGCTTTTTGAATTTCGGTCCAATTTTTATTTTGCTCAAAAGCTTTATGTTTCACTATTGAAATTTGATCCTCTAGGGTGACCGGCTGAATTAGGCATAAAAAAACCAGCTCGAACTCTCATATGAGATGTTGGCTGGTTGGTCATTTTTGCTTTGCGCTTCAGATTGCCCACTAGCAAACTTTGCTTTGCGCTTCAGATTGCCCACTAGCAAACTTTGCTTTGCGCTTCAGATTGCCCACTAGCAAACTTTGCTTTGCGCTTCAGATTGCCCACAAGCAAACTTTGCTTTGCGCTTCAGATTGCCCACTAGCAAACTTTGCTTTGCGCTTCAGATTGCCCACAAGCAACCGCGCTTATTATACTGTCCCTTAGTTACTAAACCTAAGTGACGCACTTTTCTGACTGTATCTCATTTATATCGCAACACCGGCGCGCTGTCAACACATAAATTCCTATTATGTGATTTTTTTCCTATTTTGTGAATTCTGCAAATAAATTTGGTGCGTAATATTTTTCATCTATGTCATCGCCGATGTCTTGCTCACTTCGGGCCCAGCCACGTACTGACACCCCTGATTGGTGAACTGTTTCAGGGTCTTCTGAGATTAAAGGATGCCACCAATGGAGTGGTTTTCCTTCATATAATAATCTATAGGCACAGGTTGGCGGCAACCAATCAGCGGTTTTTAGAAGCTCTAATGTAACTTTACTACATGTGGGGACAATATCGTGTCTGTTTTTATAGGATTTACAACGACATGCCCCAATATCCAATAATTTACAGGCAATTTTTGTAAAAATACGCTCTTCAGTTTCTTCATCTTCGAGTTGGATAAGGCAACATGCACCGCATCCATCACAAAGAGCTTCCCATTCTTTGTCATTCATTTCAGAAAGCTGTTTATTCTGCCAGAAATTGTCTTCCATCACCGAAGTGTCCTGTTTTCTCTCAAACTTCAACGTTTTACACTTAAACTTTAATCTAAATACGGTGTTTCTCAAGTGCAAAACCCCACTTTGGCTTGATCAACTGATTGAGTTTTTATCGCCAGAATGCCATATTCATTTTTTAAACTAACCATAGATTTATGGGGAAGAAAAGCTGTGCCTGAATGGATGTTTAAAAAGGGAGAGCGCCAGCACTCTGTTAATTTGCTTTCACTTGATTCCAAGCTGGATTCGGGCGTTTTTGGGATATGGCTATTTATCAAAAACATTTGGAAGTCTTACACAAGTTTTTTTTCCCGTTTTCACCTATCTGGTTATCGTAAATTATTAAATGAGGGTTTGTCTGAAGGGTTCAACT
Organism: Hyphomicrobiales bacterium 4NK60-0047b; assembly: GCA_040367435.1. Classification (NCBI taxonomy): domain Bacteria; kingdom Pseudomonadati; phylum Pseudomonadota; class Alphaproteobacteria; order Hyphomicrobiales; species Hyphomicrobiales bacterium 4NK60-0047b. Next base: position 126,396 of record BAABWY010000008.1, on the reverse strand, counting down.
TGGGTGTTGCAGGATTTGTTGTGATGGCCGCCCTTTGTATCCCATCCGTGCGTATCATTGAAAAAGGCGATTGGCTTGCCCGTGGCGAACTAAGTGTTACCTTCCTTGACAGGTATGGAAATGAAATTGGTCATCGAGGTATTTTACATGATGCCTCAGTCCCCATTGATGAACTGCCAGATCATTTTGTTAAAGCTGTTTTAGCAACTGAAGACCGACGCTTCTTCACACACTTTGGTATTGATATTTTTGGTACGCTTCGCGCCATTGTTGAAAATGCCCGTGCGAATGGCGTGGTGCAAGGTGGTAGCTCCCTTTCTCAACAACTGGCCAAGCTTCTATTTCTTTCTTCAGAGCGAACTATTGACCGGAAGATTAAAGAAGCCTTTCTCGCTCTTTGGCTTGAAAACCATTATGAGAAAAAAGAAATATTGCGTCTCTACCTTGATCGAGCCTATATGGGTGGTGGTGCCCACGGCATTGAAGCTGCAACACAGCTTTACTTCGGCAAATCAGCTCGTGAAATTAGTTTAGCTGAATCTGCCATGATGGCAGGCATGTTCAAGGCTCCAACCCGCTATTCTCCACACGCGAACCTACCGGCTGCAAGAGCCCGGGCCAACGAAGTACTTGATAATATGGTCGAAGCGGGCTTTATGACAGAGGGGCAAGTTCACGGTGCTCGTTTAAACCCAGCTGTACCTGTTTCGCAAGCTGATAACTTAAATAGCCCCGAACATTTTCTAGACTGGGCCTTTGATGAAGTGCAGCGACTAACCGCTAAAAAAGGTGAACTTTCCTTAAGAGTACAGACCACTGTCGATATGGAGTTACAGCAATTTGCTGTCGAAGCAGTTTCTAATGTTCTTTTGCCAAATCGCAAGTCTAAACGCGTTTCTGAAGCGGCTTTAGTTTCTATGACATCTGACGGCGCTGTGCGCTCAATGGTCGGCGGGAATGATTATGGTGAAAGTCAATTTAACAGAGCAGTTAACGCGAAAAGACAACCCGGATCAACTTTTAAGCCTTATGTGTATCTAACAGCTATTCAGGCAGGATTTAAGCCAAATAGCCGGGTGGTTGATTATCCGGTGGTTTGTAATCGTTGGTCACCTAAAAACTATAACCGGAGATACCGAGGGGCCGTTACTCTTGAACTTGCTCTTGCCAAGAGTATTAATACAATTCCTGTTTGGTTAGCCAAAAAGGTTGGGCATAAGAAGGTTGTAGAGAATACTGTCAAGCTTGGACTTAAAGGCGTGCGCCCGAATTGTACTATGCCCATTGGAACAGCTGAATTATCCTTACTTGAGCATACCGGTGGTTATGCTACTTTTGCGAACGGTGGTAAGAAGGTTCGACCTTATTCTATTATTGAGGTCAGGACTGACCAAGGCAAGCTGGTTTATTCGCGGGACAAAGATGAGCCCAAGGGCCAAGAGCAAATATTTGATATCAAACATATAGCTATGCTCAACCAGATGCTTGGTAAAGTGGTAACCGGTGGTACGGGGCGCCGTGCTAATTTAGACTTTACAGTATCAGCTGGAAAAACAGGAACTGGACAAGGTTACAAGGATGCGTTTTTTCTTGGGTTTACTGGTAAATATGTAACTGGTGTTTGGTTTGGTAATGACAATAGCCGCCCAACAAATCGGGTTACTGGTGGTAGTTTGCCCACTCAAACATGGCATGACTATATGGCCAAAGCTCATCGTTCTATGAACATACCTGAAATACCTGGGTTACCTCTGCACCCTGTTCAAGTTGCTGAGCGCAAACGATTAGCTTATTTGCGTGCCAACAACCCTGAAGCAAATTTTGATGACACAAAAGATGAACGGATGCCAAAGCGAACCTTTAAGCTGCTTGGCTCTATTGGCACGTTGCTGCAAAAAGCTAAAGATAATTTTGGATCTATTGCACCTGCTGAGAAAAAACCTGCAAAGCAGCAAGCTAAGATTGAATTAAGGGGCAATCCCCTACCTCCTTCCAAGAAATCAAACTAATAGGTCGGGCTTGAGGCTATGTTATTTTTTATAAGATTTGTTGCCTATATATTTATGGCTATTTTAATTGGTTTTGGTCTGACGGCTCTTTCCTTAAGTACTGGTTCTGGTTTGGCCGCCAAAAGAGTTGGTGGGTGGAAAAGTTGGAAAGATGCAGCCCATTTAAACGCGGACCCTTATACGAGAGCATATATTGCCAAAACCGGGCAATTACCCCTGCCACCGAATATTGTACAAACTTATTACGCGCTATATGACAATGCTCACAGACGTTTACACACAAGCTGTACTTATGTTGTTGAAAGTTCTGCTGTGAATGCCAAGTGGTGGACCATGGCTGCTTATGATCATAAAGGGCAAGTTTTTAAAAACAAAATTGAGCGGTATAGCTTTAATGCTGGAAGTTCCATGATCAAATTTGATGGCGGTTTTAGAATTTATTTATCTCAAACGGTACAACCAGCCAATTGGCTACCACTTGGAAATAAAGGCCCCTTTGTTTTAGTCTTCCGTCTCTATCGGAAACAATTGAGTGAGGCTCAGATTAAGAATAATGGAGATGTGCCTTTGCCATTAATTAAACGGGTGTCCTGCTAATGAATATCAGGCATATATTATGGGGTGCTGCGACTGTTATCCTTGCCCTTATCATTCATTTTTGCGCTGTCCTTGCTATACCGCTTGTTTCTGAAAATGATGCTTGGAAACGATTACAGAATTTTACCAAGGTCAATGAAATGCTCATTGTGAATTCTGTCACAGAGGCTAATCGCCTTTGGGCTTTTCATGCGCCTGATATGAGTTTTGCCATATGCCGCTATGATGTAACAAAAGGACCTGTTCAGGTCGATTTTGAACTGTTGAGAGGCTATTGGTCTGTAGCTATTTATGACCCTGATGGTAAAAACTTTTACGCCGCTGACGGGTTTGATTTTGTCCGCCAGGAAACCAGCCTTCTTCTTTTAGGACCGGATCATATTAAGGGGGATAATGATGCGCTGCCAATTAATGTGCCTATAGAAGAAGGCTTATTAGTTTTAAGAGCGCCATTTGATAATCCAGTTATGAAACAGACTGTTGTTAATATGCTGAACCGAGCTAAGTGTGATCAAATTCAAGTTGAAACTGTAAAGCCAAGAAAAACAACCTAGGTTGTTTTTCTGTTAGATGCTTTTACTTTGCGCTAAATTTACTTCGCACCATTTACTTCGCACCGTTGGAAGAGCGTCTTCTTGAGAATTCGTCATCTGCCCCTTCTAAATAAACATAGTTTTCATATTGAGATTTTAAGCTTGATATTTTCGTTCTCAATAAATCCATCATTGGTATGATTGGTTGAAAGGTTTTTCTTGGGTATTGGAGACCTGCATATTCAATCGCTTTATCATAGGCGGTGCTTCGCTTGTCCAATAATTGCATCACTCTCATAGTAACGGCGCGATTTTCCCTCATGCGCACGCGGATATAGCGGCTATCATTGTCGTTAATATCGTATCTGTGCGAGATCACCTCAAAACGTTGACGGTCCTGAACGATTACTCTTTGCACAGCACGCTTGAAATAATTGATGCGGCTGATGTCAGATTTAATATTTGAAATCATTGTGGACTGAAAATTTTCACCAACATTCTTTTTTGTGATGCCTTCGGTGTTCAACGGGGCACGTAAAATTGGTTTTGCTAAAAAAGGTTTGCGAAAATGTTTTAATGTCATTCGCAGTGTCATCTCATCGCCGCTATATGGAATGTGAAAAGCAGCTTCACGTGAGAGAAGACCTGTATGTTCCTGAATGGCCCCTACTGCTTCTATAGCGTCATCTTGTAATTGAGATTGCTTTGAGCGGCCAAAATCATCTTTTAGGGCACAGGCAGATAGCAGTGATAGAGCACAAAGAATTTGGAATATATGACGTAGAGTTTTCATTGGTAAAGTTCTTATCCGGTTGCTTTTTTACAAACTCAACTGACAAAATTTTAAAGAACTCTACGTTTTGCTTGAAACAGGACTAAGTTATCTTGGCTTAATAGAATGTCCCTTACCATTTTTAAGACTGCGCGGTTGCTGCACCGAATGCATTCTGAGCATTTGAAGGTGCTTTAAAAGAGTGGACAACCTTAAGCGCATTAAAAATGACACTTAACCTTACTCAACTTATCTATATTTTGTTTTGTCTCACATTTATCTGAGCTAATTCGCTCGATTCGTACACCAGGAAAAATAACAATCTCGGCTTTTTTGCTTTTATGATCACTCTTTACGTTCGTACGGGATGATTTATTATTAGTTTTTTTTCCATTTAAATTTGAAAATGCCAATATGGTTGCCATAGCAATTCTTGCTCCCGGTCCATTTAAGACGCCAAACATTTAAGACCAAAATTGATTATCGTCTGATCTTTATTTGTGGGTCCTAAAGCTTAATTTTTAGTAAAGGTTCTAACGAGCTCGTTGTAATTAAAAACTTAACCTCTATAGTATGTCACTGCATTTTAGCCTTGTTTTTAAGAAAATTCATAATGACAAATCCTCCAGAAATATTTGATCGAGCGTTACTGAGAGCGCGCCGCAAAAAAGCAGTCCATACTCTTGAGGCTGTTGATTACCTTTTAAAATATGCACATGAAGACATTATGGATCGTCTTAGTGTTATTATGCGGGAGTTTCCACTTACGCTAAATTTAGGGGCTCATCATGGAGATCTTAGTCACCGCTTAAGAGAACTAACCAACATCACTGATGTTTATTCATTAGACAGCGTGATGGGCATGGTTGAGAAAACGCCACCGCCACGGATTAATGGAGATGAGGAATTACTTCCTTTTGCTGCAGAGAGTTTAGATTTGGTTGTTTCAGCTTTGAGCCTTCAGTTTGTTAATGACTTGCCTGGAACACTTTTACAAATCAGGCAATGCCTAAAGGCTGATGGTGCGTTGATTGCGGCTTTACTTGGCGGGGAAAGTTTAACTGAGTTGCGTCATGTTTTTCTTATGGCTGAAGAAGAGTTATATGGAGGTGTAAGTCCAAGAGTGGCCCCCTTTGCCGATGTTAGAGATATGGGACACCTTCTACAGCGAGCAGGCTTTGCCCTTCCAGTGACTGATAGAGATGTTTTAAAGGTGCGCTTTAATTCTGCCACCCATCTCATGAAAGAACTTCAAGCGATGGGGGCAAGTAATGTTCTTTCCAACCGCTCACGCCAACATAACACGAAAGCTTTGTTTGAACGTGTGAATGAACTCTATACCGAACATTATTCTGATGATGATGGAAGGGTTTATGCTACTTTTGAATTGATTTATTTAATGGGATGGGCGCCGCACCCTGATCAACAAAAGCCTCTTCGCCCTGGTAGTGGTACTGTTAATTTGAAAGATGTTTTTGGAAAGTAAATAAGAAAATATTTCTGAAACGACTTTTAATCCGAAGAAAATTCTATTGTTTAATTTTAGTATCAACTAATTCAAACAAATCCACCACCTTGTCACCTAAAGTCCCAACCGCAGTAACAATACTCACACTGATGACAGCCGCAATTACAGAATATTCAATGGAAGTTGCCCCATTTTCATCTTTTAAATAGGATTGGAATTTACATAAGTTATCTTTGCACATATCTTTTACATTCCCCCTATATTACGTTTCTGTTTTTTAAAGAAAATCTCTTAACATCGCGACCAATGGCACATCAGCTGGTGGCATTGGATAGTCTGCTAATCTATTAGGTTTTACCCATTTTAAATTCTGTTCTTCCTGTCCAATAATCTGCCCTTTCCATTTTCGGCAGATATAAAGTGGCATCAAAAGGTGGAATTCCTCATATGAATGACTGGCAAACGTAAAAGGTGCCAGACAGTTCTCACTAGTATCTATCCCTAATTCTTCATTCAATTCACGAATTAACGCTTTTTCAGGCGTTTCACCTTGTTCTATTTTTCCTCCGGGAAACTCCCAAAGACCTTCCATTGACCGCCCTTTTGGACGTTCAGCCAATAAAACACGACCATCTCTATCTATCAGAGCACATGCAACCACATGTAAAATTCTTGTTTTTTGGCTCTTAATTTGAGTTTCTAATGACATTACTATTACAAATTTCTCTTAATATTTGCGCTTCGATATAGATAAATTTTTATCTATATCGGCCATAAACTCATAAATTAACTACGATAATCCGCATTAATTGATATGTAGTCATGGGTTAAATCACAGGTCCAGATTTCTGCTATACCTCGTCCTAGCCCTATGTCGACTTCTATGAGTATATTTTCACCTTTCATATATTCTGCTAGCAGTGCCTCATCATAACCTTCTATTCTGGCTCCTTCAGCTGTGACCTGATGGCCGCCGATCCAGATATTAAGTGTATCACGATCAGCTGCTTCTCCTGATTTGCCGACTGCCATAATGATCCGCCCCCAATTTGGATCTTCACCTGCAATTGCAGTTTTTACCAAAGGAGAATTAGCAATCGACAACCCTATTCTTTTGGCCGCTCTCTTGCCCTTTGCTCCTCGAACCTTAATGGTGACAAATTTTGATATACCTTCTCCATCTTTTACAATTGCTAGGGCTAACTCTTTCAATTGCTTGTTTAAGATACGATTAAAGGCTCTTAGTCTACTGTCTTTTTCATCCGTTATTGGTGTTATGCCGGCTTTGCCAGTTGCAAAAACAAGCACGGTGTCACTTGTAGACGTGTCACCATCTACTGTTATGCAGTTAAATGTTTTATCAATCGCTTTAGTAACAAGTTTTTGTAAAATGGTTTGTTCAATTGGCAAATCAGTAAAAAGGTAAGCCAGCATGGTTGCCATATCTGGCGCGATCATACCTGAGCCCTTTGCAATACCGTTGAGCGTGATTGTCTCGCCATCTATCATGCAGCTCTTTGTTGACATTTTCGGATATGTATCGGTTGTCATGATGGCACTCGCCGCTTCAGAATATGAAGCTGTACCAAGCTTTTCTTTTAACCGATCAATGCCTTGGAACATTTTCCCATCCGGCAGAGGTTCTCCAATTACACCCGTTGATGATTGATAAACTTCGGTTGTTTGGCACTCTAATATTTTAGCTAAGTAAGCGCCAATATCTTCAACACTTTTTTCACCTTTTGCTCCTGTGAAGGCATTTGCATTCCCGGAGTTTACGATTAAAGCAGAAGCCTTGCCTTGTTTTAAGTTTTCTCGACACCATTCGACAGCACCTGAAGCGGTTTTAGATTTAGTCAGCGTGCCTGCAACTACTGTTCCCTTTGAAAAGTGGGCGCAAAGCAAATCTAGTCGGCCTTCATATTTGATCCCTGATTTAGTTACAGCGAGCTGAACACCTTTGATTTCAGGCATTTGGGGGCTTTTTTTAGGCGCGAATGGAGATGTTTTCATAGGGTGAGACTTTATATTTTCAATTGTTATTGTATATGTACAGACATATTAGGGCGTTCATAAAAAAACGCCATTGAGGATCTCTCTCAATGGCGCTTTATAAACAGTCATCTTGGGGCTCCTTCAGATTGCCCACAAGCAACCGTCGCATTTTAGTGCTCCTTCAGATTGCCCACAAGCAACCGTCGCTGCATCTGCTTTTTTGAGCTTCAGATGCCCACTAGCATCCGCTTTTCTGAGCTTCAGATGCCCACTAGCATCCGCTTTTCTGAGCTTCAGATGCCCACTAGCATCCGCTCTCTCAATAAACTTATTGGCTACCACGTGGTTGTTGTAGAGGTTTTTCCAATTCTTTATCAAGAAATTCAACTTTTGCGGTTTTGCGCAAATTTTCAATAAGTTCTTGAGCTTTCTTTTGCCAAAGAACTTCTTTGATGCGTGCTTGAACTGTAGGAAATGGAGGTAGTGGACGTTTGCGTTTTTCTACCTGGCGAATGACATGATAACCAAATTGTGATTTTACTGGTTCTGAAATTCCACCTTTTTTAAGTTCAAAAGCAGCTTTTGCGAATGAAGGCACGACTTGTGTTTTTACAATAAAGCCTAAATCGCCACCTTTTTTCTTAGACCCTGGGTCAATTGAATGTTCTTCAGCTAGTTTTTTGAAGTCACCACCAGCTTTAAGTTTCCCTACGATTTCTTTGGCTAATTTTTCTTCTTTCACCAGAATATGCTGAACGTGAGCTTCTTCTTCCTTGCTTGCGTCATCATATGTCTTCTTTACATCTGCTTCACTTACAGATTCAAACACCTTTTTATCAAAATATGTATCTCTGAGAGCGCGGCGGTGATAATAATCTTTTCTTGCCTTAAACCCTTCTGATTCAGCAATTTTTTCAGCATTAGCGGCTTTTGCTAGCAGTTGAGTTTCTATTAAGTATTCAATTAGAACCTTACGTCTCGCATTTTTAGGGACATTTACGAGCTGGTTGAACATTTCGGTTTCAGCGCGAGCCATGTCTGTTTCAGTGATGGTGACATCATCAATTTTGGCAACTGCTTTGTCGGATTTTACGGGTTCCGCTGAAAGTTGCAAAGACCCAAATGATATAACCAGAATAGCTGCTAATGCGCTTTTTGCTATATGTTTCACTATTTTTCTTCCTCAGAGTTATGTCTTAGCTGATCTATGCAGCTCAACTTATTCATTCTTATATTTATGTTCTTAAAAACACTTTGTGTCTTCATTAGGTTAATTCAAGCTCTTACGCAAGCTTTTGGGCCTGTTTTTGATCACTCAATTGTGACGCTAATTTGAAATTTACCCTGTTTGAGCCGATGTTAACGATAGACGCGTTGACAATCAGCACATGACTTTCTATCTGTCATATTGTCGTGTGTTATTTGACACTTTATCTAGCATTAGCATGTGATATTTGAACAGTTCCTTTTTTGGTGTTAAGCATTCGCTTTGAATTGCCTTTTAAATCACCTTGGCCCTTACAAAGGCCACACTATTGAACTCTTTAACGCTATTGGACTTTAGTTTAGTCCAATTAACTTTATTTTGGTTTCTTCATTTTTTTGAGTGCCATTTTACATAAATTTGTTTGTCAGCCCGTCGATTAAGAAAAATAGAGGCTGTCATTTTAATAAGTCAGGTTAGGCCCAGAGACATGGTATCGTTTTCAGCACTTGGTGCGAAATTTTTTGGAACATCAAATGAACGGCAAATCAAAGCCTTTTCAGGTCGTGTAGAGGCCATTAATGCTCTCGAGCCTGAGATGATTAAGCTAACGGATGATGAGCTTAAGGCGCGCACCGAAGTATTTCGCCAAGAGGTCTTGGACGGAAAGACACTAGATGATTTGCTTGTTCCTGCATTTGCGACAGTTCGTGAAGCCGCGAAACGGGCTCTTGGGCAGCGCCATTATGATGTTCAGCTTATAGGTGGCATGGTTTTGCATGAGGGACGTATTTCTGAAATGCGGACTGGTGAGGGTAAAACTCTTGTGGCTACATTGGCTGGATATCTTAACGCACTCTCTGGTCGCGGTGTTCATGTTGTAACTGTGAACGATTATTTGGCACAACGTGACGCGGAATGGATGGGGCAAGTTTATCGTTTTCTAGGCATGACCGTTGGCACTATTACGAATGAGATGGAAGACGAAGAACGACGCGAACAATATGCTTGTGATGTAACTTACGGCACGAATAACGAATTTGGTTTTGATTACCTACGCGATAATATGAAATATGACCTTGGAGAAATGGTCCAACGTGGTCATTACTTCTCCATTGTTGACGAAGTCGACTCTATCCTGATCGACGAAGCGCGAACACCTCTTATTATTTCTGGCCCTGTTGAAGATAAAACAGACCTATACACTGCCATTGATAAAATTGTGCCTGAACTTTCACCTGAAGATTATGAAATTGACGAAAAAGCAAAATCAGTTGCTCTAACTGACCTTGGTAACGAGACAGCTGAACAATTATTGAAAGATGCGGGGCAACTTACTGAGGGTGGCCTTTATGATGTTGAAAATGTGACGCTTGTTCATCACCTGAATAATTCACTTCGCGCGCATCATATGTTCCTTAAAGACAAAGACTATATTGTTAAGAATAATGCTGTGATCATCATTGATGAATTTACCGGACGGATGATGGATGGACGCCGTTACTCTGATGGCCTGCATCAATCGCTTGAAGCAAAAGAAAATGTTGAAATTCAACCTGAAAACCAGACACTTGCGTCTATTACATTCCAGAATTACTTCCGCCTTTATGACAAACTTTGCGGCATGACGGGTACGGCGGCGACGGAAGTTGAAGAATTTATGGATATTTACGGCCTTGATGTGCTTGATATTCCGACGAATAAACCTGTTGCTCGTCTTGATGAAGATGATGAAGTTTACCGCACTGCTAAAGAAAAATACCAAGCGATTATTGAGCTTATTAAAGATTGCCAATCTCGCAAACAACCAGTTCTTGTTGGCACAACTTCTATTGAAAAATCCGAGCTTTTAGCCAGCCTCTTAAAAGAACAGAAAGTTAAGCACGCTGTTCTAAATGCGCGCCACCATGAACAAGAAGCGTCTATCATTGCTGATGCAGGTTGTCCCGGTGCTGTGACCATTGCGACGAATATGGCAGGCCGCGGTACTGACATTCAGCTTGGTGGTAACCTTGAGATGCGTATCGAAAATGAAGTTGGCGATATGCCAGAGGGCGTGAAGCGTGATGCCAAAATCGCCGATATCACAGCTGATGTTGAAACTCAGAAAAAGCAAGCTCTTGAAGCGGGCGGTCTTTATGTTGTTGGTACCGAACGTCATGAAAGTCGTCGGATTGATAATCAGCTTCGTGGTCGTTCTGGCCGTCAAGGTGATCCAGGCTCTTCTAAATTCTTCCTCTCACTGGATGATGATTTAATGCGAATTTTCGGCTCTGATCGCATGGACGGGGTTCTCTCAAAACTCGGTCTTGAAGAAGGTGAAGCGATTATTCACCCCTGGATTAACAAAGCGCTTGAGAAGGCACAGAAGAAAGTTGAAGCACACAACTACGACATTCGTAAGAACCTCTTAAAATTTGATAACGTAATGAACGAGCAGAGAAAGGTTATCTTTGATCAGCGTATTGAATTGATGCGTGATGAAGAGGTTTCTGAAACTGTTGTTGATTTACGTTTGCAGTTGATTGATGAAATTGTTCCCAAATATATTCCTAACAATGCCTATGCAGAGCAGTGGGATGTCGATGGTTTGACCGAAGAAGTTGATCGTATTTTCAACTTAGAGCTACCTATTAAAGATTGGGCTGATGAAGAAGGTATTGCTGACGAAGAAATTATTGCCCGCCTTATTGATGAAACGAAAAAATCAGCTGCTAAAAAGGCCGTTGACATTGGCCCTGACTTGATGCGTCAGGTTGAAAAATCTGTACTTTTACAATCTCTTGACCATCTATGGCGTGAGCATTTGATTACACTTGAGCACCTTAGACAAGTTGTTGGCCTGCGTGGCTATGGTCAACGTGACCCACTTAATGAATATCAAACTGAGAGTTTTACACTTTTTGAAGCTATGCTTGGTCAATTGCGAGAAGCTGTGACTGGCCAATTGTCACATGTTGAACTTTCTGGTGATGACCTCCCCTCTCTTGATGATGCTGAATTGCCAGAGATGGAAGCTCATCATATGGATTACTCATCTGGTGAAGATGAATTCCACTCAGATGAACCGGTTGAGATGCCTGTTCAAATACGTAGTCGCCAATCTGCTGAGAACATTAACCCGAATGATCCTTCTACATGGGGTAAGGTTGCACGGAATGAAAAATGCCCGTGTGGTTCCGGTAAAAAGTATAAGCAGTGTCATGGTAAATTAAGTTAGATAGCTGCGTAGTGAGATTAAAACTGAGCTAGAGATAACTAATAACTATCAATTACTGATTGTAAATTACAGATATTGTCCATTTATTAGATCAATGTATAAAATGGATGGATTTTTAAAGCACTCATTGACAAATTTGTCAGGAGTGCTTTTTCTTTCTGTTAAAAGACACCATTGTTTGTTCGGTAAAATCATTATGGTTTTTAACTGAGTTGGTTTAAAACAAGAGACTTTCTATGGATTAGACTATCTATTAGAGGTCTCAATATTAATTAGAGGTCTTTTTTTGGGGGGCAATTTATGACCACTGATCAGATTATGCTTTTTAGCCTTTTGGGCGCCGTGTTTGCACTTTTGCTTTGGGGGCGCTTTCGTTATGACCTGGTTGCTTTTGCAGCGTTAATCGCTGGGGTTATTCTAGGTGTCATTCCGCAAGCCAGTGCATTTTCAGGCTTTGGTCACCCTGCTGTGATTATTATTGCCCTAGTTCTTATTGTCTCAAAGGGGCTTTCAAACTCAGGGGCCATCGAACTCCTTGCCCGCTATATGATTGATAGCGGAAGAAAGCTATCTTCTCATATTGGTATTATGTCTGGTTTAGCTGCTGCCCTTTCAGCCGTTATGAATAATGTTGGCGCGCTGGCTTTACTTATGCCGGTTGACTTAAGAGCGGCTGAAAAAGCGGGGCGCTCTCCTGCTCTAACTCTGATGCCATTGTCTTTTGCCTCAATCCTTGGCGGCCTCGTCACACTCATTGGAACTCCTCCTAATATTATCATTGCAAGTTACAGGGAAAAGGCGATTGGTGAGCCTTTTCAAATGTTTGACTTTGCCCCTGTTGGTTTAATTTGTGCTTTTGTTGGGGTTATTTTTGTAGCTCTGATTGGGTGGCGCATGATCCCTCGTGCTAGGGGTGATCAAAACCAAGCGCAAGAACTTTTCCAGCTTGATGATTATGTCGCTGAAGTTCGTGTCGCCAATGACAGTGTATTGGTGGGTGAGCGCTTACGTGATGTGACGGCTCTTGAAGATGCTGGTGATGTGCAGGTGGTTGGTGTTGTTCGGCGCGGCAATAAATTGCCGGGTGTTCCGGCTTGGCAAGTGATTGAAACTGGGGATATTTTGGTGGTTGAAGCCACGCCTCAAGTGATTGAGGAACTGGCAGGTACTATTGGCGTTGAATTTGTTGGCTCTGAAAAACATGAGCGCGCGCTTGTTGCTGCTGACACCAGCTTTATGGAAGTTGTTGTGCCTGAAGGGGCGCGCATTGAAGGACAATCAGCGCTAAAGTTAAGATTGCTTTATCGTCATAACGTGACCTTAATGGGCATCTCTCGCCAGGGTGAGCAAATTCACGAGCGTGTGCGCCGCACTGAGATTAAAGCTGGTGATATCTTATTGCTTTATGGACCAACGGAACGTTTAGCTGAGATTGCTAACTGGCTTGGATGTTTGCCTTTGGCTGAACGGGGCTTGCAAGTTATCAAGCGTGATAAAGCAATGCTTGCTGTTGGCTTATTTGCTGCTGCTATTTTGGCTGCGAGTGTTGGGATATTATATCTACCCTTCGCACTTGGATTGACAGTGATTGCTTATGTGCTTTTAAACATTGTTTCCGTGCAGAAAATTTATGACAGTGTTGAATGGCCAGTGATTGTTTTGCTAGGTTCTCTCATACCAATTGGCGCTGCTTTAGAGGCTTCAGGCGGTACGGGATTGATTGCAAACTGGATTGTTGATGTAACACTTGGTTATGAGCCCTGGGTAGTTCTGACTTTGCTTATGGTCGTTACCATGACCCTTTCTGATGTGTTGAATAATACAGCAACTGCGGTGATTGCGGCCCCCATTGCGGTTGACCTTGCTAACCGACTTAATGTTAGTGCTGACCCGTTTTTAATGGCTGTGGCGATTGCTGCTAGCTGTGCGTTTCTAACCCCGATTGGTCATAAGAATAATACGCTCATTATGGGCCCTGGTGGTTATAAATTTGGGGATTATTGGCGCATGGGGCTCCCGCTTGAGATACTGATAATCGGCGTGGCTGTACCTGCAATCTTGGTGTTTTGGAAATTTTAACAGACGAATATGATTAAAAAAGTGGGCCAGTAGATAATGTTGCTTGCTTTAAGGAAAAGGCAAAGAGGCCACAGTCTTTACTTTTTCTCATCTCCTTTTGGTTGATAAGCTTGCTCTTTTGGGGTGAAATGGCTTTATAATGTATTATTCATAAGGTTTTGGGGGTTGCGTAGCTATGGATAAAATTACAATTTTAGAGCGTCCGGTTGAGTATGAACAGGCGCTTGTGAATTTTCGCTATTTTTTAGACCATAAAACCAAGCTTTTTGGTTTTATCATTGCGATTAATAGTATCCTCTACCCTATTATTCTCACTACCCTGCAAAGCCAACCCACCAAGGTCATTGCTTCAGTTATGGTTGTTCTCTTACTGGTTTTTGCGATGATCTTTGATCGCCGGACAACTAGTCAGATCAAAATTTTTCTCAAAGAAGCAAAACGTATTGAGAGAGATCTTGATTTTCAAATGATCCAAAACACTTATCCTGGCAGGAATGCTGGTGGTGCTTTCTCACTTGCTTATACAGCTATGTATATCATTGCTATTATTTTTTGGTGCTTGCATATTTTGATCATATCCAAAACCTTTGAAGCTCAGGCGATCATTGATTTTTTCACGTCTCTTAGCCAGGTTCCGCTATAAGACTTAGCTCTGATTAAAGAAAACGATCCAACTTTACAATTTTTTATTCACTGAACTGACTGTTGCTGCAGGGCAATTTTTTTGCAAGTTATATTGATGGTTTTTCTCAATCAATAAGCCAGCTTTGAATTTGTAAGTTTTGTTACAGACGAAAACTTGCGGTGGGATTTTTGTTTTTTCGAATAAGTCATAGCCTTCTTTTAGGTTTTGCCAAAATGGCGCCCAGCTTTTATTGCTGTAAACGCGCATGTTACGCTCTGTCATTCGAAAGGGAAATGCATGCACAGCAAATCTTTTTTGTCCGGCCCTATAGGCGTTTGTTACAATTTCCCAGATCTCTTTCATCACCGGGTTTGTCATGGCATAGCAGCCAATTGATGAGCAGCCACCGTGGACCATGAGAAATGAACCAGTTCTCTTAAAGCTTTTGTCGAAACTATTTGGGTAGCCTAAGTTAAATGATCGATACCAACGACTGTTTGGATTGAGCTGATATTTATGGACATAATAAAAACCTTCAGGGCTTTGGCGGTCCCCTTCCTTCAGCTTTGGCCCTAGGCGGCCGGACCACCTGCAAATTGGATATGTGGCAAAGAGTTTAAAGCCTTCTTTGTCTTTCATCCACAATTCTAGCTCACCTTCTAATTTAAAAACTCTCATGAAGATTGGATTGCCTAATTTTAAATTGAGGTTGGCCAAACGTTGTTTTTGTTTTGAAAGGTCTGGTGTTCCTGGGAGTGGCCTGCCTAACTTATAACTCAACCAATTTTGATTGGTTTGCATTCTATCTCGCCATGCATCAAGAGATTGTTGGCCATTTTTTGTTAAGTAACCGAAGGTCGCTGCGCAAAGTACTGTGAAAGTTATAAAGAATATCAAGCCTTTATGGTTCTTTTTCTTTGGCTTTCTAGACATTAAAATATCCCCCCTTTAAAAATAACGCAAAATGAGTGGCAAAGACTTTTTGCTCTTATTCAAGATTGGAAAATGCTATTTTTAATAAACGCCATTTCTAAGGCTGCTTCCGCTTAAATCGTCGCTAAACAAATCATCCGGTAAACTCAACTGATCAAAGCCCTTATCTCTTGGAGATGGATCATCTGTTGTGTCTCTAAGAACGTCCTGGATAGGATCTCTCTTTTTTTCCTGTCCCGCAATGGTTAGCTTCGGTGCTTGGCGTATTGGTCTAAAGCCTGGTCTTCCTGGACATGGCCCAGCCGGGTTGATTTGGAAATTGATATTCGCAAATGCTGGATTTGCGTGATAGCGGCGCTCACAAACACGAATGACAGGTGGAATTTTTGTTTGCTCGAATTCATCATGTCCTGCTTTTAAGTCTCTCCAGAATTTAATCCATCTTGAACGCTTATGCTTTTCCATATTTTTTGTTGTCATGCGAAATGGATAAGCATGAACATCAAAATGCTTTTGTCCCCCATCAAAAGCTTCTCTAGCAAGAGCATAAATCTCTTCAACTAATGCGTCTGTCATTGCATAGCAACCAGCTGACTTACAATCCCCGTGGACCATGAGGTTTGCCCCTGTTCTATTTAATGAACGGTCATATTGATTGGGATATCCGAGATTAAAGGATAGATGAAACTTACTATTTGGATTCATTTGTCCGCGCGAGACTCTATAAAACCCTTCTGGCGCTTGCTTATCACCTTGCTTTAATTTAGGGCCTAATTTTCCTGACCAGTTGCAAATCGGATAAGATTTGAAGGGATAGAATAAGCCATCATCTTTTTGTTTCCAGATTTCCAATTCAGATTCTTTTTTATAAATACGAATGAAAATTGGAGCACTGACCCGCATGCCTTTTTTAAGCAATAAATCTTGAGTTGCTTTGGAAATTGGGTTTTGAGCAGCGTTTGAAGTTGGCTCAAAAGTCTGGCTGCATGCGGTTAGAAATACGCCTGCACCTAATAATAGGATGGCTGTTTTAAGCACAGCTAAACTGTCAGCAAACTTATCGACCTTAAACTTAGTGTTGTTGTTTTTTGTTCTGCCCCAAATTGAGAGCAGTTTAAAAACAGATTTCACCGAATTTCTGCTGTGGTCATTTGCTTTAAATGTTTTTGTTCTATCAGTTTGTTCTGTAGAACTTATTTTTGGTAATCTGGCCTGGACCAACTGAGATCTCACCTTAGTCTAAAAATAGCGAATTATTCTTTTCATTATCAACTCAAACAATCATGTAGATAATAAATTGTTGGGTTGTTTCATGCTTTTAAATACGATTTTTTCTAACTTTTACCCTATCAACAATACAGTTAAACAGATTCTCAACCCTAACGGCATTGAAATCATCTTTTGATCACAGTGAATTTATCTCATTATAGGCTCTAAATTTTAGAAATATTGCTTGAACCCAGACAACACTTCACAAAGAAAAGCCCTCTAACTGCAATAGCTGAGGGCTTTTAGAAAAGTTTATTTTTTAGGCAATTTCAAGACTGACTGAGAAAAACCCGCTAAGCGACTGACTTTATATTGAAATTTACTGTAGAGATTTGCCGATATCCAAGAATTTTTGCTGCCGTTGATGGCGGATTTCAGCTGGTTTCAACTCTTCTAACGCAGCTAAACGTTTTTCCATCTCATTAGCAGCTCTTTCAATCATTTTTTCTGGATTTCTGTGGGCGCCGCCAATAGGTTCGCTTATAATGCCATCAATAACACCAAGCTCATCCAAATCTTGAGCTGTAATGCGCATATTTGTAGCGGCATCTTTTGCTCTTGTTGAATCATGCCAAAGGATTGACGCAGCAGCTTCTGGAGACGCCACTGTGTAAATTGAATGTTCTAACATCAGCACTTTATTGGCTGTTGCAATGGCTAGTGCCCCGCCTGAACCCCCTTCTCCAATAACCAGTGTTATAATTGGAACTGTAAGAGACAGGCATTTATCAGTTGAGCGAGCAATGGCTTCAGCCTGGCCACGCTCTTCAGCGCCGACACCTGGGAACGCGCCTGCTGTATCTACAAAGGTTAGAATTGGCATTTGAAACCGTTCAGCCATTTCCATGAGGCGGACAGCTTTTCTATAGCCCTCTGGTCTTGCCATGCCGAAATTATGTTTAATGCGGCTTTCTGTATCATGGCCTTTTTCGTGCCCTAGTATGACAACTGAACGCCCACGAAACCGGCCCAGGCCGCCAACCAAGGCATCATCATCGGAATAATAGCGATCACCTGCTAAGGGGACAAAATCTGTAACCATTGCATCAACATAGGCCATGCAATGGGGACGATCTGGATGACGAGCAACCTGGCATTTTTGCCATGGTGTTAAGCTATCATATGTATCACTTAAAGCTTTGCCTGCTTTTTCTTCTAATGTGCGAATTTCATCATCAATAGAAACCGAACTTGCGTCTTCTTCGTTCTGATCATCAGCAGCAATGCTTTTTAATTCTGATACTTTACTTTCAAGCTCAGCTATCTTCTTTTCAAAATCCAAATATGTGCGCATTCAAAACCCTTTTTACCTCTCTTAATATTAGCTTTAATAAAGCTCAAAGAGGTTTTTTAAACCGTATTTTTGATGATCTCAGAATTTAATAATTTTAAGATTTCCACCAGATAACTTTTTAAATGACATTTGTCATAAATATTTCATTCATTGATTAACCCAGATGAGAGAATTACTTGCACTTTTGCTTGTGTCAAGCATGTTTCACTTAGCATATTTAATGGGTTAATTTTGCTTTTTAAAGGTTTTTTCGTAGTTTGCCAATGGATGATGTTGTTCAACCAATTTCTTTAGTCGTTCTTCAAGTACATGGGTATAGATTTCGGTTGTTGAGATATCTGCATGGCCTAATAATTGTTGCACCGCCCTCAAATCAGCCCCTCGTTCTAATAAATGGCTCGCAAAAGCATGTCTGAGTACGTGGGGAGATATTTTTTCGGCTCTTAACCCCGCTTTTATTGCCAGTTCTTTTAATTCCTGGCCGAACCTTTGCCTAGTTAAATGGCCTTCTTTGCTATTTGAGGGAAAAAGCCATTTAGGCTGACGCTTCGTCGATTGAGACGTTTCTTTCTCACAACAGCCTAAATAATCAATCAAGGCTGCTCTTGCAGAGCTATTTAAAGGGACTAATCTTTCTCTACCGCCCTTACCTTTAATGGTGAATAACCTCTCATCACCATTTAAAACGGAATATGGCAAGCTAACCAGCTCTGTTACCCGCATTCCCGTTGCGTATAAGAGCTCTAATAAACAATTTAGTCGTAACGCCTGGTGTTTAGCATGGCGAGTTTTATTTTCGCACTCAGTTTTTGCTGTCGCTAACAAGGTTTCGACATCTTTTGCACTCATTAACTTTGGTAGGGGGCGTTTTTGCTTAGGAGTGTCTATATGAGCGGCTGGATCATCTTTTATCAGGCGTTCTGATAGTAAGAAGCGATAAAATTGACGCAATGAGGATATTTGGCGCGCTCGCGATGAACTGGCCAATCCATTTGCTTTTAGATTGCTAAGATATGCTTTAATGTCTGAAGTTGTGGCGTGTTGAAGTTTGGAAGTTTCAGAGTTTGTTTCTTTGCTCTGCTCTATAAATCCATTAAATCGATTTAAATCACGTTCATAGCTTTCCAGTGTATTTTGACTAGCTCCGCGCTCAGCGCTAAGCATTGCCAGAAACTCACCTATTAATTTAATTGATGAAACCGGTTTTTTTGAATTTGAGAGCATAGATACTCCCTTTAAACTTGTTTGTTCTGCAAAGAGTGAAACCTATTCATCCGCTATTTTTAGCCCAAGAACTTCGTGGCGATATTCACGTGAAGCTGGTTCAAAGACCGTTGCCAAAACATAAAGGGTGATAAATGTAACCGATAAAATAATGCTTATTCTTGTCAAAAACGCTACCAGGCTTGGCATAAGGCCCCCAAAAATATAAAGTTTCAGCTTATATTACGTTTTGCTTTAAGATTAACAAGGCTTCAACGAAAATGACGGATTAATATCACCTGTTTTTTAGACCTTAAGTCAGTCGAAAACTAAAAGTAATTTAAACTAAATACGTTCACTTGATTGTATCATGACATCATGCTTGCTAACAATAGAGCTTAAAAAACAAGCAGTGCTGTTAAACAGCTCTTTATTTTGGCAATGGTTGAAATTTAAATTTACGAAAACACTTCATTATGCAGCAAATTCAAACTAAAAAACTCGATCAAAAAGTCAAAACGATATTGTCTGAAAAGTCACTGGTTCTCGTTGGTTTGATGGGGGCTGGTAAATCTGCAATTGGTAGGCGGGTTGCCTCTCGTTTACAAATGAAATTTCTTGATGCTGACACCGAGATTGAAACGGCTGCAGGGCAATCTATCTCCGATATATTTACTGAGCATGGGGAAGCTTATTTTCGTGACCGAGAAGAAAAAATAATTGAGCGCCTCTTGGTTGATGGCCCTCTTATTTTAGCAACAGGTGGCGGGGCTTTTATGAGTTCTGTTACACGAAACAATATCAAAGCTCATGGAGTTTCGGTTTGGCTTCGCGCTGATCTTGATGTTCTCATGGAGCGGGTTGGCCGGCGCGATCATCGGCCGTTATTACAAACGACGAACCCAACAGAGGTGATGCAGAAATTGATTGATGAACGTTACCCAATTTATTCACAATCTGACATTACAGTTGAAAGCCGCGATGTTGCCCATGAAGTCATCGTGCAGGAAATTCTTAAAGCGATTGCAAATCAATCACAACACTAGAGCATTACTCTTTTATTTTGTATCATTGGAATGCTCTAATTTTTTGTTTTTACGCACTTCTTATCGGAAAACCGCGCTACACTTTTCTAAGAAGTGCTCTGTTCAATTATGAAAGGTTCATTTTTTTATGAGTTCGCATCTCTCTAATAATACAGAGACACCTACAACAGAAACAGGCCCTAACTCAATGGAGGACACTTGTTCATCTTCCCCTACTCTCATTAATGTTGGTCTTGGTGAGCGCTCTTATGATATTTTAATTGGAGGTGGGCTTTTAGAACAAGCTGGATCCAAAATTTCGGATCTGCGGCCTAAGGCTAAATGCTCGATTGTTACTGATGAAACAGTTGCTTCATTTCATTTGGCAAGTTTAGAAGCTTCGCTTAAATCTGCCGGGATTGATTATAAAACTGTTATTTTACCTGCTGGTGAGGCAACTAAATCTTTTGATAAACTTAGCTTTTTATTGGATGAATTGCTTTCCCATGAAATTGAACGCGGTGACTTAGTTATTGCATTTGGTGGTGGTGTCATTGGTGACCTAGCTGGATTTGCTGCCAGCATTCTTCGGCGTGGGGTTGATTTTGTACAAATTCCAACCAGCCTTTTGGCGCAGGTTGATAGTTCTGTTGGGGGAAAAACCGGGATCAATAGCTCATATGGTAAAAACCTCATTGGGGCCTTTCACCAACCATTACTGGTTTTATGTGATCTTGATGTTTTGAAAACCCTGGACCCACGGCAGTTTAAGGCTGGATATGCTGAAGTTGTAAAATATGGTTTGATAAAAGACGCTAACTTTTTTCAATGGTTAAATGAAAACCGTGAGCGGGTTTATAATTTAGAGACCGAAGCTTTGGTCCATACAATTCAAACGTCTTGCTCAATGAAGGCACATGTTGTTAGCGCCGATGAAAAAGAGCATGGGGTGCGTGCTCTTCTAAATCTTGGGCACACCTTTGGGCACGGGTTTGAAGCTCTTTGTGGCTATGGTGATAGATTATTACACGGTGAAGCCATTGCCATTGGGATGGTCCTTGCTTTTGAATTCTCAGAAGAACTTGATCTTTGTGAAAAAGGCTTGTCTCAGCAAGTTGAAGCACACTTTAAAGCGGCAGGATTGCCCACACGCATTCAAGATATTCCGAACTATCAAGAGTTCACGGTAGACGCTCTTGTTGATAAAATGCGCCAGGATAAGAAGGTTGAACGAGGAACTCTTGTTTTCATTCTTACCAACGCAATTGGCGATGCACTGGTTTATCGCAAAGTCACTGAAGATCAATTGCGAGAATTTTTGAATTCACAACTGTCAGGACACCATTAGATGATTTGGCTACTTATACTTTGTATTCTGTTATTGCTGCTCATTTCAGCTTTTTTCTCAAGTTCTGAGACGGCCCTCACTGCAGCTTCGAAGGCACGCATTCTGGCATTAGAGACCGATGGTGACCACAAAGCTAAGTTGGTGAATAAGCTTTTATCTAATCGCAAGAAGTTAATTAGCTCCATTCTCATTGGCAATAATCTGGTGAATATTCTTGCGTCATCACTCGCGACAAGTCTTTTTCTTTCTGAGTTTGGTTCTGCTGGTGTTGCTTACGCAACCATTGCGATGACCATTCTTGTTGTGATTTTTGCGGAAGTTTTACCAAAGACTTATGCGATTACAAAGCCTGATGAAACAGCGCTTATATTTGCACCCTTATTGCGTCCAATAGTTGTCGCCTTAACGCCGTTCACCAGGGCTATAGACTGGGTCATCATAAAAATCTTTCATTTATTTGGTAGTGATTTGGCTGAGAAAGCTAACTTAATCTCAGCTCATGATGAACTGCGAGGCGCTATTCAACTCCATCATAAAGAAGGTGGAGTGGTGAAAAATGACAAAGATATGCTCGGCGGTGTTCTCGATCTTAAGGAACTGGATGTTTCTGATGTTATGGTCCATCGCACAAAAATAGTTTCATTAAATGCTGATGACTCTGCAGAAGAAATCGTCGACCAAATTCTCACCAGTCCTTTTACCCGTCTACCTCTTTGGCAGGATGACAGTGATAATATTGTAGGTGTTGTTCATGCGAAAGATTTGCTTCGTGAACTTTCTACACTTGATTTTGATATCTCTAAACTAGATATTCAACAATTTGCCTCTAAACCCTGGTTTGTTCCTGAAAGCACTCGCTTGCAAGACCAACTCAATGCCTTCCTGCGGCGCAAGGCTCACTTTGCATTGGTTGTTGATGAATATGGTGAAGTGATGGGACTTGTTACCCTTGAGGATATCTTAGAGGAAATTGTAGGTGAGATCGCGGACGAACATGACTTGGAAGTGAGCGGTGTTCACCCACAATCTGATGGGTCTGTAAATGTTGAGGGGTCTGTTCCTATTCGTGACCTTAACAGACATATGGATTGGTCATTACCAGATGATGAGGCGACAACAATCGCTGGACTTGTTATTCATGAAGCACAGACAATTCCAGAACCAGGACAGGCGTTTACATTTCATGGCTATCGGTTTCATGTCCTTAGAAAGCATCAGAATAAAATTACTAGCCTCAGTGTTCATCCGCTTGAGTGATTTTTTTCTTACAGAGAAATTTTTAAAGTAATATGTATGAAAATATTTTATTAAATTAAGAGATTTGCTCAATCTATAAGACAATTGAAATTTGGAGACAAAACTTATTAACAACGATCTACAGAATAATTCGAAAATAAAGTTTCAGAACGATTTTTTGGTTTCAGATGAATTTTTAAAAAGGGCGGGTTTACCGAAAATTGATCAGGCATTTCTAGATGATTTTGAAATGCGCCAACCTTGGAACACCGCACGGTTTAAATTTTTCAATTTTATTCGTCGTTGGTGTATGACCATTTTCGCACTTACTTGCATCTGGCCTGCCATTTTTTCACTTCAACATTCCGCAAATGAAGGGCGAATTTTTTACTGTGCGATGGCACTCCTAGCAATCATTTTTGCTATTTTGTTAGATCGAATTTTTGTCCCTAAAGCACCTGATCAAAAATTGTCCATTCAAGATTTTTATTCTTTTTTTATGATGAAAAATTTCATGAAAGAGAAGTTGTTTTAGAAATAAAAAGCCGAAAATTCAGTAAGGTTTTGCTTAAATTATTTCTGTATTCCACCGTGTTGATTATTGTGGTTGGAGCAATTAACTTTACAGCAGGCTTCAATCCGCTATTTGGAGATATTGTTGCCTGGTTGCTTGCCGTGCTTACTGCTTGGTGGATGTTTTATAACTGGCCTTATGACTTTGCCACGCAACTCAGCATTCTTACCTATTGGCGCCCGAAAATTTCTGAGTTTTTAAAATACAACGTAGCTGCTGGGAACTATGGGTTAATTTTCCTTATTCCTTATTTTATTGGCCCTCTCATCTATTTAAGTTTATTTCCGTTTTTCATTATTGTTAGTTTCGAGTTTTATCAAATCGGAGCTAAAAACATTGATCCTGGTTTTTACATGCTAAAGCCAATACTTATTTATTGGTTGGTTATGTTTCCTATTTTTCATCTTTTTTATTCAACAACAACGACTGTTGGAATGAAATACATCAGTTTTGCAAAAGAAATTCTAAAATTGAATTTTGAGAAAGAATAATGATTAGATCTAAGAGAACTTAATCACTGTTGATTATTGGATTTAATCACAAGTGATCACTAGGGTATTCTTACTTTTGATGAATTCACTTTTTGGTGGAACGCACTAACCTAAATGCTCATCTCTGACTTTGAAACGTTTACGGACTAAATATAAAAAACCTCTAACCGTTTTATAGCTTGTTGCTGCCATTGATTAGAGGTTTGCAAAACTTGAGAAATTGTTTTGTTTTTTAGTCAGCTGGTGAGCTGTTTGTTGCTTGATTTAAGATCATGTCAAAATCAATTTTACTGGCTTCAATCACAGCTTGTGTGCGGCTAACGACATTCATTTTACGCAAGATTTCAGAGACATGCGCTTTGACTGTGGTTTCACCAACTCCTAATTCATAAGCAATTTGTTTGTTTAGCTTACCTTCACGGAGCATTCTTAAAACTATCAGTTGCTGGCGTGTTAATGAGAACAAGCGCCGAGCTAGGTCTTCACGCTCTTGATCACTTTCATCAAGGCTTTCATTGCTGAAATCATCAGGGATATAAATATTTCCAGCCAGAACTTCTGAAATTGCATGAGCAATTTCTTCACCACTTGCCGTTTTGGCTATAAAGCCGCTTGCGCCGTAATTTACTGCTTCTTTGACCAAACGGCTATCTTCTTGGCCTGTGACGATCATCACTGGTAATTTAGGAAATTGCTTGCGCAAGGTTAGTAATCCATCAAAACCGTTGGTGTCTGGCATAAATAAATCCAAGAGAGCTAGCTTAAAGCGTCCGATATTTTTTAGGATTTGGACCGAATCATCAATTGTTTCCGCTTCATGGATCTCGACGCGCTGCATTATGCTTTTAATTGCATTATGTAATGCTTCGCGGAAGAGCGGATGATCATCAATAATGAGAATGCGTTTCATTTTAATATTCCCCAAATCATACCTTAGTGTCACATACCACATGGTATACGCGCATATTCTAGATTACCACATATATGGTACTAAGTAATGATTTTTAAAAATTTGTGCTCTTAGACTTAATTCTAAATGAATTTTAATTCGCTTACTGAAGAAATATATTCAGGTCTTAATATCCAAGCTTTACGATTTATTTTTTTATTAAGCTTTGTACAGAGCTTTTTTATACCAAAAATCACGTATTTTTTAAAGGTAATGATTTAATAGTCTATAGGACAAATTGCTAAAAAAAAGTCCCAGACTTTAAAAAGCCCGGGACTAATTATGATCGGTAGAGAATAACTACTTATTTAGCAGCCATTTTCTTTGGAAGTTTGAACAACCAGAAAGCACCACCTTGGTTAAGGTACTTAACAGTTTTAGCTACTTCACCGCCCCATAGTGGAACAGCACCGCCCCAACCGCTTGAAACGCCGATGACTTGTTGGCCATCTTGTTCCCAAGTTGCTGGAGGAGCAACAATACCTGAACCAGTTTGGAATTGCCAAAGAACTTTACCTGTTTTTGCGTCAAACGCTTTTAGGTAACCTTCAGGTGTTCCGGTGAATACAAGGCCACCAGCTGTTGTAAGAACGCCGCCCCATAGAGGTGCTTTGTTTTTATATTCCCACACAACTTTACCAGTTAGTGGCTCAACAGCTTTCAAAGAACCAATGTGGCTTTTGAAGATTGGACGGATTGTGAAACCCGCACCTAAGTAAGCTGCACCTTTTTTGTATGATACAGGCTCATTCCAGATGTCCATGCCCCATTCGTTTGAAGGAACGTAGAAAAGACCAGTTTGTTGGCTGTAAGCCATTGGCATTTGGTTTTTACCACCTAGGAAACTTGGCACAGCAAAGATAGCTTTACCTTTTTTGCCATCTTTAGAGGCTTTTGGGTTACCTGGGTAGTTGTCTTTATTGAAAACAGGACGACCATTTTTATCTAAGCCTTTTGCCCATGAAATTTGTTTCACGAACGGGAAGCCATTGTGGAATTTACCTGTTGTACGGTCTAGAACATAGAAGAAACCGTTACGGTCAGCTGTTGCTGCCAATTTCTTACCATCAGCGTCGAATGAGATAACTTCATTCACACCGTCATAGTCCCAACCATCATGTGGAGTTGTTTGGAAACCCCAGTTGATTTCACCTGTATCAGGGTTGATAGCCAGACGACCACATGACCACTTGTTGTCACCAGGACGCAAGTGTGAGTTCCATGGGGCTGGGTTACCAGTACCGATAAAGATTTGTTTTGTGTCTGGATCGTATGTACCGCCAAGCCAAGTAGCGCCACCGCCCCATTTCCACATATCACCAGGCCAAGATTCGTTTTTCTTGCCTGTCATTGTAGATTTTTTACCTTTAAGAGTACCGTAGTGACCCTCAATGGTTGGACGCGACCATACTAGCTCGCCAGTTTCTACGTTGCGTGCATCAACACGACCAACGATACCGAATTCACCGCCAGAAACGCCAGTTACGATTAGTGGGCCATGCTTAGATGGAACGATCAATGGAGCAGCTGAGTAAGAGAAGCCAGCTTTAAAATCGTCAATTTTCTTGCGCCAAGCAACTTTACCAGTTTTCTTGTCAAGAGCTACGATTTGAGCGTCTAGTGTACCGAAGTATACTTTATCACCAAAGATAGCTGCACCACGGTTAATAACGTCACAGCAAGGAAGAATTCCTTCAGGAAGACGGGCGTCATATTGCCATACTTCTTCACCTGTTTTTGCGTCGATCGCCCACATACGGCTGTATGAACCAGTTACGTAGATGATGCCATCAGATACGATTGGCTGTGCTTCTTGTCCACGTTGCTTTTCGCCACCGAATGAGAAAACCCATGCTGGTGCCAAGTTAGCTACGTTTGAAGTATTAATTTTGTCAAGCGGACTAAAACGCTGGCCACGGATATCTTGGCCGTTCGTTACGATGTCTCCGCCTGTTTTTTGGTCATTTAAGATGTCGTCAATACTAACACCTTCGGCTGAAGCCGGAGTACTAGCTGCGATAGCAAGAATACTTGCCGCCGCTAAGATTGCTCTTCTTAGGCGCATACTTATGTTCCCTTCCCCTAGGACTTTGTTAAAATTTTAATTCGTTTCATAAATTGGAAACAATTTAAATTAGACTGTTCTCCATTCTTTTATTTCTATTCGCATTCAAAGATCGTTTATGAATGTGTTTGAAATGAGAAAAGATAACAATCAAATCATATCTTAGAATTTACTGAGAGCAAGTAAGATCTCTGTCTATTCCAAAATTTATCAGACTGTTTGTTGCTTTTTTCAGAATGAAACTAACCGATTACTTCCAATGTAATTAACGACTATCTTAGACGTTAGCCGAGCTTGCTCTTTCAGTTTATTGGCAATAAGTACATCTTTTTTGAGTTTTTAATGAGAGGCTGCAAAATTCCATTATATTACAGCAACTTAGCCATCTCCCTGCCCAAGAAAAGGAAGTGTTTTTTCTTCTATATCAGGGTAAAGATGTGCGACTGAGCGCTCAATTTCCAACTCAATGACATCTATTGATTGAAATTTTTCTGGTATTGGCATTTTTGCAGCCTCTAACATGTCCTTACCACTTCGTGCAGACTTTGTAAGATTCGTTTCCAGCCATGTCAGGTAAGTGTCAGTCTGCTCAATTGAACGTGCTGTCGTGTCAGCAGGGCCGTGTCCTGGAAAAATGATTTTATGAGGTATTTTCTTTATCTCTTTTAGAGATTTGTGCCAGCTCTCAAGATCAGCATGCGGCGTTGTTGCCGCTCGATCAAGAAAGCAAATGTCACCAGCATATAGCACGCCTGTTTCATGATCCAAAATTGCTAGATCTGCATCTGTATGGCCTGAAAATGGAAGCATTTCAAATCTGTGCTTACCAAATTTCTCGGAGCTATAATTGATCACGTGTTCAGGGATAATGACTTCAGTTCCCCTCATCCAATCTCCAAGAATGCGGTACAGGTTGCTTGAGAAATCTTCGCCAGAAGTTTTTAAACCTGAAATTGTTTTCGGCAGAGCTGCAATTTTTTTCTTATCAAAGAGCTGATTACCCAAACAATGATCTGGATGGAAATGGGTATTGTAGACACGGATAACGTCTTTGCCAGTTGTGGCATATATTAATTGCTTTAGCGCCTCTCCATACCTTCTTGATGAGCCGGTATCGATTAGTACAACACCGTCAGATGTATCGATGAAAGCCACATTAACAATATCTCCGCCATTGTCAGGAGAATAGTCTTCAGTTTTACCAATCACGACATATGAATTATTCGCAATTCTTTGGGCTTTTAGATTGTATTTTAGGGGGGCTGCGAAGGCTGGCAAAATTGGAGCTGCCAGACTAGAGGCGCCCCCTATTAATAGCGAGCGACGAACTTTATCCATCAGGACACCTCTTTGTCTTTAATTTTGTTTTTAATTCAATTTAATTTTGCAAGGCAGATGATTGAACTGGTGCAGGTACAGCCACATCAATTAAATTGCCTTCATTATCCCGCCCTTTAATTTGAACGGCCGTTGTTGATTCTTTTAAAATAGGAAAAAGCGTTACAGTTGGGTTTTCTGAAATTGGTTCATTAATGTATAAATTACCAAGCAGTTTACCGCCTGCGCCTTTTAGTTCCAACTTCTCTATGAAGAAAGCTGGAATGCCATCAGCTAAACCTGTATCCATCGGGTGGCGCACTGAAAATCTTAATTTAGCAGAGTTTTGACCAGGAGTTCTCCAGATTTTCCCTCTGATTTCGGCCAACCTTTTTACCCAATCATCATTGCCATAGGCAACAGCTGGTTGTGAGCAACCACCACCTGAAGCGTCAACGAATGTTCCACCTACATGCCAAACACCGTCTTTATCTAATACCGCGGCTCTGACAGGGGTGGCTTGCCCTACTTTGATGCGAAAGCTTATTCTAGCTTCAGCTTGTTTTGGCTCATAAGTTAAAACTTTTGGAATTGGGTTTAAATCAGCGATAACGACGATTTTTTGAATATTTTTAATACCGCGCGCATCAACATGAATAGGAAGGTTTAATTGATCTTCAGCCACTTTGGGTGCATGGACTAAAATCCGATTATTCATAACAATTTTTTTGCTACTCTTGTCTGTCAGCAAGTGTTCCTTGGCCATGAAATCCCACATGACTGAATTTAGGCTGTCTTTAGGTATTGCAATTGATGCTTCAGCAGATTGGGCGCTGTTCATCGCCATCGGTGCTACCGATAAGGCTATTGCTAAAATGGCTGCACTAGATAGTTGTGTGATTTTTAAAACATTAAGTTTCGCGTTTATTTTGCTCATAATTCTTCCCGCTTATAGCTAATTCCCGCCTATTTGCTTATTTTAGCATATAAACGGACTTATGATCCCCAAAATTTAATTCTCACGCACGACTTAAGTTATTTCGTTCTTTTATGTTTATTTTTGCCTTAAGCGTTTATTTAGCGTGTTATTTCTCTTCTGTGCTGCCCTACTCGATTTACGGCGTTTATTATTTTATATGCGCACAAGCGAATTCTACCAACTAGTAGATTCCAAATCTAGCATAAAATTTATAAGTTTAAATTAGGCGTTTCGTATCAATTTTTGATCATTTTTGGTAAAAATTGTCTATCTTTACACGTTTTAGGTGAGTAATTCGTACACCCTCAACTCTAAAAAATGATGATTAGTTTCTTTTTGTGCTGTCCAAACTATGAATCAATCACTCATTTTCACGTAGGTTCGGCTCAGATGGCTTGACAATTGGGTTGCCACGTCTTCAATTGCGGGTTTACCAGCTTTTAAAATCACTCTTTCATAAATTTACAAATTACAAACTTCCAAACTGGGGACCCTTCCGAGCCAATGCTGCACATTAACAACCTCACTTTTCGAATTGACGGCCGTCTTTTAATTTCTGATGCCAGCATTGCCATTCCCACAGGCCATAAGGTTGGCATTGTAGGCCGAAATGGAACGGGGAAGACCACTCTTCTGAAATTGATTACAGGCGAACTTGCTGTTGATGATGGCACTATCAGTTGGCCTAAGACCCAGCGCATTGGTCATGTAGCGCAAGAAGTCCCTTCGGGTGAGACCTCTTTATTGGATATTGTTTTAGAAGCTGACGTTGAACGTGATGAGTTATTAAAAGAAGCCGATACTGCTACTGATCCGACACGAATAAGTGAAATCCAATTAAGGCTGCTTGATATCGATGCGCATTCGGCACCAGCGCGAGCAGCGACTATTTTATCTGGTCTTGGCTTTGATGAAGAAGCTCAACAACGGTTTGCATCAGAATTTTCTGGCGGCTGGCGGATGCGAGTTGCTTTGGCTGCAGCACTTTTTGCGGCGCCTGATATTTTATTACTAGATGAACCTTCTAACTATCTTGATCTTGAGGGCACGCTTTGGCTAGAGAATTTTTTAAAGAACTATCCGCATACGGTTTTGATGGTTTCTCACAATCGTGAGCTACTGAATAAGTCTGTCACTCACATTCTACATCTGAATAAACAAAAGCTGAGCCTTTATACTGGTGGCTATGATCAGTTTGAAGATACGCGTAGAGAGCAACAACGGCTTGAACTGAAGATGATGAAAAAACAAGATGATGCTCGCCGGCACCTTGAAGCCTTTGTTGATCGTTTTCGTGCGAAAGCGTCGAAAGCCAAACAAGCTCAATCTCGTTTGAAAGTTCTATCAAAGATGCAACCTATCGCTGCTCAGATTGATGACAAGGTAGCTCCTTTTATATTTCCAAGTTCAAAAACAAAACTTGGAAACCCAATTATCCGTCTTGATGATGTTTCTGTTGGATATGAAGAAAACAAACCCGTATTGCGCAACTTGAATTTGAATTTAGATGTTGATGATCGCATCGGATTACTTGGCTCTAACGGTAATGGCAAATCGACCATGGCGAAACTATTGATGGGGCACCTCTCTCCTATGGATGGCTTTCGCAAATCATCTAAAAAATGTTCGATAGGTTATTTTGCTCAGCACCAATTAGATGAACTTAATCCGCAAGCCTCTCCTTATGATCACATAGCTGAATTGATGGAAGATAAAACAGAAGCTCAAAAACGAGCTAAATGCGCAGCGATTGGGTTTGGTCCTTTAAAGGCAGATACGAAAGCTGCGCTTCTTTCTGGTGGTGAGAAAGCGCGCTTACTTTTTGCTCTAGCTAGTTTTCATGCGCCACATATTCTTATTCTTGACGAACCGACAAACCACTTGGACGTTGATAGTTGTGAAGCGCTTATTCATGCAATTAATGAGTATGAAGGGGCTGTTATTATTATCTCTCACGACCGGCATTTATTAGAGGCAACCGTAGACCGCCTTTGGTTGGTTGATAATGGAACGACCGTTTCTTATGACGGTGATATGGAAAGTTACAGAAAAGAGCTTTTACAAACACGAGGCGGTAAGACTAAGGCCCAAGACAAGAGTGAGGCTGGCAATAAACCCAAAGTTAGCCGCAAGGAAGAACGCCGTTTGGCTGCTGAGAAACGCGCTCTCCAAGCCCCTCTTCGTAAAGAAATACAAGCACTTGAAAAAAAGATAGCCAAGTTGAATGATGAGCTTAAAGCCATTGATGAAAAATTAGATGACGTCACCCTTTATGAAAAAGACCCTGAGTTAGTTAAAGAGCTTGCTATGGAGCGCGGCCTTACTCAACGTGACCTTGAAGAAATAGAAGAAGAATGGCTTGAGTTGACAGAAAAACTTGACGCATAAATTATTGTTGCAGCAGCCCTCTTCTCTTAAGAACTTTATTTATGAAACTCTCGGCGCTATCGTACTTTTTATAACAGTTTGAGATATTACTAATTCTACTACTGACGCTAATTTCTGGAAATCCAATTTTTTCCATATCATGCCGCATGGCCTTTGCGACACCATCGAACCCAGCCTTGTCATAGTGCTCCTCATCTCTAAGGCGCATGATAGCAATGCAGTCGGCTATGCTTTCATTCATTAAGTGTTCTGGGCCATTACGAGGCGGGTGTGGTCTGTCAACATCGCCGGTTTGATGATGTGCGCATTCATGCCTATCAATAAATCTTTGGAATGTTTGTGGAGCTGCCCCATAGTTTGACCTGTAGACAACAGGAGCCCCGGTTTTATCCTTGTTTGCCATTCCAGCAGCCACACCTGGACGACCCTTTGTGGTGTTTATGAACCGCACCTTTTCATCTTTGTAATTCAGACAATTCGGCGGGCTTACAATTTCATATGTTGCCTTTGGTGGCGTATCTACTCTCTCTAGTTTCTGTTGACTGTTGACAATAGTTGAATCACTTAAATTTACGAGCGCTCCTATTATCAAAATTCCAAAGCTCCACTTCAGTCTCATGTTTCTAGACATTTTGGTATTGTTAGCTTTTGTCATGAGAGAAGACTTTCTTTTCAATGATGTCAAAAGACTAGACTAACTCTTTTTTCTTGTTTTTTATAGAATTAAAAATTTAAGGGCTGCGATGAGTACTACCATAGCCAGAAGCCAGACCAGAATTGGAATAGGTGCAATTTTTAATCCCAACTTTGTTCCAATCAATGCCCCAAGTAAAACCGCAAGTGCCCATACTCCTGCAAAGGCTGGGAGATTATTCATTGTAACTAAATTACCTGCCAAACCAGCGATTGAATTTGCCAACACAAAGCAAACAGCTAAACCTGCCGTCTGCCTGACGTTTGCCCAATTGAAAAGGATTAGAACAGGGCTTAGTAAAACGCCTCCCCCTATTCCTGTTAAACCTGAGAGAAACCCTATTGCCCCGCCAACCGGGAGGCTACCTATGAGTGGTACTTTTAGAGTGTCGCTCGATAAAATTTTAGGTTCATAAAGGTTTTTCCAAATTAGATATAGGGCAGAGAGAAGTAGTAACACACCTAGAATAGGTCGATAGATTTCTGCTGGCAGGTGAATGGTGCCACCAAGAAATGATAAGGGGGCAGAGATGCCTATGAGTATTGCTGCGGTTCGCCAATTAATATATCCCGCTTTGGCGAATTTATAAGTTCCAAAACCAGCAACGACGACATTTAAAATCAAAGCAATGGGTCGAATTAATTCTGGTTCTAAGCCGATAATTGCAAAGATGGCTATGTAACCAGAGGCACCGCCATGGCCTATTGAAGAAAAAAGTATAGCTATTGCAAACAAAGCTATTGCGAGAAAACCTACCAGCTCAACACTCAAAATTCTGAACCCCATTTCATAATTTAGATTTTTCTTTTTATGTACATAAACGTTTCAGGCCCGGCTTTTATTCCCTTCTTTTTTATAATTTCCCATTACTTTTTTATTTTAATATTATCAATAAAAACAATTAGTTATTCACGAACCTTCAATGGACTTTTCTGAAATGATCAGCTATTCTTATTCACACTTTGCTTACTTTAACCCAAGAAGGTTTTTTAGATGATCTTTCGGTTTCGCAAGAAACATGATCCATTATTAGACTTAGCAAAAGATCTCAATATATACGCTCTTGCATTGGTCAGAGACATGGATATTGCGGAAGATCTTGTGCAAGATACCCTTTTGAAAATTTATGAAAAGACTGAGCTTTTAAAACAAACTGACTTTAACTTAAAACCTTATGCGTTTCGAATGTTGCGTAATCTGCATATTGATAATTTGAGAAAAGAAAAGGTCAGATGGGAATATTCAGATGATGTCAAACGTTTAACTCATGATGAGTTGGTTGCTTCACTTGATGCTGAAGACCAATTGATTATTCGAGAGGCTTTTGCCCACCTTACAGCTGAGCACCAAGAGATCTTAATTCTCATTGATATGTTAGGTTTTAGATATGCAGAAGCTGCTGAGACTCTTGATATTGCAAAGGGAACAGTGATGAGTAGACTTAGTCGTGCTCGGAAAGAAATGATTTTACAACTTGAGACCTCTCCTCACTCTTCCTGCTCACTTAATTCAGGACACAAAAAATGACACACCTCCCCGATGAAGATATGATATTTCTTAATGCTTTGGCAGATGACGAACTTTCAGGCGCTGACAAAGACTTGTGGTTAAAGCGTATTAATGAAGACGCGGATGCAAAAGCTGCTTATGAGTGCATTTTGTCACTTAAAGCCAATTTGAAAAACTACACTATTCAACCCAAGTCCATGCCTGAGACTAGAGTTTTGCCTTCGAGTTCATCAACTCATCTTTGGAAAATAGCGGCTTCATTCCTCTTTGTTTTTGCACTTTCTGGAATGGCCTTTTTCTTTTTTACTCAGAATTCTGAAACACCTGTTGAGCTAGTAGAACAGCAAATATTAGATAAAAACAAAACTCCTTTTGATTGGCATTCTCAATTTTCCAAAACTCATTATGACTTCACAAATATTGCACCTTCAAACCACAAACTAGCCCTTCTTAATCCAGACCTTAAACTGCCTGACCTTAGGGCTTCTGGCCTCGCACTTGTGAGTACAAAGGTTCTACAAGACAACTCAACAGCCCCTATCCAATTGCTGCATTATGTCGGTTCTTCAGGGTGCCGTTTAACTGTGCAACTTGGCCCCCTTCATGCTTTAGATAAGAATTTACAAATACCTTCGCTTAAGACAAATTTTAAAAATTGGATTATTAACGAAACCCAGATTTGGGTGCTTGCCAGCGGTATGGATAAAGCACGGTTTGCTTCAATTACGGATTATATCCAACATTATACGAACTCTTCTCAACACAACTATCTCTCAAATTTAGAAGATACTATGAATGAAGTTTATAAAAATGCGCGAAGCTGCGGCTAAGTTTGTTTTGCTTGCTTCTTTTATAAAAAAATGTCCTCTTTAAAATTAGACCAAATTTTACTTTTGAAATTTTAAAGAGGACAGGAAGTTTTACGGAGGGCAAGTTTGTATTCTATTTCTTATTGTTATTCTTAATCACAATTATTTTGGAAAATTAGGTCGGTCTTTGCCATAATTTTTAGATAGATAATCAAGAACCAAGGTATAATCTGGCTCTTCGATTTTTTCCATTTCTTGTTCATCAACCATCCACTCAAACATTTCAATCCATCCTTTACGGGATAGTCCTTGCTGAGCAATAATCCTTTCTGAATGGCAAGCTGTGCAATTATTAAATGTTTCTTCAGCGCCTTTTCCTGAGACAAGCACACCAAACTCAGCTGGCTCGTCTTTAACGGCAACCTTTTGCTTTGTTTCTTTTTTATTATCGCCGGATTGCGCTTTCTCTTTTGATAAATCTAACGGATTGTCGCTTTGGGCATTTAGGTAAGCAATCAGATTTTGTCTCTGCTTTGCTTTTCTTAATCCAGAATAGGTCATTCTAGTTTTTTTCACGACCTTTCTTGGTTTTTCTAAAAATTCAGATAGTCTTTCAGGCGTCCAAATGCCTCCATATTTAATCAACCCTTTTGAGTACTTTTTTTCATAGGCTTTTTTAGACGCAACTTTAGCTCCAACTATTCCGTAGAGATTTGGTCCTAGCTTGGTTGATTTTGGGTTTTTATTTACAGTGTGACAAGCTGCACATTTTTTAAAAACTTTTGCGCCTTTTTTGATATCTCCGGCAAAAGAACCTGTTGTTGTCACTAGCACTAATGAGAAACCAATTAACACGGTTTCTTTGCGTAAACGCATCATTCATTTACTCCAATAATTTTTGAAAAAGAGCCTACTCCTCAAAAGGGGGATTACATTTAAGAAGTAGGCTTCGATATGGTTCAACTGCTTAAGCCACAGTTAGAGCAACTCGATGTAAAGTATTATTCAGATAGCCTTTTGGGTTCCATGCCAAAGCAAATGGCTGCTGGTCGCCAGCATCATCAGTTGCTCTTGCCCAAACTTCATAATATCCTGCTTGAGGGAATTTTACTTTTCCGCTCCAGCTTTGCCAGGCTCCATCATTAATAGGATCGTTGAGTTTGACTTTCTGCCAGGTGGTACCGAAGTCTATTGAGATCTCTACTTTTTTGATTTTTCTATCACCTGACCAGGCGTGGCCTTTTACTTCAATTTCTTTGCCAATTTTACTACCTGTTTTATGCGAGGTAATGAGGGACTTCACTGGCATGCGCTCGATAATTTCGAAATCTTTTTTATCAACTTTTGTACCGGGTGCGACTGGATATTTAGGCACGCGGTAAGCCGTACCTGTCATTTTAGGGCCGTCATGCTCTACATCACGCAAATAAATCCTATTTAGCCATTTGTGTGAGAGTGAGCCTGGCCAACCAGGGACTACAAGGCGTAGTGGAGCGCCATTATTAGGGTGAATTGGTGCGCCATTTTGCGCCCAAGCAATTAGGATATTGTCAGTCATTGCCTTTTCAATTGGCATGCCACGAGAAATTGGTAATTTACCTGGTTTGCCAGATAGATGCGCATCTGCTCCTTCGTGAGCTGTGTAAATAGCGTTTGATTTTACACCGGCTTTTTCCAACACATCTTTTAATTTCACGCCGGTCCATTCTGAGCACGCAACGGCTCCCAATGTCCATTGGTTGCCTTTGGCTGGAGGATCAAAAGCTGAACGCCCATTTCCGCCGCATTCAATGGCCAGAGCTAGTGTATGGATTTTAAAATTCTTCTTTAAATCTGCGATTGATAATTTCAGCGGAGTTTTCACCAATCCGTCAATCGTCAACTCCCAAGTCTCTGGGTTCACATTCTCTGGTGGAATGCCATTATTTCGAATAAAATGGCGGCTTGTTGGGGTTATTAGGTCATTTAATAAATGGGCCGGTGTTTCTGCATTTACTGGCCGATCATTAAGCAATGTCAGGCCATCTTTCCCTACCAACACGTCTTCACTCGCAAATGCGGCTGGGATAAAACCGGCTGGCATGTTTTGATGAAAAGGTATGGCTGAACCTACCATAGCTCCCATTGTGGCTAAGCCAGCTCCTTTTAAAAAACCTCTTCTATCTGCATGTGTTTCTCGGCCGAAAAACTCTTTATCGGCTTCTTTTGGATTGCTTTCAAAGAATTCATAAAGCCCTTTTTCTGGCTCTTTGGAAATCGTCATATGTTGTTCTCCTCCCACGACTATGTCGCTGCACGTTACATGGTCACTGCATTTTTTCATGCATTACTAATTTAACGTTCAGAGGCGTGCTTTTATTCCCATGGGGGCTTTGTTTAAAATAATATTTTTCCAAGGTTCTTATTTTCTTTATTTTTTTCAGAGAGATAAGGCTTGTCTCTTTTGTTTTATTCACTTGGAAGATTATAAGTTTGTGTAAGATGTGTTGACGGATCTCTTAAAAATTGTCTTTGATATAATCAAAGGATAATTGGGAGAGTATGTATGTCTTTATCCAGGATAAAAGATATGTTCTTTGTAGTAGTACCTGCGCTATTGGTTGTGGGCGGCGCATTTTGGGCAACCTATCAGTTTATTGAGCCTGCCCCTCCTACAACAATTGCTATTTCTACTGGTGGGGCCAAAGGCGCCTATTTTGGTTTTGGCAATCAGTATGCTAAGCTTCTAAAAGAATCTGGTATTGAACTCAAAGTTTTCTCCTCTGCTGGCTCTCTTGATAATTTGCAAAAACTGCGCTCAGATGAGAGCAAAGTTGACCTTGCACTCATGCAGGGTGGTGTTTCAAAGACGGGTCAACGAGATGGCCTTATGTCTTTGGGGCGCGTTTTTCTTGAACCTCTTTGGGTCTTTTATCGCCCCACTTTAGAGATTACGCGGTTAACTGATTTAAAAAACATGCGGATAGCTATTGGCTCTCAAAATAGTGGCACGCGTCAGTTGGCTACCGCGCTTCTCTCAACTAATGGGGTAACCGATAAAACAGCACAATTACTCACCCTTAGTGGATCATCTGCCATTAATGCTCTTGAAGATGGCCGCGTAGACGCCGTCTTTCTAGTCGTTGCGCCGAGCTCACCTTTTATTCAAGGGCTTTTGCGCAAGAAAAGCATCAAGCTGATGAACTTCAAACGTGCAGAAGCTTATACTCGAATTTTTCCGTATCTTTCCATGATCACACTGCCTGAAGGTACAATAGATTTTGTAGACAATATCCCATCAGAAAATGTGTCTTTAATTGCTCCTTCTGCAGCCCTTGTTGCCAAAGAGAACTTACACCCTGCGCTTGCTGGATTGCTTGTTCAAGCTTTAAAGGATGTGCACAGTAAGGGGGATATTTTTCAAAAAACGGCTGAATTTCCGAAAGTGAATGACCCGGAATATTTGGTCACCAAGGATACGAAGCGTTCTTATAAAGATGGCGTTCCTTTTTTGCAGCGCTATCTGCCCTTTTGGCTGGCTTCGTTTCTACAGCGCTCATTTATCCTACTGTTGCCCATTGCTACTGTCTTGTTTCCTATAATCAAATTAGGACCGCTGTTATATAATTGGCGCATTCGAAACAGGTTGCTTCATTGGTATCAACAACTCAAAACTTTAGAACACAATATTAACAAGGATGTAAGCCACGAACATTTTGCCGAAAACATGACTGAGCTTGAGCGGATAGAAACCACCGTTCAACTCATCCCTGTGCCGAAAGATTTTTCTGATCAGTTCTATCATTTAAGAGGGGCGATTAGTCTTGTTCGTGAACGTTTGGAGTTGCAAGCTGAAAAGGTTATCTCTTAATGGATTTATGACTTTCTCCAATGTGTGATATTTTACACATCTAAGAGTTTGTTAATTTTGTATTACCTCTTCATCGAGCAAAAGAATTTAAAAATGAATTCTGCGAATTAACAAACTGATAGGAGATATCATGACGAATGAAATGACAGGACAAGCTTCCCCTGATTATGAAGCGATTAAGACAAAACAAAATGCTGCCTGGGGTTCAGGTGATTATGCCAAGGTTGGCGTTATGCTTCAACTGGTTGGTGAAACATTAGCTGAAGCTATGGAGCTTCCTTACGGTGCTCCCGTTCTTGATGTAGCAGCTGGAAATGGCAATGTAACCCTTGCTATGGCACGCCGCGGCTATGATGTTACATCAAGTGACTATGTTGGTGAGCTCTTGGACATGGGCCGCGGCCGCGCTGAAGCTGAAGGCTTTGATATTAACTTCAAGGTGGCAGATGCTGAAAACTTACCTTTCGATGATGGTTCGTTCACAGGTGTTGTTTCGACCTTTGGTGTGATGTTTACACCAAACCAGGAACAATCGGCTTCTGAACTTTTGCGTGTTTGTAAATCAGGTGGCCGGATCGGTCTTGCTAACTGGACACCGGATGGATTTATCGGCCAGCTTTTCAAAACCCTTGGCCGCCTTGTGCCGCCACCAGCTGGTGTTCAGTCCCCAGCACGTTGGGGAACACAGGAATGGCTTGAAGAGAACTTTGGAAACGAAGCTTCAAACATCTCTATCACTC
Source organism: Hyphomicrobiales bacterium 4NK60-0047b (assembly GCA_040367435.1). Classification (NCBI taxonomy): domain Bacteria; kingdom Pseudomonadati; phylum Pseudomonadota; class Alphaproteobacteria; order Hyphomicrobiales; species Hyphomicrobiales bacterium 4NK60-0047b. The sequence continues at coordinate 87,221 of BAABWY010000008.1, read as the reverse complement.
CAAAGACTTTTAAGCTGCGCTTTGAAAGCCCGAAGGCGTTCATTGATTTGTTCCGCACTTATTATGGACCGGTGCATAAAGCCTTCTTGGCACTTGAACCAGCTGGGCAAGAAGAGCTGACGCAGGATATGCTCGCATTGATTGAGCGCTTTAATATTGCTGATGATGGTAGTTCTATTATTGCAGCAGATTATTTAGAGGTGCTGGTTGATAAGAAATAAAAAAAAGCCCCGCACTATCTTATGGGATCATGCGGGGCTTTTTTTAGCTTAGAATTTAAAACACATGCGCTCAGTTAAAGCCCAAGCTTCTCTTTCAGAATACCGTTCACCACCTTAGGGTCGGCTTTGCCTTGGGTTTGTTTCATGACCTGGCCGACGAACCATCCGATGAGTTGAGGTTTCTCTTTTACGCCTTCAACTTGTTTTGGGTTATTGGCGATGATTTCATCCAGGATTGCTTCAATTGCGCCAGTGTCTGTCACAGCTTTCATGTCACGCTCTTCAACGATTTGAGCCGGGTCGCCGCCCTCTTCCCATACGATTTCAAAGAGCTCTTTTGCGATCTTACCTGAGATGTCACCCTTTGAGATCAACTCGATGATGCCGCCAAGTTGTTCTGCATTTACAGGGCTTGTCTCAATTGTCTTGCCTTCTTTATTCAGGCGGCCAAAGAATTCGTTTGTTACCCAGTTTGAAGCCAATTTAGCATCTCTGCCTTTGGCGACTTGTTCAAAGAAATCAGACGATGTTTTATCTGCCACCAAAATGCCAGCATCGTAACTGTTTAGCCCATAATCCTTCATCAGCCGTTCTTTCTTTTCGTCCGGTAGTTCAGGAAGGTCTTTTTTCAACTCATCAACAAAGGCTTGATCGAACTCTAATGGCAGTAAATCCGGGCATGGGAAGTAACGATAATCATGAGCTTCTTCTTTCGAGCGCATGGATCTGGTTTTGCCGGTTTTGGGGTCGAACAATAATGTTTCCTGATCAATGGTTCCGCCATCTTCAAGAACGTCAATTTGGCGCATGACTTCGTGATCAATAGCCTGACCAATGAAGCGGATGGAGTTTACGTTTTTGGTCTCTGTTCTTGTTCCCAATTCTTCACCTGGGCGGCGCACAGAAACGTTTACATCAGCGCGCATTGAGCCTTGATCCATATTCCCATCACATGTGCCAAGGTAGCGTAAGATTGTGCGTAGTTTTGTAACGTAAGCTTTTGCGTGTTCTGATGAACGCATATCCGGCTTGGAGACGATTTCCATCAGCGCGACGCCTGTCCGGTTAAAATCAACATAAGAGTAGCTTGGATGTTGGTCATGCATTGATTTGCCAGCATCTTGCTCAAGGTGGAGGCGTTCAATACCCACTTCAAAGGTAGAGCCATCCTTCATATCCAGGATCACAACACCTTCACCGACGATGGGGTATTGGAATTGTGAGATTTGATAGCCTTGAGGTAAATCTGGGTAGAAGTAGTTTTTCCGGTCAAAGCGAGAGAAGAGATTGATCTCTGATTTCAGCCCCAAGCCTGTGCGAACGGCTTGTTTCACGCATTCTTCATTGATCACCGGGAGCATACCTGGCATGGCTGCATCAACTAACGAGACATGATCATTAGCGGCGCCACCAAACTCTGTTGATGCGCCTGAAAATAGCTTTGAATTTGATGTCACCTGGGCGTGCACTTCAAGGCCGATAACGACCTCCCAATCTCCGGTGGCGCCCTTTACTAAATGTGATTTATCAGATGACATTTTGACCTCATAGTTCTTTTTTACGTTCCTTTTGTCCCAAAACCGGTGACAACTTTTGGGTGGAGCGCTCTTTAATTTCTGAAGCGTTCCTTTTTCCCAAAACCGGTAACCACTTTTGGGAGGAGCGCTCTTTAATTTCTGTTGCGTTCCTTTTTCCCAAAACCGGTAACCACTTTTGGGAGGAGCGCTCTAACAATTGCCGCAAATCTGGCACACCAGGATGAAATATTCTCTTATCCCCGATGCATAACTTGCTTGAAGGGAACTGTTTACCGTAATGTTTGGGTTAGGGCAATAATTCGTTTGTCTAAGGGCTGTTTTTTTGAGGAATATGAATGAAAAAATTTCTTATATTACTTTTGCTCGTCCTTGTTCTTTTGGCTTTAGGGACAAGCGCTGTTACGTACCGCTACCCTCATGTGATTGCAATTGCTGAAGAAGGCTTCCCGGCTAAAACCTGGCCTGCCAAGGGCATTTATGTGGATGTCGTCGGAAAAGCGCAACAATGGCCCCATAGTTTTATAGCTGATGCCGCACTTGATAATGAGTTTGGCCAGAAATTACAGCAACTAAACCTGGACAATGAAACTGATGCGTTGGTGGCTTATCATAAGGGCCGCCTGAAATATGCTTATTTCCGCCCTGGGTTTAATGAAAAAACCCAGTTTAATTCATATTCTATGGCAAAAAGCCTGATTGGTTATTTGGTCTTAAAAGCCATTGATGAAGGGGAGATTGATGGTCTTGATAGCCCCATTGGTACGTATTTGCTGGATTTAAAAGATGAAGGGTTGAAAAACCAAACAATTGAGCGGTTTTTAACGATGCGAAGCGGCCTTCAAATTGAAAAGAAAGGCCCGCCTAAACCCCTGGCTAAAGACGCCAAACGGGGCCCTGATAAAGATGCTTCTAATCCGTTTACCCTCCTTGCGAAGATGCATATTGAAGGACTTCCCGGGATTGTTGACCAGTTAAAAATGCCCAAGGAGCCCTCTTCTGAATATCACTATCAAAATGTGAACACAGCACTTCTTGGCCTCATGCTGACCCGCATTTATAAACAACCCTTGAATGTTCTTTTATCGACAAAAATCTGGAAACCAGCTGGAGCCTCTCACGCGCATTGGCGGACTTACACGAATGAAGGCAGTGTCACTCCATATTGCTGCTTGTTTGCGACCGTAGAAGACTGGGCGAAAATTGCTTACTTTCTCTCAAAAAATGGCATGACTATCGAGCTAACAAACAAAACTGAAGAACCTCAAGACCTTGTGCCGTTCCTACAATCTACTAGTGTTATTAAATACATGATGCCAGAGCGCTTTAAAAAGGAAGATTTGCGTGAAGGTATTTATGGACTACATGTGCGCCATGATATTCTTGATCGTCCCGGAGAAGCTATACAAGGGGCTTTTACCTATTTTGTAGGTCATGGAGGGCAGCTTGTTTATTTATTGCCAGAGCATGATTTGGTGATTGTCCGCTTTGGACGTAAACATACATTGCTGCACTCAACCGTTTATTATCTCTGGCGGATCATTCAGGCTGAAAAATCGGCTTCTTAAAAGGGCTGTTGTTTTTTAGGAAAATGAGATCTCTAAGAAAGCACTCTTGAAAGTAAAAAGTCTCTTGAAAGCAAAAGAGGAACAAAACAAGGGGCAATTTTTTGCCTCACTTTGCTTTGTTCCTCTTTCATGACCCCTCCCCAGAGGTTCATAAAACTCGTATATTTGAATCTGTTGGTGATACTTAAGTCTAAATTTGATTCAATATCAAGAGAAATTATTCGTTTGACTGCTTTTCATCCAATTTTTCTTCTTCATACTGAATGAACCAGCCAATCATTTGGCGCCAAAGTGCCTCAACAAGCCTTGGCGGGACATCTTTTTCTTCGGCATGAGCCCTCACTTTTTCAATCACTTGCTGAATGCGCCATGGCACTGTGGCATCTGCCGGATTGTCTTTTAATTGCCAGGCTCGATCAACATATGTGAAACGCTCTCCAATTAAGGTTACCAGCTGCTCGTCCAGGCGATCAATTTCAGCGCGAACATCATCCATTGAAGTGCAATCTTTTGGTGCTTTAATTGTCATTCTCATCTCTCACGGCTATTCTTCTGCTGAGGCAGAAGGCCTCCGAGGGGCGGTGCTAGGCACCGGACGCCTCTGGCGTCATGTCCTGCCGCCGAAGTGACGACACTCCCTCTTCGGGTTGTTAGTATTATATTTATAACGGTTGCCTACAAGGTGACCGTCGTTGTTCTCTCTCACGGCTATTCTTCTGCTGAGGCAGAAGGCCTCCGAGGGGCGGCGCTTGCGCCGGACGTCTCTGGCGTCATGTCCTGCCGCCGAAGTGGCGGCACTCCCTCTTCGGGTTGTTAGTATTATATTTATAACGGTTACCTACAAGGTGACCGTCGCTGTTTTCTCTCACGGCTATGCCAAGAGCTTTTTAGTTCTGCTTCAGTTGCCTTATCTTTTAGCGTGCCTTCAGTTGCCCACAAAGCAACCGGCACAGCAGGCGCTACTATGCCCACCATTTTGTTGGTTTTGGTAGTTCGCCTGCTGCTTGCTCGATTACTTGGCCAGCTTTTAGCAGCGTGCCTTCATCAAATGGTTTGCCGATAAGTTGTAGTCCTAGCGGTAAACCAGATTTTGACATGCCAGCTGGTACTGAAATTCCTGGGAGCCCTGCCATATTCACAGTCACTGTGAATATGTCGTTTAGGTACATCTCTAGTGGATCACCCGATTTCTCGCCCATTGCAAATGCCGGGCTTGGTGTTGTTGGGGTGAGCATTACGTCTACATTCTTAAAAGCTTCATCGAAGTCTTGCTTGATGCGCGTTCTCACTTTTTGTGCCTTGAGATAGTACGCATCGTAATAGCCAGCTGAGAGCACATAAGTTCCCATTAAAATCCGGCGTTTAACTTCAGCTCCAAAGCCTTCAGCTCTTGTGTTTTCATACATGCCGTCAATGCTATCACCTTCAACTCTGAGGCCATATTTAACGCCATCATAACGAGCGAGATTAGAAGAAGCCTCAGCTGGTGCTACGATATAGTAAGCAGGCAATGCATATTTTGTATGAGGCAAGCTCACTTCAACAATTTTGGCACCGGCATCTTTATACCATTCGATGCCTTGCTGCCAAAGTGCTTCAATTTCTTCACTCATGCCATCGACCCGATATTCCTTTGGAATACCTACAGTCATGCCTTTGACCTTACCTTCCATCTCTTTTCGATAATCAGGCACTGCTATATCAACTGATGTTGTATCTTTAGGGTCGTGACTTGCCATCACTTGCAACATAAGTGCGGCGTCTTCAACTGTTCGGGTAATTGGTCCGGCTTGATCTAGACTTGAGGCGAATGCAATCGTCCCCCAGCGCGAAACCCGGCCATAGGTTGGTTTTAAGCCAACCGTTCCTGTAAAAGCTGCCGGTTGGCGAATTGATCCGCCGGTATCTGTTGCTGTTGCTGCTGCACAAAGATGAGCTGCGACCGCTGATGCTGACCCGCCAGATGAGCCGCCTGGAACTAATTTGGCTTCATCACCATCACGGCGCCAAGGATTAACAACTTCACCATAGTGGCTGGTCTCGTTCGAAGACCCCATAGCAAACTCATCCAAGTTGAGTTTACCAAGCATGACAGCACCGGCATTCCATAGATTTTCCGTCACTGTTGATTCATACGGTGGCTCAAAGCCATCTAAAATATGAGAACAAGCTGTTGTGCGGACACCATCTGTACAGAACAAATCTTTGATGCCAAGTGGAATACCTTCAAGCAATCCGGCTTCGCCTTTGGCCATACGATCATCAGATTTAGCTGCCATTTCTAGCGCTTTTTCCGGTGTTTCTAATATGTAGGCATTTAACGCCTTGTTGGCGCTTTCAATTTCTTTTAGGTGGCTTTCAGTATATTCTTTAGCCGAGAAATCACCATTACCCAGCCCTTCGCGAGCTTCTGCGATTGATAAATCTAATAAATCTGGCATTTTTTACTCCACCACTTTTGGAACAACAAAGAAATTATCTTCAGAAAGCGGTGCGTTTTTGGTCACTCGCTGTGCGTAGCCACCATCTGTCACAACATCTTCACGTTTTTTCATCGTTGTTTCGACAACACTTGTTAAAGGTTCCACATCATCGGTGTCGACTTCGTTTAGTTGTTCGACCCATGAAAGAATTGAGCTCAACTCACCTTCCAATGACTTTGTTTCCTGATCTGTGACTTTAATGCGTGCCAGTTTGGCGATTTTTTTCACCGTGGCCTCATTGATTTGCATCTTTATGAACCTTTAGACGTTGTGGATCTTAAATATTTGATGATTTGTAATAGCGCGAGAGGCTATTACCTGCAAGGCTATAATTATGTGCTAAATATAACGATTACATATTTTTAAAGCACAAAAGCCTCTTCATCCTTCAGTTTATATGACTAAAGGAGTTAAGAGGCTTTTGGAAATTTGTTTAAATATGAGTTTTTGCAATATTTCGAGAGATTTTAAGCTTTAACGCAAATGAGCTTTGCGCGCTGTATCTGCAACCTGAGGAGGCACATGATCCATTGTTTCATAACGGCGAACCGTTCTTGGATCGCGCACACCTATGATGTCTGCAAACTCACGTAAAGTTAAATTTAACTGACTACGTATTTGCTCAAGCTCTTCGCCTGTCATGTCAGATAAATTTGGGTCATAAACAGCAAGGCTGCCATCACGTCCCCGTAAAATTGGCGCTGTTTCGCCGGTGTCTTTGATAAGTTTATAATAAGTCGAGTGAAACCGTTTTGCCTCATCTGAAGCTTCAACATAACCGGCCTCTTTTAGAGCTCTAACATAGCGTCTTGTATATCGACCGCTCGCCCCTGTTTCTGTTGAAATGTCGTTCACTGACCACCATTTTTCGTTGTCGCGCATAGCTGCCCATAGTTTGTCTGCTATACGATTTGATTCCGGTGCAAGTCTTTGCCGCATCAAACTCCCCACACAATTAGAGTTACAATTAATAATACCCGCCTACGAATCACCATTATACATTAACCTGTTGATTCTCCCAATCCTAGAATCCTTCGTGTTTTTCTACTATTTAGTATAGGATTGAAATTAGGTGATTTTTTGCTTCTTTTTGCTGTAGGTACGGAGTGTGAAAAATGAAAATTTTATTATGTATTTTTGTCTCTTATCTACACTCATTGAGACGTAACCTTACCATCTTTTTTTTCGCATGTTCATTTCCCTGTTTGGTCTTTCCTTCTTCTTCTCTCTATGCTCAGGGAAATGAACAACTCTTAAAGCGCTGCTGGACTACAGAACAGTTGAAGGGAGCGCCTAAAGAAATCAGAGCACGGCGTTCTCGGCATGGAGTTTTTCCTCCTGCTTATAAGTCCCCATTTTCACTTAAAGCTCGGTTACCTTTCAAAGACACATCCCTCAAAGGCAAGACTAATAAAAAAGGGACGGTTAGATGGGTAAAATTACCAAAGGGTAAGAAACTTATTGCCCTCACTCTGGATCTTTGCGAGGCAGCTTATGAAATCTCTGGCTATGATGGAGGTGTTATTGATTATTTGCGCGCGCACAAAATAAAAGCGACATTGTTTGTAGGAGGCAAGTGGCTTGACCATCATAGTGAACGTGCTCAGCAATTGATTGCAGACCCGCTTTTTGAAATTGGCAGTCATGGTTGGTCACATAAGAATTTACGTAAACTCTATGGAAAAGCTTTGGTGCGTGAGATCTCTTCTGTTCAAGGAGCCTATGAAAGAGCTTATACCTCTCTTTCAAAACGGTTTTGTTTTGCGCCTTCTTTGGTAAATAGCTTTTTGTCTACACCGCTTGCTTCACAAACATATTCTTCTTTTGCAGCCCCTCTTTCTTCTGTCCCTAAAAAACTGTCCCTTTTTCGCTTTCCATTTGGGACATGCCATAAACAAGCCCTTGAAGAGGTTTATAAACATGGGCAATTGCCAATACAGTGGAATATCGTAACTGGAGACCCTGCGTTTGGGCAATCTGCCAGGCGAATTGCCTCTATTGTTAAACAACGTGCGAAACCAGGGGCTATTATCATTGCTCATGCGAATGGGCGGGGTAGGAATACTGTAAGAGCTCTTCCTCTTTTTATTCCTGATTTGAAAAAACAGGGATATGAATTTGTTACGATTAGTGAATTATTAGCGGCCGGAGAGCCGCAAATTTCTAGTACTTGTTATGAAAACAAGCCTGGAGATAATTCTCATTACTAACACTTAGGGACATGATCTATGACCGCGTAGAATTACCGCTATGAAAAATAAGGATTTTCTCATACGTATTCATACGCACTTGCACTTTTCCTCTGGCACTCACACACTTTAGGGTAAAGAGCTCTATCATGACGAATGGTTACAAAAATTCTCGCTATTATCTTGGCGAAATCAAAGGAGAAGCCCTCACATTAGAGAGCATTACCCCTGATCGTGCTCAGTGCTTATCAAAAAAACTTTCTCACATACTCCCCTGGAGTGAGATAGCTCTTGGTGAAGAAAGTTTACTTGACCATTTCACTCGCAACGACCCTTCCCTTTTTCGTTTTTCTATTCATTTTGGAGATGATCTCGTTGGCGCAATTTCAGTTCGAGAGCCATGGTTAAAGGGGCCTTATTTGGAATTGCTTGGCCTTTTACCTTCGGTCCAAAGACTAGGGCTTGGCTCAGAGCTAATGACCTGGTTTGACGTGCAAGCTCCTGAGGCTACTCGAAGTCTTTGGCTGCTCTGCTCGGATTTTAATTTGGCAGCTTATGAATTTTATCTCGCCATGGGCTATCAGAAGACCTGTACGATTGACAGTTTGTACGCTGAAAATTTCAATGATTTTTTAATGCGCAAGCGCCTGAAATAAAAACCACTTAAATAAAAAAACTCCGCAACTCTTAATCGGGAAAGAGTTGCGGAGAGTGACATGTCTATAAAATTTAGCGCTCGACTAGGGTAAGGGACTGGGTACAGGACCTGTTGAGAGCTAAACTCTATTGGGGGTAGAGTTATTGCTATTTCACAACATATAGACATGGTTTAGCTGAGGATAGACAACGCCATTTCTTACCTTGGTTCGTATTAATCTTGCTACAGGTAATAGATTTATTCTTTGCGATCGACCAAACGGACCATGGTACACCAAACTGAGATTTTACGTTTATCGACCAGCCTTTTCTGGCGATATTTCTTGCTTTGAATTTTCCTTTTCTAACGCCAACAGCTTGAGTTGGGTAAGATTTACAAGCATATGCATGGGCTTCATTTGATTGTGACACTAAGCCTAGGCCTAATACTGATGTTAAAATTGCTGCTGTCAGAGTTGTAGATAAAAGTTTCATTTGTTTATTCCTTTTTAGTATTCATAATTTTCGATCAATTTGTTTGCTGCTTATTGGTCGTACTGGATTTTGATTTGGTTCAATCTTTTTTAACTTTTATTGTTTTGAGCGAACGGATTTTGTTCCTTGATTTGAAAGCGCAAGGTTTTGCAATCGCTCTGCATCCCCACAGTTTTGAATGTTTTGAATATGTGCATGGAATTGATTTTGCAGATGCATGCTTCCAAGACGCCCATTTGAGGCCTAAACTAGATGTGACATGAGCACTCCAGTTTTTGATCGCATTCTTTCCTGCATAATTTTTTTGTTTATGTTTGCCTTTGCCTAATTTGTAAGTTGCGGCACAATTTTTCGCAGCAAGCTTTGCTCCGTAAGCTTCGGAAGGCGTGTGTGTACTGACCAGAAGAAATGAGCTCAATGTGAGCACGCATACAGTGCAGAGTACGTTCTGTTCTTTTATGAATGTCATGATTGTCTCCCAATAAATATTTGCTGATATCTATTGGTCTTGTTGTGAGGGAAATTGGTTCATTTGTTTTCTCTCACGGCTATTCCAAGCGTTTTTTTGTGGCACTTCAGTTGCCCACTAGCAACCGTACTTAAGCGCTTGGGCCTCCGAGAGGCGGCGCTTGCGCCGGACGCCTTTGGCGTCATGTCCTGTCGCAAAGTGGCGACACTCCTTCTTCGGGTGGATGGTTATTTGTTTTCTCTCACGGCTATTGCTTTTTAGTGTGCCTTTAGTTGCCCACAAGCAACCGAGCTGCTTTCTCGCTTGAGCCTTCGAGGGGCAATACTTTTCTTACGATCAGCTTATCCGTACTCGCCGCGCTCCATCCGGGCTGATCTTTTGTACGCCTCGCATGAATGTGAACTTGTGCGCTTTTCAAAACTGTGCTGAGCTTATAGAAAGTTTTTTACGTATTTCCGTGCTCATAAGTATGCGCACACTCGCTGATGGGGGCTGAGTTTCATGAATAGTATTATTTTAATTGGGTTAGTAATTACATTCCTCACACTTATTCCGGTGTGGCGACAATTTAAATCTCATCCGCGTGGGCTTTTGGTTTTATTTTTTGCTGAAATGTGGGAGCGCTTTTCTTATTATGGTATGCGCGCCCTTCTTATATTTTATCTAACTCAACATTTCCTTTTTGATGATGAAACGGCGCAAGGGTTTTATGGCTCCTATACATCGCTTGTTTTTCTCACCCCTTTGATTGGTGGCATTTTAGCTGACCGCTATCTTGGTACGCGCAAAGCTGTTGCCTTTGGTGCGCTTCTTCTTGTTGCTGGCCATTTTTTAATGGCCTATGAAGGAAAACCGGCTCAGCAAATTTTGACATTTAATAATCAATCTTATGATTTTGTTGTGACGGGGCGCGGTAGCAGCCGCGATGTGCAAATTAAAATTTCAGATAGGCTCTATAGTTTCTCGCCGGACAAAGATGGCGCCCTTCTCATTAATGGTTATGAAGGAAGTGAACAACTCCCTTCAAGACTAGAGAAAGATAGTTATTCTCTTGCTGTGACTGGCAGAGACAAATTAGCGCAAAATGTATTATTTCTCGCCCTTTCATTTATCATTTTGGGGGTCAGTTTTTTAAAACCAAATATTTCATCTTTGGTCGGGCAACTTTATGAAGAAAATGACCCGAGGCGCGATCCCGGTTTTACACTCTATTATTATGGCATTAACCTTGGTGCCTTTTGGGCTTCTATCCTTTGTGGTTTGCTAGGGCAGACCGTTGGCTGGTGGGCTGGTTTTGGTCTTGCCGGGTTTGGTATGCTTGCCGGGTGGGTGGTGTTTGTTTGGGGAGCGCCCATGCTTGAGGGGCGAGGTGAGCCAAACGAACCGGCTCTCTTAAAACAACCTTTTATTGGCCCTCTTAATAAAGAGTGGGGAATTTACCTCCTCTCCATCCTCGGGATTGGATTGCTTTGGTTATTGGTGCAACGCCATGAGATGGTTGGTTACCTCTTAATGCTCGGCTCTATTCTGATCCTCTCTTATCTTATATTTTTGATGATGACATCCCTCACTAAGATTGAAAGTCATCGGATTATTTTAGCACTCATTTTAATTTTTGCAGCCACTGTATTCTTCACTCTATTTGAACAAGCGGGCTCTTCGCTTAATCAATTTGCAAATAGAAATACTGAGCTCTCACTTGCTGGCATTTCGCTACAAGCGTCACAAACACAATCGTTCAATACTGGCTTCATTTTGATCTTGGCCCCTATATTTAGTGCGCTCTGGGCGTTTCTTGGCAGGCGAGACCGTGATTTTTCCGCTCCGATGAAATTCTCTTTTGCTCTTGTTCAAGTTGGGCTTGGGTTTTTGGTTCTGGTTTATGGAGCGCAATTTGCTGGTGATGACCATAAAGTTCCGCTCATCTTTTTGATGTTGGCTTATTTGTTTCATACAACTGGCGAGCTCTTTATTTCGCCTGTTGGGCTTAGCCAGATGACAAAATTAGCAACTGCATCTTTGATTTCAACGCTGATGGCAGTTTGGTTCTTAGCATCGGCCTGGGCACAGTGGCTAGGATCTATCATTGCGAAACTTACAGCCACCAAAACCATTGCGGGACAAGTTCTTGACCCAGCTGCATCACTCGCCACTTATGTGAAAGTGTTTCAAGATATTGGTCTTTATGCTATTGGCATTGGTATCTTGTTATTTTTCTTTAGCTTTGCTCTTAAAAAACTCGCGCATGGTATTAAATAAATGACATTAAGGCATTAACTCGTTTCGCATTCAATAAATTTACAGAAAGCAATTTATCTTGGCTGAAGGATTTTTTATCACTGGCACCGACACTGATGTTGGTAAAAGCGTTGCAAGTGCTTTTGTGCAGTTGCACTTAGATGGCACATATTGGAAACCCATACAGTCCGGTTTGGAAGATGAAACGGATACACAATTTGTCAAACGTTTAACTTCTTTTGATGATGACAGGTTTCTCCCATCTCGATTTGAATTAAACGCCCCTCTCTCTCCTCATGCTGCAGCGAAGCTTGATGGTGTGAAGATTGAGCTTAGTGATTTTTCTCTTCCCAGTTGTTCTCGGCCTCTTATTGTTGAAGGTGCTGGCGGTGTTATGGTTCCGCTTAATGATCGAAGTTTTATGATTGATCTCATGGCTACTTTAAAACTGCCAACAATTATTGTTGCACGAACGGCGCTTGGCACTATAAACCACAGCTTGCTGACAATTTCAGTTATGCGTCTTGCTGGCATTTCTATTGCTGGTGTTATTCTAAGTGGTGAGCCAAACGAAGGTAACAAAGAAGCAATTATGCAATATGGAAATGTTAAAATTTTAGCTGAGATCCCTCACCTTTCTGATTTATCGAAGGACAGTCTTTTGTCTCTTTCTCCTAATATTCCGACTAATGATTGGTGGCCTTCGTCATGACTGATTTAATCTCTCGCGATAAAGAATATATTTGGCATCCCTTTACTCAGCATAAAACTGAGTGTGAGCCCATTGCCCTTTCTCATGCAAAAGATGCCTCGCTTTTTGATGTTGATGGCAATGAAATTATCGACCTGATCTCTTCCTGGTGGACCATCACCCATGGTCACTCACATCCGGCTATTAATGACGCAATGATGGCTCAGGCCAATAAAATGTCTCATGTGATGTTTTCAGGCTTTACCCATGAACCGGCGGTTCAAATCGCTGAAAGTCTGAGCCATCATCTTGGCGGCAATCTCTCAAAAATCTTCTTTTCTGACAATGGTTCGACCTCTGTTGAGGTTGCACTCAAAGTTGCTTACCAATATTGGCAGAACAAAGGTGAGGCACAGCGAACGAACTTTATTGCGTTTGATGGCGCTTATCATGGTGATACGTTTGGCGCCATGGCTGTTGGTAAGGGCTCTGGTTTTTTTACTTCATTCGATGAGTTGCTTTGCCAGGTTCATACTGTGCCTTATGGGGAAACATGGCTTGGTGACAATGAAGTGCAAACCCGTGAAGATACAGCGATAACGGCTTTGCAGAAAACGATTGACCAGCACGGTGACACCATAGCTGCGATTATCATGGAGCCTTTATTTCAAGGTGCTGGCGGTATGAAATTTTGCCGCCCGGAATTTGTGAAACGGGTTGTTGAGACTGCGCGTGCTGCAGGCATTTTGGTGATCTTTGATGAAATAGCGACTGGCTTTGGACGGACGGGAAGTTTATTTGCCCATCAGCAATGTGATGTGAAGCCTGATATGATTTGTCTCTCTAAGGGATTAACGGCTGGTACTTTGCCGCTTTCTGTCACTGTGATTGATGCTCATATTTTTGATGCGTTTTTAGGAGATGACTTTTCTAAAGCTTTAGCTCATGGGCATTCTTTTACTGGCAACCCACTTGCTTGCTCGATTGCTAACAGGTCTCTAGCTCTTTTTGAAGAAGAGCAAACTTTAGAGCGCATAAAGGCGATTGAAGCCAGTCACCAGGAGTTTGCACAAGAATTACTCTCTCATCGAAAAGTGAAACATGTTCGTGTTTGCGGCTCTCTTCTTGCGTTTGACATTGATGAAGGTGATAAGGGCACAGAAGGTTCTTATAAATCCGAGACCAGTTTGAAATTACGCGATTTCTTTTTGGCTGAAGGCTTGAACATTCGACCGCTTGGCCCTGTTGTTTATCTCATGCCGCCCTATTCTATAACGAATGAACAATTAAAGCAGGGCTATGAGGGTTTACTTAAAGGGCTTGAACTTGTTTAAGGATATTCTCGGCAACCCATTCTGGCTCTGCTAATTGCAGGCAATGGGGTGCCTGATGATGCCAGATGATTTTTTCACCTTGCCATTGCTCTTCTATTGCACTGGCGGGAACTATTTTGTCTGCTTTAGAAGCGAGGATGAATTTGGGGCATTTGAGAGCCTTGGCTTCTGCTGCTGCTTGCCAGTTTGTCAACCACGCAAGTCCCTCATGTAATTTTTCAAGGTTTAGGTTTTCTGGGCTTGCAAAGTTTTTGCACCCAGCTCTTCGCCAAAAGAGAGCCATTTGGGCTGCGGAGTTAGCCAGGACACCCTCTTTCATTTTTTTCAGGGTCTCCTCAGGTGTGAAGCTGCTAAAATTTGTAAAACCGCTTACAGCAACCAATGCCTTTAGGTTGAGCTCGCCTAAAGTTTCAGTTTTGTAGTTTTTTAAAAACCAGGTTGTGCCGAGTGAATGGGTGATAACGATGGTTGGCCGCGTTCTATTAAGGACATGTGTTTCTCCCCCTTTAACGAAACCAAGATCAATGGTTTTACATTCATAGCTTTGCAAGGCTTTGATTGTACTTTGCCAAATTCTGCTATTCATTCCCCAACCGTGGATGAAGACCAATTGCATTAAATAATCCTTTTTTCTCTCACGGGCTATTCAGCAGCTATTGCTGCAGGCACTTCGAGGAGCAGGCACTTGCGCCGGGCTTCGCCATGTCCCACAGCCCGAAGTGGGCTGAGCTCCTTATTCGGATAGAGGGGATACCTCTTTTTTTAATTTACCACTTTCTTAGGGCTGTTAATAATTTATCTATGTCTCTCTCATCATGTGATGATGTAAAGGCAAAGCGCAGCCTTGCAGTTCCATCTGGTACTGTTGGGGGCCGAATGGCGGTAACCCAAAGTCCTTGTTCTTTAAGGTAGGTCGATAAACCCAACGCTTCTTTTGCGTCTCCGATGATCAACGGTACGATTTGTGTTTCTGAGCTACCAGTGCTCCAGCTTCCCTCATCGCCCAACTTTCCAACTTCTTCTCTGAAGCGTTTTGCATGATTGGCTACTCTATCGCGTTCTTCTTCTAGCTCTGGGAGCAAATCCAACCCAGCGTTAATGGCCCCTAATGTTGCGGGAGGAAGGCCAGTTGAATAAATAAGACCACCGCAGCGCTGCGTTAAATAATCAATCATAGTTTGACTGCCAGCGACATAGGCACCAAAACTACCCAGCGCTTTTGAAAATGTACCAATCGTTAAATCAGTACCAGTTGCCAGGCCTTTGCCCCCTTCTCCTAAAACACCAAAGCCGTGTGCATCATCTGCGATTAGCATGGCTTGCGTTTCACTAGCACTTGCCAGCAGGCTGCTTATCGGGGCTACGTCCCCATCCATACTGAACACTGTTTCTGTAAGCAAAAATTTAGGGGCGTTTTCTTCTGCTCCCTGTAATAGTTCATCCGCATGGCTTGCATCTAAATGCCGATATCGTTTTTGGCGCACGTTAGCTGCTGCGCAACCAAAATGCATGCTGGCGTGATTTAATTTGTCTGAGACGACGACAGGAGCTTGTTTCAAGACCGTTTTATCAAACAACGCATGAAGGACGGCACCATTTGCCTGGTAACCAGAGGCAAGTATCAAAGCGGCTTCTGTGCCTTTAAGCTTCGCTATTTTTTGCTCAGCCTCTGCAAATAAGGGATAATTGCCAGTAACAAGGCGTGATGCGCCGGAACCTGAACCATATTTTTGGGCCCATACGACACTTTCTTCGATTAATTTTGGATGATGTTTTAGGCCTAAATAGTCATTTGATGCGAAATTTAGGTATATTTTACCATCTACCTTGATTTTACCGGCACTTTCCGGCTCAATGGTGAGCAAATCCCGCCTGAGATTTTTATCATGGCAATCTTGCAAAAATGTTTTATAAACGCTTTCAAATTCTTTCATTATGGCTCTTTAGTTGAGTTTTTAGACCTTTTGGCTTAAAGATTGACGCAAGATCAAATCATAGATGACTATATATTACAGGAACACTCTTTACACAGGACCCCTTGCTGTACCATGGATGACTATACACTTTCAAATCAAGAGGCAGCGCCTCAATTAGACGCTAATGCGCAAACACATGCTGATAGTTCAGTGACTAAAGCCCCTTCTTCAGACGCATTAATACGTCATGATTGGGAAACGGACGAAATTGTTGCACTGCTTGAAAGCCCCTTAATGGAGCTCCTCTATAAAGCGCAAACCGTTCACCGTCAATTTCATGAAGATGGCACGGTTCAGCTTGCTAGTCTATTGAGCATTAAAACTGGTTCATGCCCAGAAGATTGTAAATACTGCCCACAATCAGCGCACTATGGCAAAGAAACAGGTTTAGAGAAAGAATCTCTTCTTGCAACACAAGCGGTGATGGAAAAAGCCCAAATTGCGAAAGACGCTGGAGCCACTCGTTTTTGCATGGGCGCTGCATGGCGCAATGTAAAAGATGGTAAGGAATTTGACCAAGTTGTTGATATGGTCAAGGGTGTTTCTGACATGGGAATGGAAGCTTGTGTGACACTCGGCATGCTGAACGAGACCCAAGCTAGCCGTTTGAAAGAGGCTGGGCTTAATTCTTATAACCATAATATCGATACGTCTCCTGAGTTTTACGACAAAATCATTACAACCAGAACTTTTGAAGATCGGTTAGATACAATCTCTCATGTGCAAAAGGCTGGTATTTCGCTTTGCTCAGGTGGGATCATCGGCATGGGTGAGACCATTGTTGACCGGGCACGCATGCTTGAAGTGTTAGCTACTTTAACTCCTCACCCTGGTTCTGTTCCGATTAATGCTCTTGTTCCTGTTGGTGGAACACCTCTTGAGGGGCGCAAGCATGTAGATTCCATCGAGCTTGTTCGTATGGTGGCAACGGCTCGCATCTTGATGCCAAAGGCACGTGTTCGTTTGTCTGCTGGCCGTTCTAACCTGAATGACGAAGCTCAACTGCTTTGCTTCATGGCTGGTGCGAACTCAATCTTTTATGGTGAGAAGCTCCTCACAACTGGTAATAACGATGCTGAGGGTGATGTCTCTCTCATCGAACGTGCTGGATTGAAAACTCAAAAATAGTAGAATTCATCACTCATTTAAACTTGAATTCTTGATTATATAAACCCGGCTCATTGAGCCGGGTTTTTCTTTTACCAATAGATCTTATTGTAAAATCATCGGCTTAATTCTTAAGTTCTAAAAAAATTATATATTTTTTCAAAAAAAGTCTGTTACACTGATTTTATTGACATCATCTCTATTGTGATGGTGCCTAGAGCCAGAGTTCCAAAGAGCCATTTTATATACTAACTTGGCGGTGAATGTGCGCCCCTATAGAGATTGATGTTTTTTTAACATCTTACAAGCCAGTTCCAACCTGGAGCTGCCTCTATAGATGCTTGATTTCTATATTGACCGATTTCTGTTGTTAAAAGAGCTGTTTTTAAACAGCCGATATTCACCAGTTTTTGATCGGTCATTATAAATTAGGGAGGGATATATAATGAGTGAAAACTCTAAAGGTAAAGACTTTCAAGCGACCAATTTCGAAGATAACCCCTTTGCTGAGCAGTGGTTAGAGACCTCTAAACAAAGTGCAAAGATGGTTTCTGAATTTATACAACGTCAACACGATGCAACTGGTATTCCCATAAACATTGATGAAAATGCGATCAAAGCTTTTCAGGATATGGCTATGCGTTATGCTAGTGATCCTGCTAGTTTAGTAACTGCTCAAATTAATTTATGGAATGGCCTATCTGACATCTGGATAAATGCTGCTAATCGGTCTTTGGGACTGGAGCCCACTGCAGAACCTTCCAAAAGTAAGGACCGTCGATTTAAAGATGAAGCTTGGGAGAAAAATGCTGCTTTTGATTACATTAAAGAAACCTACCTACTTGTTTCTGACTGGGCACAGAACCTTTCTGATGATGCAAAAGGAATGTCAAAAAAGGATAAGAAGAAAGTCCAGTTTGTGACACGGCAATTTGCCAGTGCTATTTCTCCTAGTAACTTTCTTCTCACTAACCCTGAGGTTATGAAGAAAACCATCGATTCTGGTGGCAACAATTTACTTGATGGTTTTAAAAATTTATTGACTGACATGGAACGTGGGCATGGGCAACTAAAGGTGAGCATGACGGATCATGATGCCTTTAAAGTTGGAGAAAATATTGCTAACTCGCCGGGTAAAGTGATTTACAAAAATTATCTTTTTGAACTTATTCAATATTCACCCAGCACTGAGAAAACATATAAAACCCCGATTTTGTTTGTCCCACCGTGGATTAACAAATTTTATGTTTTCGACCTTAAGCCTGAGAACAGCTATATCAAATGGGTTGTTGATCAAGGATATACATTATTTGTTATTTCCTGGGTTAACCCAGGGCCAAACGAGGCTCAAACGGCTTTTACTGACTATATGAAAGATGGTGTGCTTGTTGCGTTAGAGAACGTTTTGAAAACAACGGGCGAGAAAAAAGTGAACGCATTGGGGTTCTGCATTGGAGGAATTCTGCTTACAACAACACTTGCCTATATGGCGGCGACAGGTGATAAGCGTATCAACTCAGCCACCCTTCTGGCCTCTATGGTTGACATGAGTGATGTAGGAGAAATGTCTGTTTTCTTTGATGATGACCAGCTTCGAACACTTGGAGAAAAAGTGGGAAAGACCGGTTATCTAGAAGGTAATGAAATGGCTGGCATGTTTAACATGATGCGTGAGAATGACTTGGTCTGGTCTTTTGTTGTAAATAATTACCTGATGGGCAAGGACCCTGTGCCGTTTGACCTTCTCTATTGGAATGCAGATGCCACCCGAATGCCAGCAAAAATGATTGTTGAATATCTCACTAGCTTTTACAGGGACAATGCATTTATGGATCCGGGACGGATTACTGTTGATGGCCATGCCATTGATGTGAATAAAATTAAAACACCTGCTTATATGCTGGCCACTAAGGATGATCATATTGCGCCGTGGCGAGCTTGTTATGCTGGTGTGAATTCATTTTCCGGACCGAAAAGATTTGTTTTAGGGGCTTCTGGTCATATTGCTGGAATTGTTAACCCACCGGTGAAGAAAAAATATTGTCACTGGACCAATAAATCGAAAAAACTATTTAAAGACCCTGATGAATGGATGCAAGGTTCTGAAAAACATGAGGGCTCCTGGTGGACTGATTGGGAGCAATGGATTTCCAAGAAAAGTGGTGTCCTTGTTCCTGCGCGCCAGCCGAAACCTATTAAAAACCTTGGGGATGCTCCTGGTGAATATGTTCATGTTCGAGCTGATTAATTTTTCAAATGTGAAGAACAGAAACCCAACTAAGGCTTGGTTGGGTTTCTGTGTTTTTTTTAAGCTTCCTCTCCGGACTTTGGAGCAAATATCCATTGAAGTAATCCGCATAGACCAACAAAGAGAGCAACTGCTAAGCTCCAGTAGACGGCTTCACTGTTTATAATCCAAATATTTCCAATTATAAGAATGATTGTGAATGCAACCCACGCCGCATCACCGAGTGAAAAGAAGAGGATGTCATTTCTTTTGGGTGCTGATTGGAAGGCTGTGAAGATCAGTAAAATCGCATTTATAAAAAGCCCTGCCCCTAAGACTTGAACGAACAAAACAGGAGGCGTGCCAATGAAGCTTGCAACTTCCTCGCTTTTGAGAAAAAACAGAGCGCCGAATATGGCGCATGAGAGTGCATTTAGAATGAGAACTGCTTTTAACATTTCCAACCTCTTTCAAATATGATACAAACATCTTGTAAACCTAATTGACAACTATCAAAGAGGTTGCATCTTGTCAACCAAGTTAACAACTGAATCTAGAAAATCACCGCAGGCTCAATTTGACCTGCCGAATAGTCACTCGCTTTCTCTCACGATGGCCATGGATGACTTTCAGAAACGTATGATTGACTGGCTACTGGCCCGCTTGATTGATCAGGGGTTTACGGATTTATCAGCTGGCCATTTGACATTTTTAGGGGCACTTGATTGCGGCCCGAACCATGCCGCTGAATTGGCCAGGGGCCTGGGCATTTCGCGGCAAGCGGTTCATAAGAAAATTAAGGAACTCGAAAGTTTGGGGTGGTTACAAACCGTTAGTGACACTGAGCTTGGGAACCAACGCGTTATTCTTTTCACCACTGAAGGTGAGCGGATGATGTCTTGTGCACGGCAACATTTTGCCAAGCTGGATGACGCTTTGTTATCGAAATTTAGCCAAGATGAAGTAGAGCTGTTTAAACGGTTTTTGGAGTTTTCACCGCCGAAGTGATCACGCGTGTTCATTCTCAATTTTTGTACGAAGGCAGCCAAGTAATCGACTATGCCAACCGAAATAAACGATTGTAAGAAATAGTCCTGTGAAAACCAAACCAATTAAACTCTCTATTCCATTATCTAGTGCTGAACAACGGTTATAGTTAAAACAATCCATAGACGTTAAACTATAACTTAGCAGGCCCGTAAGAATTAACAGTAAGAAAGTATAGAGACATATCATCATCCCTCTTCTTAATTTTGAAGCATTTTTAAAGCCATTTTCCTCAATGATCCGCTCTGAGGCACCCTTAAAACCTTTTTTGATAGATGCATTATTCATCACAACGACTGAATTAACAGCCATATCATGCAATGCCTTATGTCGTTTTGTTGTAAGAAAAAACAAAAGTGAAAAAGTGCCTAAAACACTTTTAATGAGAAACCGGAACAGAGCCTCAAAGATGTTTAGGTTTCTCACGTCACCATCTTTTTCAACCCTTAGTCCTTTGTAATGGTGACCAAGACTGGCTCCCGTCATTGATACCAGCAAGGGTTCGAATAACAATCCTACAAACACGAATAAACTAACTTTCATCCATTGGCTTAACTCAACATTTGACGCCAGGACTATTAAACCCACGAAGATGATGACTAAAACTATGCCATCGAGGAGCACCGCCTGAATTCTTCTTGAGTAGTTTGCAAAGTACGTTTTTACAGGTGACGGTTCATTATTGTTCATCGTTTTTTCCGTGATATGAGAAATTACATCATATGTTTTTTACAAGTGAGATAAACTAAAAGCCGCCGCAGCTGAAATGAGTAGTACGCGAGTTATTCCCCAGTGGAATTTAAAGAGGAGAAGAGCACACAAACATGAGAGTGCAACCACCTGCCAGTTTAGGGATGAAAGATCTGGTTGCCAGAGGGTAACTGGCCCATAGGTAGTTGGGGTGACTTTTGCAAAAAACACATGAAGCCCGAACCAAATGGAGAGGTTTAGAATGACGCCAACGACAGCGGCTGTAATTGCGCTTAATGCCCCACTTAACCTTGGCTGGGCCGAGATCCATTCAATATAAGGGGCGCCGGCGAAAATCCATAGAAAACAAGGGACAAAGGTGACCCAAAGGGTCATCAAAGCGCCGCTTATACCCAGCCATAAACCGCCTTCTTTAAAACCGGCTAGAAAGCCTACGAATTCTGTAACTAAGATTAGCGGGCCTGGTGTTGTCTCTGCCAGGCCGAGACCGTCCATCATTTGTCCTGGGCTTAACCAGCCATATTGGCTGACGACATCTTGCCCCATATAGGCCAGGACAGCATAGGCCCCGCCAAAGGTGACAATGGCTAATTTTGAAAAGAATATGCCGATGTCAGTTAGAATTGAAGCTGAGGAAGTCATTGACAGGATGATGAATGGAAGTGCCCAGATGGACAGACCTGCTGCTATGGTCATTAAAGTTTTGAGATGGGCCACAGGTTTCTGATTTATCTCTGTTGCCTCTTCTGTCTCTTTTACCATAAAGAAAAATCCGTAGGCGGCAGCTAATAAGACAATCAGCGGGTATGGTAGTTTTAAGAAAAAGATACCGATGAACGCGGCGGCTGCCAGTACCCAACTGGCTTTATTTTTTAACGCTTTATTTGATACGCGCATGAGTGCTTCAATCACGATGATCAAAACGGCCGCTTTAACGCCTAGGAAAAGCGTATTTATGATGCTGAGGTTGCCAAAGTGAGCATAGATGATGGCGAGTGCGAGCATAACGAGTGCGCCTGGCATTACGAACAACAACCCCGCGACCAGGCCGCCAATGACGCCTTTTAAACGCCAACCTGCATAGGTTGCCAATTGCATGGCTTCGGGGCCAGGTAGAAACATACAAAAACTAAGGGCATTCAAGAATTGCTGCTCTTTTAGCCATTTAGTTTCATCAACTAAAATACGGTGCATCATAGAGATCTGCGCGGCTGGTCCACCAAAAGAGAGCAGACCAACCTTAAGGAAGATTTGGAAGAATTCTCTGAAAGTTTCTGGCGCAAATTGAGTATTGTTCAGTGACTTTTCCATTTTTGATTACTGCTTCAAGAAGCAAAACATGCTTTCCTCACCTGCGCTTTGCGGGCGCACCTGGATGACCTGCGAATTAGGTTCCCAGATCCAATAGTTGGCAGAGGCTTCAGTTTGTACGAAAAAACATCCTTCGTTGGCCGCAGTTATATTGAATTTGGTAAAATCATCTTTTGGTTGATATCTTAGCGAGACTTTCCAATCTCCATTTCCATCTGCATGTAACCTTAGACTACTTTTGATATCTGTGATGATATAAGAGCCTTTATGATAGGTCAGGCGAAAAGGTTGTTTTGGATCATTTGGGTTGCCTGATTTGTGTTGGGTATAGAGAAGCTTGTCTGCTGTATGATCAACTCTCAAACTATCTCCATGAGAGAGAACATAAATGCCGTAAATCCCATTTGGCAGTGGCCCTCTATGTTTGGTATTTTGCGGCTTCTTTTTTTTGTGAAGGTCAGAATTGTGTATGCATTTGCCGCGAACATTGGTAAAGCCCGGGCTGCATAAACTGCCATCACGTTCTTCATCTGACATTCTGCGACAAAATTTACCACGAGGTTCGGCGATCCAATCAGGAGGGCATTCATTCACACAGCCCCCTTGAAAGTGATACTGCCCACTCAAAGCACAATTTACTTCATCCCTATTTGTATGGTCTTTTGGTTGCTGTTTTGGTGGGTTTCTATAGGCGCGTTGCTCACTTAAATTGTTTGCCAGTTCATCGAGGCGTAGCAAATATAAATTTCTTGTACAAGCAACATTCCTTTTGCATTTCTGTCGTTGTTTAAGCCATCTAGATTGGTCTTTTCTAACCAAATTTGCTGCTGCTCTATTGAGGAGTGCTGTGAGCTCATAAAAGGCATCGGATACTTCTCTATCTAATTCAGAGAGATCATTTCTTGAGCAAATCAACCTTTCATTTGCAGTAAGCCGTCCTCCGCAATTATATGATGGATTCCCCGCAAAGGCGTTTGACGTTTGTTGAGTAAGGGCAAAAGCAAAAAAATAGAGTAGAGAGAGAAATTTGATTATTTTCTTCAGTTTGCTTGACTTAACTGTTCTCATTATTCCTACCCTATGAGTTGTTTTCAATTTCAGGCCCTAAATTTTTGAATATGCTTTAAGACTTGAGCTGCATTTTAGATGATTTGACGTCCGATGACAGCCTTTGTTTTTATAAAATCTGATCCAGTTTATTAATCTATAACAATAGAAAAATTCGAGAGTTTAATCTCTCAATTTTTATTATTTTTCTCTTGTTTCAAGCCCACTGTCATACCATATTCTTATACATGGCTAAATCACGTACTATAAAGACCAAACCTTCAGAGATTGCGACAGTATCTCAACCACTGCTTGATACACATCCTCTTTGTCATGAAGAGCGACTGGCGCCTTATGTGCCCCATAGACCAGAGCGGCCGGTTAAATCTGAAGGAGGTGTGCCTTTTAAAATTCAATCTGAATTTACTCCCAAGGGTGACCAGCCAACTGCAATTAAAACGCTCGTTGATGGTTTAGCTGAAGGTGAGCAAAGTCAGGTATTGCTTGGGGCGACGGGAACAGGCAAGACCTTTTCTATTGCTAATGTGATTGAGCAAACCGGGCGGCCTGCTCTTATTCTAGCGCCAAATAAAATTCTAGCGGCACAGCTTTATGGTGAGTTTAAAAACTTCTTTCCTGATAATGCGGTTGAATATTTTGTTTCCTATTATGATTATTACCAACCTGAAGCTTATGTTCCTCGCTCTGATACGTTTATTGAAAAAGAAGCAAGTGTAAACGAACAAATCGACCGGATGCGCCACGCTGCAACGCGTGCACTTCTGGAGCGAGATGATGTAATTATTGTTGCATCCGTTTCTTGTATTTACGGTATCGGTTCTGTTGAGACCTACACAGCAATGACTTTACCGCTCAGCCTTAATGAGAGAATTGAGCATAAGCAACTCATCGCAGATATCGTTGCTCTCCATTACAAACGCAATGATCAGGCCTTTGGCAGAGGTACATTTCGTGTTCGCGGGGATACGATTGAAATCTGGCCGGCTCACCTAGAAGACAGAGCTTGGCGGATTTCTTTATTTGGTGATGAGATTGAAGGCCTTACAGAGTTTGACCCTTTAACCGGGCATAAATCCAATAGTTTTGAAAGTGTGAAACTCTATGCAAACTCGCACTATGTGACACCAAAGCCAACACTTGACCAAGCTATGATTGGTATTAAACAAGAACTCCAAGAACGTCTTGCTGAGCTCAAAAAGGTCAACAAACTCCTTGAAGCACAACGACTTGAACAGCGTGTTTCATTTGACTTGGAAATGATGGGGGCAACGGGATCATGCGCTGGCATTGAGAATTATTCTCGATACCTCACTGGGCGCAATCCCGGCGATCCGCCGCCCACTTTATTTGAATATTTGCCCGATGATGCTCTTGTCTTTGTTGATGAAAGCCATGTTACCGTTGGCCAGCTTAACGCTATGTTTCGTGGTGACTTTAAGAGAAAACACACGCTTGCTGATTTTGGGTTTCGGTTACCCTCTTGCCTGGATAACCGGCCGATGCGGTTTGCTGAATGGGATTCTATGCGCCCGCCGACTACTTTTGTCTCGGCTACCCCTGGTGATTGGGAGCTTGAGCAAACGGATGGCGTGTTTGCTGAGCAAGTCATTCGCCCAACGGGGCTAACGGATCCTGATATAATCATTCGCCCTGCGGGCACCCAAGTTGATGATTTGATTGATGAATGTAAAGCAGTGGCAGCTCAGGGATATCGAAGCCTAGTCACGACGCTAACCAAACGTATGGCTGAAGACCTGACTGAATATGCCCATGACCAGGGTGTTCGCGTGCGATATATGCATTCTGATATTGATACGCTAGAGCGCATTGAGATTATACGCGACCTTCGTCTTGGGGCCTTTGATGTTCTTATTGGCATTAACTTGCTTCGAGAAGGGTTGGATATTCCTGAATGTGCGCTTGTTGCCATTCTTGATGCTGATAAAGAAGGATTTTTGCGCTCCGAGACATCACTTGTTCAAACAATTGGACGTGCAGCTAGAAATGTTGAAGGCCGGGTCATTTTATATGCTGACCGGGTTACAGGCTCTATGCAACGCGCCATTGATGAAACAGATCGCCGACGGGAAAAACAGGTTGCTTATAATATCGAACACGGGATCGTACCTAAAACAGTTGCAAAGAATGTAGGCGATATTCTTGATAGTCTTTACGATGATGAAGATGTGACGTCTAATGACAATGATCCACTAGCTGATGTTGCAACGGTTGGGCATAATTTTGAGGCTGTGCTGCAAGATCTGGAACAGAAAATGATGAAAGCTGCAGAAGATCTTGAATTTGAAGAAGCGGCCCGCCTTAGAGATGAGATTAAGCGATTGAAAGACCATGAACTATTGGTTGCGAATGACCCTCTTTCCAAACGTTTTACTGGCAGTGATCTTTCCGTTCCTTCTATTGATAAGAAACGAAAATCTCGCTTAAAAAAGAATAACCTTGATGAAATGGGTCCTTCTACTACTGAACGACCTCTTACTAAGGATGAAACATCCGCACGTAGTGGTGCTTTAGATGCCCACAAAGCATCCGCAAAAAAGCGCGCCTCAGATGGCTCTGTTAGTTCGCCTTCAGATTTCCCACCAGAAACCGGCGAGGCATCCGGCGCGAATGATGAGATTTCAGATGTTAAGCAGACATCTAAACCTAAAAAGAAGACTACATTATCTAAGAAAGCACGGCCCCGTTCTTCAGGTGGTAAGCCTGGGACGCGGACGAAAAAGGGTAAAAGCCACCGAAGTGGGCTTTAATTAATCATTCTCTAGTAATATTTGGAACTCTGTTTTGGATCGGCTGATGCAACTGAAATTCCAATTAAATTTATGATCAGAAAAAAGCTCTGCTCCTTATCTTCATTTTAAATCCTCCAACAAATTTATTATAGGCTCTCCTATTCGAGTTTTATAGTTAGTAAGAAAAGAAGAAGAAGGTTTCTCTCTCTACTCTATTACCTGAGACCTTAGGTTCGATTAAATATAAATTGGAAAGAAGGTGAAGTGAAATACTAAAAGAGCACGATGATAAGATTCAAAATCATAAATTTTAGTGTTTTTAAAAATTGAAAGAAAATTAAATCTTTTATCCTGATTAGAAATAAAAAAAGCCACCCCCGAAGGAGTGGCTTTCAATTTGTTAGTCGTAATTTCTATCCGTTAGGATTAGAAGAAGATTACGCCACCAACTGTGAATTCTGTGAAGTCTTCGATGCCAACTGTAGTTAGGTCTGAAGTACCATCTACATCATATTCGAATGTATTCCATTTAGCATACATTTGCATTGAAGCTGCATCAATCCATTGGTGGATAGCTGCACCGTAACGAGTAACTTCTGAACCTGTAACACCGTTATTGAACATTGCTAGAGTGTAACCGTCGTTATATTGACCCCATTCACCGTAGATAGCTGTCGCGCCAAGTGAGTTCCACTTTTGCTTGATACCAGCTTTAATGTAGATTGAGTCTGGGCTGTCTTCGAAACCAGCAGGAGGAGCAACACCATTTAGAGTATCAACATCTTCTAATGTATAAGTTGCATTTACGAAGATACCTGTTGGTACGTGCATGATAGAACCAGCAAGTGTGAATACTTCTGTGTCTGTACCAGCAAGTGCACCATTATTCTCTTGAATGTTTGTGTAACCAAATGCACCAGCAACTTTCAAGTCACCAAATTGACCAGCATATTTCAATGCTACGTCATAAAAATCATCTTCACCCCAAGATGTTGAAAGTGTGAAACCTGAGATAGTAGGTGATTCATATTTGATTGAATTTGTAAGAAGACCAAAACAGTCATTACCGATACCAGTTCCGATACCGTGACATTGTAGAATGTTTTGGTTCGTTGCTGCACCTGTAAGACCAGCTACTGCATTACCAGCTGCATCAAAAGATCCACCTGTGTTGCTACGTAGTAAGAAAGCGTTACCACGGAAGACAACAGGAATAGATGAGAAGATTGAACCAGAAAGATCAACGATACCCACGTTATCTGTTGCTTGTGATTGAAGACCCCAGCTTAGTTTACCAAGCTGTTCACTTTTCACATACATGTAGCTTTCAAGTAAGCCAACACCATTAACTGCTCCGCCATCATCATTATTCTGGGTAACACCTAGAAGTGCTTCAGAATTTTGAGGCTCGATAGTGATTGTGTAACCAGCTGACCAGTCGCTGTTGATTTTAGCAGAACCAGAAAATGTGATTCTTGTTGCTAGTGTTGTACCATTATCTGTAACAACGTATGCGTCTGAATCAACGCCATCGTCCCAGATGTAAAGGCCTGTGTTAACCCAACCTGAAACGGTTAGAGAAACTTTACGATTGCCTTTACGAGCTGTTGTAGCTTCAAGAGTTGCTACACGCTCTTCCAAATCTGCACAACAGTCACCACCTAGGTCAGCTGCTTGTGCAGGGCTTACAGCAAGAGCACTGGCAATAAAGCCTGCACCAGCTAGAGCTGCAACGCGATTGGATTTAATTAATCCCCCAATCATTCCTATTCTCCTATTCTTGTTCGGGCATCAAATAATTATGATGCATATAAGTCGTGAACTCTAATGAACGGCCCTTCGGTTATTTACCACTGAAAAATAGTGGTTACAAAAAACCGCTCGACCCCCGTCCCTCGGAAATCCTCACGTTCAGAATCTTTAAACCATTCAAGACCTGTTCGTAAACATAAACTGTGACATTGTGAGCTAATAATTACACTCGTGTGTTATTTTCGACACGGATGAATTCTGCTCAATATCATTACAGACTGCTTTATCCTCACTTACTTTAGGTTGTGAGGGCAATATCTTCCTGGGTTTAATCCCCATCTAATATAGTTAATAGATTCTACACCGATCTTGTTAAGTGATTATTAATCGTGAATTGATAAAGCTTAATCCATAAATTTTACATTTAAAACAATCGTTTAACTGTTATTCGCCATTAACATTTAGATTCGCAAACGATTCTTTTGTATTTTTATTTCGCGGTACCCTGATAATCTTTAGTCTTTAGTATAATTTTTACACCATTATTATTAGAGCTGCGCTTTTCTATCAGTTGGTAGGTAGTTTACAACCTCGAAATGTCTTTATTTTTAGGGTGATTTTAGCTGCAGAATCGGGGGCTGTGACTCTTTCGTCACATAAATGCTACACATCCAGAAGCCGATCATTATTGACTCTGAATTTATATTAAATTTGAAATAGCGGACGTCTTAGAAACATCTCCTTAATCTCTAGCAGAGACAAGGAGGTAATTGATATTATTTTATCCTTATGACTTGATTTGTAGGATTTAACCCTATTTTTCTGGATGGCTCGTTCATTTCACGTCAGTTTGCTAAGATGGGAAAACTGGACTTTATGTTCAATCCTGTGCAGACTTATCAAATAAAACAAAAATAATTTCCGTCTTAGGGGCCTACAAGGCCCGATACCATTGAATAGAGACACTCAATGACATCATCATTTTTTGAGAATCAAGTCGATAGCCTCAAAATTGCTGTATCGAGTAAAAATAACGCTTCAGACATATCTAATGATATTATGCAGCAACTCGATAATAATGATTTTGCGTTCATTTTAATGTTTTTCTCGTCTCAGTATGCATCTATCCCTTTTTTAGATGAATTGAAAAAGCATTATACAGATACTCCTATATATGGATGTAGTACTGCCGGTGAAATCACACCTAATGGTGTTTCAGAGGGTGTAATTGTCGCGATAGGCTTCTGCGCCCATGAATTTGGGGTCAACGCAACATTCATTCCTAATTTACATGAATTTTCTATCGGCCAAGGGCAACCTATGGTTAGTCAGGCTGTTCAAAAATTTCAAGACATGCGCCATAGCGACAAACCTCATTCTATTGCTCTGATGCTTGTGGATGGCTTGAGTTATAGAGAAGAACAATTGGTTTCTGCTATAAATTCGGGCTTAAAAGATATTCCCTTGATAGGTGGTTCTGCAGCTGATGGTTTGAATTTCAAAGAAACCTGCATCATTAATGATGGTAGGATTGAGAAAGATGCCGCGACTTTATTGCTTATTGAAAGCCGCCCTTCTCTGCACATATTTAAGAGTGATAGTTTTATACCAACACCTATAAAGTTTGTTGTTACTAAAGCTGACCCAGAAAACAGGATTGTTCATGAATTGAATGCTATGCCGGCTGCAACTGCTTACGCACAAGCTTTAGGTATAGAAGAAAGTGAATTGGACCTTCTTTGTTTTGCTTCACACCCTTTGTGCGTTTGTTTTGGTGGCCAATGCTATACGCGATCTATTAAGGATGTAAATGAGGATGGATCTTTCAGTTTTTATTGTGCGATTGACGAAGGGATAGTTTTTACACTTTCAGACATTGATGACATGGTGAAGGGCATAAATTCCACATTTGATTCAATCAAATCCCAATTTGGTCAACCGCAACTAATCCTTGGATTTGATTGCGTTTTAAGACGTATGATGTCTGAGATCAATCAGAGTAAGGAGCAAATAAGTCAGATTTACCGAGAAAATCGTGTTATCGGTTTTAATACTTATGGTGAGCAAATCCATGCCATGCATCTAAATCAAACCTTTTCAGGAATTGCTATTGGAAAATGACAAGAGATAACGAACCTTTTTCTTCCCCTAAACCCAATGATGAAAAACCTGTTTTATTCTTAAAGGATGTAAACAAGAAACGTTATGACGTATCAGGGGAGCCTTCTAGTCGTGAAGTTGAACTTGCTGAGAGGGTTGAAAAGTTAGAAAAGATCAATAGAGCTCTCATTCGCCGGGTTGAGAGAAGTATGGATCAACGGGCCAATAGTTATTCGTTATTTCAATCTGCAATTTTACTTGAAGAACAAGTTAAAGCGCGAACAATTGAACTTCGCTCTGCCCTTGATGAGCTTGAAGTTTCTAATCTTGACCTTTCGAAGGCTAAAGAACAAGCTGAAAATTCGAATAGCAGTAAAACAAAATTTTTAGCTGCTGCCAGTCATGACCTTCTCCAACCTTTAAGTGCTGCCCGACTTAATATGTCAACGCTCAAGGGAGAGGATGTTTCCCCACAAGCTGGACGTCTAATTTCTCAAGTTGATCGTTCTTTACAGACTATTGAGGAATTACTTCGCACCTTATTTGACATTTCCAAGCTTGATGCCCGTGTTAGCGTGCCGGATATTTGTCGTTTTTCTGCGGATCGAATTATACGCGGACTTCATGCTGACTTTAGTTCTGTTGCCAATCAAAAAAACCTTAAGATTAAGGTTTTTTCATTACCACTAATTGTAAGCACTGACCCTATCTTTCTAAGACGTATTCTGCAAAACCTTGTATCGAACGCTTTGCGTTACACTCATAAGGGAGGAATTTTAATTGGGTGCCGGCGCCGTGGTAAAAATTTGAGATTTGAAGTTTGGGATACTGGCTCAGGGATCCCTCTTTCTGAACATGATAAAATTTTTGATGAATTTCATCGTTGTAAGAATGATGTTCATCAAGATGGTCTGGGACTTGGGTTGGCTATTGTGAAACGAATGGCTGATGCCGCAGGACATGAAATCAATTTTAGATCCGTGCCTGGTAAAGGCTCTGTGTTTAGCGTGACCGTTCCTATCAGTTCACAGCAATATGAAATTCCTGATGAACCCTCAACTATGGTTCCAGATAAAAAACCTGTTCAGATAAAGTTAGAAGATTCTTTTATTGTTCTTATTGAAGATAACCCGAATGTTCGGGTTGCAATGAAAACTCTATTTTCACGGTGGGGAGCACAATGCTTGGCAGCTGATAGTCATGCAAACATTCAAGAACAACTTGATCAGGTTGAACGTATGCCTGATGTCATTGTCGCAGATTATCATTTGAAAGATGAAATTGTTGGACCTGAAGTGGTTGCCCATATCCGCAACAGATATAATGCACCGGACTTACCCGCTGTGATTGTGACTGCGACGCCTTATCCTGCAGTATTGAACCATGCGGCAAATGAAAAATGCGAGCTTTTAACAAAGCCTGTTGCTCCAGCTGAATTAAGAGCTCTACTCATACATCTCTTGAATAAATAACACCCTCTTTATGGATGGAGATATTACATATTTGACGCCTTTAGATTTCTTGCAAACCAGATTGATAGCGGCTTATTTTGGAAATATATCCTTTAGCTGACTTTCTCAAACCTTCAATTTCTTCAACTGTGAGTTCTCTTACGACTTTTGCCGGTGTACCAACAATGAGCACTCCCTCAGGGTATGTTTTGTTTTCTGGGACAAGTGCATGAGCACCCACTAGAGAATTTTTGCCAATGATAGCTCCATTTAAGATTGTTGCTCCCATACCTACAAGTGAGTTTTCTTTTATAGTACAGCCATGCAGCATCGCCTGATGACCAATCGTGCACCCTTGTTCAACTAGTAAAGGAAAGCCTGGATCTGTGTGCATGACCACACCTTCTTGCACATTCGATCCGGCATTAATTAAAATGGGTTCATTGTCCCCTCGCAAAACAGCTCCAAACCAAATGCTTGTTTCTTGTTCTAAACGGACATCACCGATAAGTGCTGCTGTTGGTGCAATCCAACTTTCATCTGGATTGGTTATTAGGGGCGACTTATCTTCAAATTTATAAAGTGGCATATGTTCTCCGAGATTCTATTTTGTCTCACGTGCTATTACTTTTTAATGGTGCTTCAGGTTGCCCAATGTCAAACCGCGCTACTCCGTTCGGGTTGATCTTCTGCACCGGGCAGCCTTTTTGGCTTCAGATGCCCACGAAGCATCCGCTCTTTGTTCTTGGGTTTCAGATGCCCACGAAGCATCCACCTAGCTGCAATGTCCGTGCTCTGGAGAAGAGCACTCCCTTCTTCGTTATGGTAATTCAGAAGCGTTTTTTTATGAATTCAATATTGATTTGAAATGCAATAGCATCTTCTCGAAATTATTCTTTGCTGCGAAACTGATACATGATTTAAGCTTAGTTTGTCTCTTAAAAATAGAGTAGACACGGGCTTTGTTTATGAACAAGCGCCGAGTTTACATATGGTCTCTAAGATTAGTACCCCTTGGCAATAACTCCAAACACTAGCAAAGACGATGGCTACCATGATCCAATAGGGCTCACTGCCTGATATAAGAACAGCTCTGAATGTGTTTCTTATAATCATAAACGGTCCAGCTATAATGCGAGTAATAAACCCTAGAAGCATTGATAACTGACTTTGACTTTCTGTCATTTCAAATCTCAATGCATTGCCAGTTATTAATGCAAAAGATGATGCAAAAACACCGCCTACGGTAAAGCCGACTGCCAATGTGTATATGTTTAAGATGATATTTAAGTCTAAAGCCGCCACGCCAGAACACTTTCCCTCCAAACGAATTTAAGAAAAAACTTGTTTGGAATTTCTGAAATTAAATATTTCAGTCAGTATTTCACAGCTTTAAGAAAGTGTTAACCTTTTGTTCGAAAGTTGGTTAACGTAGCGGCCTGATTACGGATTACCTGTTGTTTTAGTCTAGATCAATGTCCAGGACAGCGAAATTGACCTGGTATGATACATCACCATCTTCCGCATCTCTATATACGGTTCCGAGGAATTCATCGCCTTTGTGTAACTCGACCATATCCTGAACTTTTGGAGCTCGGCGAAGTTCAATAGCCTCTGAATTAAATAGTTTTTTCAGGTATGTTTCCAGCTTTTTGATTTCTTCAGCGTTCACGAGTTCTCCCCTTTCAGGATCAGTGTTTTATATCTTCTTTTCCGGATCTTGAGGACGGCATGTTTCAGCCTCTTATCCAACTTAAAACAGATGTATAAGAGGCTGATCATTTAATCAATTGAAAAGATTATTTTTTAGCCAGCGCTTAGGCTTTTTTTGGGGAGGATTTAGTCTATTCGCTTTTGCCAGTTTCTTTATCAGAGACAACATTGAGCAATTGGTTCATTGTTCTTGCCGGCTCGTTACAACCAGCCGCACCAATCACTTTTGCGGGGACACCAGCAACTGTAGTTTCCTTTGGTACATCTTCGAGGACAACAGACCCAGCTGCAATACGGGCGCAATTTCCGACAGTAATATTGCCTAGAATTTTGGAACCTGCCCCGATCATAACATTGTTGCCAATTTTAGGGTGTCTATCACCTGTGTTCTTACCACTACCGCCTAAGGTAACATTGTGAAGAATTGAGGTATAATCGCCAACTTCAGCTGTTTCACCAATGACTAAAGCTGTTGCGTGATCAAACATAATTCCGCTTCCAATTTTAGCTTTTGGATGGATGTCTACACCAAAAATTCTTGATGACTGGCTCTGAAGGTAGAGAGAAAAATCGAGCGAGCCCTTTTGCCACAAATGATGAGCAAATCTGTGTGTTTGTAGAGCGTGGAAGCCTTTAAAGTATAATAATGGCTCAAGTAGACGGTTGCAGGCTGGATCACGTTCAAAAACAGCCGCCATATCAATCCGCAATGTGCGCCTGAATTCTTCATCATTACTTATGATTTCATTGAAAGTTCGATTTAGCACGCTGGCATCAACATCAGAATGATCTAATCTTTGAGAAAGATGGTAGCTAAGTGCTTCCTCTAATGTCTGATGATTAAGGATCGCATTATAGATAAGGCCTGCGATGACTTTATCTGCTTCAACAGCTTGTTCTGCTTCTGTTTTTACTTTTTGCCAGACGGGATCAACTGATCCGAATGATTTGACTTCTGCTTGATGTGGCATATCCACCCTGCCGTTCTTATTATTTCTTTTGCCGCTAAAATATCATCTTAGCTACATAGTCATCATAGCTAGACTTACAACTAGCTACTTTCAATTAAACGCACAATTCTAATATTATTATCACGCCATAAGGTTTTACTCTACTTTAACATTAAACACTCGAACAGACCATACTTGCATTTTTAAAGTAATATTTTTTTGATGTCTCTTTATTTGACGCATTTCATGAACCATCGGTTCACTCTTTTTTAGTGCTCCTTCGGTTGCCCACTAGCAACCGTCGCTTTTAGTGCTCCTTCGGTTGCCCACTAGCAACCGTCGCTTTTAGTGCTCCTTCGGTTGCTCTTTTTTGTGCTTCAGATGCCCACAGAGCATCCGCAATAAGTAACCGTCGCTTTTAGTGCCCCTCGGTTGCTCTTTTTTGTGCTTCAGATGCCTACAGAGCATCCGCATTAGCAACCGTCGCGGCATCCACAATTCCACAAAACCGTAAGGCACTAGTGCCAACTTATGTGCGATACGCTCTTGCTTTATCATTTTTGTTTTTAGACATAAAAAAACGGCCCCCAATTGAGAGCCGCTTTTTCATATTTAATTTTTACTAGCGTATAACCTAGAATTTTTAGGTAACACGCTTTAGGCCACTCGGACTGCACCTACCTTGTTGCGTCCTTCTTTCGCCTTTTTATATTTAAGCTTGATGCCTTTATAACGTATTCGTCCAGCTATTTTTGCTTTCTTGATTTCCATTTTACTTAATTGTTTTCCAAATGGTATTTGGGACATGGGGCTGGAGCTTTGCTCTTCGCACCATTCACAATAGTCATCATAAAGCTGTGTTGCTGTTGTTGATTGTCCTTCTGCTTTTTCAATACGTTCTTCGTAATAACGATCCATTTCATTTTTCGGTAATTTTACCGGATCTCTTTGTTCTTCACTTGTTGTTGTTTCATTATTTTCATGGTCATTATCATTATCACTTTGTAAAATTTCTTCTTCTGTTTTTAAGTTTGTATCTTTTGCTATAGCAGCCTCCTGCTGCTGTGCTTGTGGCGTACCTGGTAAGGCAACTGATAAACCAGCTGGTGCAATTTCTTGCAGTTCTTGCCGAATTTTATCTTCAAATTTTGCATTGGCAGGACGTGCCATTTGACTTTCGTCCATTCTCCACATGCTAAATACCACAAACAAACCAAGTGCTGAGCCTGCTTCTACCAGAAGCGATACAAGTAAAATTAGTCCGGTTTGAATTGCTTCAAGCTTAAGACCAAAAAGACTGGCCAGGAAATCAGCTTGCGGATCTGTTTTACCAGCTGCTGCTACTGAGCCTGCGTCAGACATTTTACTGCGCAACTCAACCAAGCGCGCATCAATTTTGGCGGCTTCCTCGGAGATAGCCAGTTCTTTTTTCAGATCAAAGATATTCGCGCAATATTTGCGAGATACCCAGTTAGTTGAACTACAACCCTTTGTTGCGGCTTCAACTGTTTGGCGCCTTCTGCCTTTCATCTTAACTTGCAAGGCGTTTGCACGTTGCAACTCAGCTTGTACAGCAGAGACTGGACGATGTTTTGGCATCCAGGATAGTTTATCTTGCAAACGCTTCAGCTCGACACGAGTGTCATTGTAGTTTGTCACCTGAATTAATCGTGCGCCATTGTTGTCAGCACGGTTCAAGGCGGCAAAGCCAAGGCTGGAGGTCAATGAGTAGCCGGTGCAAATAATTCCAAGTGCAATGCCGGCAAAGGCTTGTGCCCATTTTTTTGTCTTAAGGGCGTAAATTATTAGGAATGGTACAATTGCTTTTAAACAATCGGCGGCAACACTTGCCATACCATATACGTGACCATCAAATTCAGTATTGCCAAGACTGAAGCCAAAACGCCAATTCATAGCGGCTGAAACAACCACCAATGCCGACGCGGCAACAAGCCCTAAAAGTCCAAGAATATGTCTCATGGACGACCTCCTTAAAGTGTACCGACTAGCTTGTCGGTAATGATTTAACTTTGTGAGAGTTTTCATCTTTCGTCTCAGTCATTAGACACCTTCTCATCTTACCAAAATCACATAGTATCATTTCTGATTGTTTTTAAAATTAGCTCTTAATGAATTTTAAGACTCTAAATAATAAAACAATCAGCCACTCCTTCAATTTTAGAAAGAGCTTAACTAGCTTCCTTTGGATTTACGCGAACAGAAATTGATCTAAGACTGGATACCTAAAAAACTAAAACTTGACTAACATCGACCAATTTAAAAAGACGATTAGATCTCAGAATTGAGATTGATTGAAAGATGCCCCACACAATTTTTGGCTTTTACCGCCACGGAAAAGGTCAAAAATTGGTGGAGAATAACCGACCAATGTGAAAGTTAAATTAGAGAAAAATCTAAGCTTAACAATTACCTCGGTCAGAATTTACCCCCACTACATGACACAATAGATAGCTGATTCGTCGCATTTAGTGAATCTTCCTAATTTGTTAATTGTAGTATGCACGCAACAGGTTTTTAACGCTTTGTTAACCCTTGAATTTGTTCATATTTCTTTCTTTGGCTCTAAAGACATGCGGCCTTTTTAAGCACCATCTTCGCATGTTTGGTAAAACCAGAGGGATAAGTTGCTATTTTCTTTAAATAACATGAAGTTAAGTCTATTCTTGCTTTTTTGCTCAATCGAATGTGAGTTTTCTCATTCTTGTCTTTCTTAGTTTATCCCTTCATAAGATAGTCCTACAGATTTTCTCATTAAATTTCAGACGTCTTTATTTTTTACGTTACCAAAGGCTAGATCATTCCATTTTTGACGGAATGCACTAATCCCAAGCTTCAGAGAGACTATAATATGACCGATTTAGATTTAGATGCCCCTTCTCTAACCACTCATGTTGAAGGGCAACTTGGTTGGATTACTATCAACTCCCCAAAGAGACTAAATTCTCTCAATGAAGATATGTGGCAAGCTTTCCCGCAAATAATTCAAAAACTTGATCAAGATAAAGATATAAGAGCGATACTCATTCGTGGTGAAGGTGAGAAGGCCTTCTCAGCTGGTGCAGATATTTCTGAGTTTGACCGAGTTCGCGAGGGGGATGCAGCTGAAAATTATAACAAACTAAACACAGCAGCTTTTAAAGCCCTGCAAGATTGCCAAACACCAACCATTGCAATGATACATGGGTTTTGCATGGGAGGTGGTTTATTATTAGCGCTTTCAGCAGACTTACGACTAGCATCTGAAGATGCACAATTTTCATTACCACCTGCGAAACTTGGTCTTGGGTTTGATGTTCGTTGGTTAAGCCCTCTTCTGCAAATAGTCCCGCCTCATATAGCAAAAG
The DNA here is from genome assembly GCA_040367435.1 of Hyphomicrobiales bacterium 4NK60-0047b. NCBI lineage: Bacteria > Pseudomonadati > Pseudomonadota > Alphaproteobacteria > Hyphomicrobiales > Hyphomicrobiales bacterium 4NK60-0047b. Next base: position 49,834 of record BAABWY010000008.1, on the reverse strand, counting down.
AGCTGCTTTTTACAGCTGATCGGTTTACTGCTGAGCAGTGTATGCTTAAGGGTTTGCTTAACTCTGTTCATTCTCCTAGAGACTTAGAAACGGCTACGAAAACATTAGCCAAAACAATAGGCTCTAATGCTCCACTTACACTGAAGAATGTTAAATCTGCTATCAATGCTCTGGCGGCAAATGACCATCATATTGATTTTGAAACTCAAGATGCTCTTGCTCAAGTTTGTTACAATAGCAAGGATTACGAAGAGGGGCGTTTAGCTTTTGCCGAACGCCGCGCTCCTCATTTTAAAGGTGAATAAGGCCTATTTTCATCTTAAAAACACGACTAATCAATTAGATAGTGATTTCAAAAATTCGATCACACCGTCTTTGTAAACGGGGTCACCAACTGCCCGCATATGGTCTCTATCAGGTATTGGGAGATGTTTTCCGCCTGGGATCAGCTCGGCTAATTTGTCTCCCTTGCCTGCAATAACATCTGTTGTGCCAACTGCTACAAGTGCCGGAACTTTAATTTCAGCTAAACTTTCTGCTGTAACTGGCACTCTTGTCGAGCGAATACAGGCAGCAAGAGCTTTTAAATCACTTTTGGTTTGTTCTGCAAAATCGCGAAAGTTTTTAGCAGCCGGGTTTTTCACATCAGACGCTTTTTCAGCTTCTAGCGCTCTGGCGATTGGTTCGGGGTTGCCGATGCCTCGCACCATGTTATAGCCCATACCTGCAAAAGTTACTGAGCGTAAAATTGATGGATATTTCATCGTAACAAAAGCAGAGATTCTAGCTCCCATTGAATAGCCCATGAGATGGACTTTTTCTAAATTCAAATGTTTGCATAGCTCATTGACATCACCTGCCATCAGATGAGAACCATAACTTTCCATATCATGTGGTTTTTCACTGCTCCCATGACCGCGGTTATCAAATGAGACCACATCATAACCAGCTTCGGTTAGGCAGGTGAACCAGCCCCTGTCTATCCAGTTCATGTGGCTGTTTGACGCAAAGCCATGAACAAGCACGATTGTTTCTTTTTTTTCAGTCTCTGGCTTAGCAGATTGTTGAAAATAGGCGAGTTTAAAGCCATCTGATTGAAAAAATCCGGTTGGTTCCATTTTATCCTCTTAATATTATTTTCAAGCGGCTTCAGATGCCCACTAGAAACCTTACTATTTCTCTCACGGTACTCCATGAGCTGAAGCTCATGGGCCTCCGAGGGGCGGCGCTAGGCGCCGGGCAGACAAGCTGCCATGTCCTGACGCTGAAGTAGCGTCACTCCTTCTTCGTATATCGTTTTATACGCTGGTTGCTCACAGCATCTACATTTCTTAGCTTCAGATGCCCACGAGCATCCGCATTTCTGAGCTTCAGATGCCCACCAGCTTCCGCTGTGACTGCAAAACAGGTGCGATATCTTATGCAAATTGAAGCTTTCCTCTATCATTCTTTGGTGAAGAAGGCTATCTTTAGCGTTAACATTGATTTGGCATTTATATAGTGTCAGTTATAAATTGAATATTCAGTCTTTGGACTAAGACGCTTTAGCTACTCAAAAGATTAGGGGTAAATGAATGGGACATATCGGTACACCACAATTCACGAATGATGTGGGCGCGGAAAAAATTGAAATTGGCGTCAAAGAGTTTAAATGTATTGGTGCCAGATCCCCGTTTGATCATCCACATGTTTATTTAGACATGGGACAAGACAATGAGATAATTTGTCCATATTGTTCAACACTTTACAAATATAACTCTGAACTTTCAGTGATTGAGACCAAGCCAGCTAATTGCATTGTTTTGGATGAAAGCGTTGACGCGTAGTTTCATTTCTTTAATCCTAGTTTGTACTTAACAAGTGCGGCAAACTCATCGATTTTTCACTGTCCAGTTTTTATCTCAAGCCAGGTGATATCTCAGTCTAGTGGTGTATCTCAGGCCAGCAGATGACATCTCAGGAGTGTTTTTATGGCAACATCCCCCATTCTCATAATAGGTGGTGGCATTGGAGGGCTTACGCTTGCGCTTGAACTCGCCAAAAGAAACATTGCTTGCCAAGTATTTGAACAAGCTTCTGAGTTCAGTGAAGTTGGTGCCGGGCTACAGCTTAGCCCTAATGCTGTTAGGCGTCTTGAAATATTGGGCCTTGGAACAGCGCTATCAATTGCCTCATGTACTCCTCCGAAGATCATGATTGGTGATGCTGTTAGCAAACAACATCTCAATGAAATTCACTTAGGGGTCACTGCTCAAGAACGCTACAAAGCTCCTTATATGGTTATTGCCAGACGGGATTTGCAAAGTATATTACTCGAAGCGCTTAAATCTTATGAGTGTGTGGAGCTTCTATGTAATAAGAAATTTATCACCTATTCTCAAAACGCTCATGAAATTACAGCTGAGATGACTGATGGTTCTCATTATCAGGGGCGGCTGCTTGTTGGGGCAGATGGTGTTTGGTCCCGTGTACGGCATATGTTCGCGCCCGACCAAAAGCCCCGTCAAACTGGTTTTATGGCTTGGCGTGCATTGGTGGATGCATCGGAGGCTCCTGATCTTTTCACTTCGCCTGATGTGCATGCCTGGCTTGGGCCACATAGTCATTTGGTTCATTACCGCGTTTGTGCTGGAGAAAAAATCAATCTGGTTGCTGTTACGAAAGGTAAAGCTTTAGAGAAGACCTGGTCTGATGATACACCTAAGGAAAGTCTATTTGAAGAAATCAGGCCTTTTAACAGCGCCCTTAGGCAGGCTGTGATGGATGTTACTGAGTGGACGGCATGGCCTTTGATGATTTTAAAGCCTTTTAAGAACTGGAGTAAGGGGCGGGCTGTATTACTTGGTGATGCTGCGCATGCTATTGTGCCGTTTTTAGCTCAAGGGGCGGCGATGGCTATTGAAGATACTGCTTGTTTAGGTATGTTAATAGCCGAGATGAAGGATGATAAGAAAGACAATCATCTAACTCTATTTGAGAACTATAAAAACAAACGCTTTCGTCGCTGTCAGCGGGTGTTCTCAAAATCAATTTACCAAGCCCAATTTTATCATGCTGCTGGCCGCCTGGTTAAAATCCGCAATGGCGGGTTAAAGATGCTGCCCTCTTCTCTTCTGCTTCGCCAATATGATTGGCTTTATAAGGCTTAATCTATTTCTTCACATTTAATCCACTTAATGCTCTAGAGGAAGGCATCCTGCTTTAGAGAGAGTATTTATTTAAAATTGGTTTTCCAGGAGTTAAAGACTCTGCTGCCCTAATAATTGCATTTACATCAATTCCATAATGTTTATATAGATCTTTGATCGTGCCGGTTTGTCCAAAATGCTCAACTCCAAGTGACCGGGTACGATGTCCATGAACGGACCCTAACCAAGCAAGTGTTGTTGGATGCCCATCAATCACGGTGATTATTGAGCAATTTTTAGGAAGTTTTTCTAATAGTTTCTCAATATGTGACTGAATGAAAACATTGCTTGTTTCGCGCGTATGATTTGCAGCGGTCCAACCGGCATTGAGACGATCCGCTGAAGTGACTGCAAGCAAACCAATGTCTCTCCTATATTCTCCCATTCTTCCAACAGCTTCTATGGCTTCAGGAGCCACTGAGCCTGTATAAGCAACAATTATTTCGGCATTTGGCCCAGGTTCACGCATCCAATAAGCCCCCTCAATTATATCGTTTTGAAGAGCTTCTGACATATCCCGTTGGGGTTGTTCTAGTGGACGAGTTGATAAGCGTAAGTATACCGAGCCACCACTTTGGTCTCTTTGCCAAGTCTGGTTCTCAATCTCTACTTCACCATCACGTTGCATATACTCAAAACCAAACTGCATTATGACTGCAAGTTCATCAATAAACCCAGGTTCGAATGAGGCAAGCCCATCTTGAGCCATACCTACCAAAGGTGTTCCAATGGATTGATGAGCTCCACCTTCAGGTGCAAGCGTTATCCCTGAAGGAGTTGCAACCAACATAAAGCGAGCATCTTGATAGCAAGCATAATTTAATTGATCTGCTGCGCGGTAGATAAACGGATCGTATACTGTGCCAATAGGTAATAGTCGCTCTCCATTAATTGAATGTGAGAGACCTAAAGCTGACAACATAAGAAATAGGTTAGATTCAGCTATCCCGAGTTCTAAATGCTGACCTTTTGGTGAATATGTCCAATTAAAAGTAGAAGGAATATTCTCAGTTTTAAATGTATCAGCCACACTTTCCTTCGCAAAAAGTCCACGCCGATTTACCCACCCCCCAAGATTAGTTGATACTGTAACATCAGGTGAAGTTGTAATTATACGGCTAGCCAGTTCACTATCATCTCGAGCAAGTTCATTTAGTATTTGTCCAAAACCCATTTGGGTTGAAATGGGTTTGCGCCCTGCTGCGGGATAAGGCAATTTTTGAGGTACAGGAATGCTAGCAGATGTATATCGCCTGGTCCCAGCTTTAAAAAATTCACTATTATTTACAAAACTTTGCAATGTTGCAGGCTCGTGCTTCATGCCTTCCCATTTATCCCACTCATGGCCTTCCCTAATTCTCATGTTGGATTGGAGAGTATCCATCTGTGTTGAGGTCATAATGCCAGCATGATTATCTTTATGCCCAGCTAACGGCAATCCTTTTCCTTTGATCGTATAGCAAACAAATAGGGTTGGACGATCATGCTTGGATGCTTCATTAAATTTTTCTATAAGAGAAGGCAAATCATGCCCCCCCAAATTACCCATTAATTCCTCAAGATCGTCATCAGTACGTCTGTCTATTAGCGCTGAAACATCTCCTTGATCTCCAAGATCATCCAAAATAGCTTGCCGCCACGCACTGCCTCCCTTGAAGGTTAGTACAGAAAAAAGCTGGTTTGAACATTGCTCAATCCAATCACGTAACTTATCGCCACCAGGCTCCTGAAATGCTGCTTCCTGCAATTTTCCGTGACGAAGTATAACGACATCCCAACCAAAATTTTCGAACATTTGTTCAAATTTTTGCCAAAGGCCTTCACGTATAATTGCATCCAGTGATTGTCTATTATAATCTACGATCCACCAACAATTTCGGATATCATGCTTCCAACCTTCAATTAATGCTTCGTAGATATTTCCCTCATCCATTTCAGCATCACCAATCAGTGAGATCATTCGACCAGCTGGCAGATCTTTCATCCAGCCTTGAGCTTTTACGTAATCTTGTACCAAAGAAGAAAATAAGGTTTGAGCTACTCCAAGACCAACTGATCCAGTAGAAAAATCAACATCGTCGATATCTTTTGTTCTTGATGGATAGCTTTGCGCCCCTTTGTATCCGCGAAAATTTTCTAATTTTTCTTGAGATTGATTTCCAGCCAAATATTGGATGGCGTGAAAAATGGGCGAAGCATGTGGTTTCACAGCGACGCGATCCTCGGGTTTGAGGGTGTCATAATAAAGAGCTGTCATTATTGTAGCTATCGAGGCAGAAGACGCTTGATGCCCACCAACTTTTACATCTGTTTCTTCGACACTTCGGTTTTGATTAGCGTTATGAATTGTCCAACTTGATAGCCACAATATTTTTTTTTCAATCTCTGATAAGATTTCAATTTTTTCTTTAGACATAACTCACAACACCCTGTTTATCCTTATGTCTATTTTATTACACATACAGACAAATCTTTTGTTGCGAATAATTGCAATTTAATCTATTTTTTTAGCATAAATGACCATTATTTACCTTTCTTTGGATTGAAAATGCTAAAATTGAACTCAATAGACATAAAAATACTTAAGGCTCTTCAAGAAAACTCTGACATTTCAAACCTAGAATTAGCAGAAAAAGTGGGGCTTTCTCCGTCGCCCTGTTTACGCCGAGTTCGTTTATTAAAGGACGCTGGAATTATCAAAACCAGTGTGATGTTATTAGACGCGAATGAAATTGGGCTTAAAGTAAATGTATTCGTAAATGTCACTTTAGAAAAACAGGTTGAGGAGCGGCTAGAGGCTTTTGAAAAAGCTATTCGACTTCGTCCGGAGGTAATGGAATGCTATCTTATGACCGGTGAGTCTGACTATTTACTCAGAGTGGTTGTCCCTGATCTTGAGAGGTATGAGCAATTCCTAAAGTATCATTTGACTACCATTACCGGTGTTGCCAACATTAAAAGCAGTTTTGCACTTAACCAAATTTCCTACAAGACGGCTTTACCATTACAGCACCTTCCTGAATAAATTTAGTTATGTAATATTTACTAGCTAAAATATCTCTATCAATTGCTATGGCTTACAATTTCGTGTGGTCGATAATAAACTTTTCAATTGATCCTTATTCAGTGGCTTCAACAGCTTCTTACAAAACCTAAGAAAATCAAAGCGGACGCGATTAACATTGGGGCGTCCATCTTTAAAAATTTCCTCGTATTTGGCCTCTGCACCTGATAATTTTTCAGTGATTATTTCCTGTCCATCTAGATCAAATATTTTTATATCTAACTTTTCAACTCGAACTACATTGCCTAATTTGTATCTTACAAATTTCCACGATTGAGAAACATTGAGCTGCAATCGCCCATAGTGCTCGATGATTATTTTATCAAGCAACATGGTTTTAATGCTTAGAGCAAGTCCATCACTATAAGGTATGTTAGGTTGATTGCGTCGCAACAAAGTTTTGGCCGCCGCCTTTCTCACTAAGAAAACAGGATCGGTTTGAGCTATGCTGATCAGCACTGCGGGATTTTCGAGTTTGATGATAGCTGACTTTCGCACACCAGGGTGAGCATCGGTTAGAGCAATCTTTTTTATCGCTTCTGTGTCCTTGATTTTGCTGACTGCAGTGCTTCGCAAAAAGGGTAGATTTTCGTTTTGGGTTATCTCGAGTAGTTTAGCTTGGTCATCTATCTCTAACACATCTCTTTTCATCACACCTTCAGCCAGAATTTGCATTCTACCAGACCAGCCACTTTTTATTATTTGTCTCAGGAATGTTTGATCTTTTATTTCTCCTTTTTGCAGCATACCAATGATTTTTTTTGAAACAACACCTGCAAAACGGTTTCCAATTTTTGTAACGTGCCAAATTCTTGCGACCTGCTTTTCATCCTCAATTTTTTTCATTAAGTTTTCGATTTTATATTCAACATATTGTCGTTTTTCGTAATTTAGAGATTTGTTTTCCAGGAGTTGGATTATGAAACCTGGTGTCCTTAATCCATTAATTGCTGTGCGCCAAACTCTTTTTGTTTTGGAATGAAGAGCTATATCTAAGAAAACTTCTTTATTACTGACTTGGTTTATCTTTGTCTCAAGCCTCTCAAGCGCTGCCAATCGAGAGTTATTATGTGATGCCTTGAGTGCGATTTTTTCCAACAGTTCTATCTTGTTTATCTGCTTGATGGCACTCTTGTGGAGTGTGTCATCTGAGTTTCTCATTGCAAATTCAGTTAACACATCTTCATCAAAAATCGTTGTTACTGCGGCTTTTTTTATATCGGGTGCGTAAGTGCCCAACGCTATTTCTAATAATTGTTTCTGATCTGAAATGTCGACAACATCTTCTGCTGTTAACTCACAACCAGCAAGGACAGACAATATGATGATCGCCATCATAACCTTTAATTTTTTCGTTAAATTTAAAAGCAACAAATGAACCCTCAATGTTTTTTCCCGATTAAACAATATGAGTATCCTGCTAAGATGAGCTCTAGAGTTTTTTATAGTCTTTATAGTTTTATCTATTTAACTTGAGTTGAAACTTTTTATCAACTCTGTAGCCTAATCTATAGGTGCCGATTTAGGGAGATGCTTCTATGATCAAGAATGTTTTTTTGTTTGTCACTAATGTATTTGCAATTTTTTGCATTGTTGCTCTCACCGCCTGCAAACCATCTCTTGATACAGTCGCTGCAACTGATGACCCTAAAAAATTGAGGACTATCGCCCAAACTGAAGACGTGCCGATTGATGTTCAAAGGGCCGCTATAAAAAAACTTGGAAAAATTGGTGCGACCAAACAATTAGAAGAGATGGTCCGCTACCCTGGTGGTCATGATCATGACTTTCGCAATAAGGTGTTACAGGTGCTTGGTAATACAAAGGGCTACATCAGTGATAGTCGCAATCAGGAAGTATTGGCTCTTATTGCAACTACTAGTAATAACCGATCTGATAGACTAATTGCATTCAAGCGAATTGAAGATCCTCTCAAGCTCTTGCTCTTAGCTGAGCACCCACTGTTAAAACCTGAAGCCACTCACCTATCTGCGATTTTTGAAACGAAAGAAATGCAAAGTAAACTTTACCTAATCGCAGACTATGCCCGCTTTCATCACAAAAATAAACGTCGCATACGCCAACTGGCCGTTAAACGTTTAACGGACATTTCAGTTGTACAGCGGTTGCTCACATCTGGTCGTGTCAAGTTAGCTAAGCCCTCATTAGATTCGGTTGTTAGGCAGAAATTTGCTGAAATGCTATATCAGATTTCAGACGAAAAAATTCTTACAAAATACATAGTAAGAAATTATTACAGAGGGACTATAGATCAAGTCCTGCTAAAGAAAATTGAGCAAGGCGTTATCAAAAGCAAATATAAGCTTCTTGAAATTGCGCTCCGTAGTCGCGCCCCTCAATTTGTTAGGGCAGCTATAGCTAAAATCAATGATGAAGAGTTGCTTACTAAAATTTCCATTGATACTAAAAATGTTGATGCTGCTGATAAAGTGAGAACCCCCAACTTACTGGCAAAAATTGCTAAAAACACCCGCAGTGAAAATGTTAGATTAAAAACAGTTAAGCGGATTACTGATCAAAATGTTCTTGCGGATATTGCTCTATCTGACCAATCTTCGCATGTCTCAATTGCTGCCGCCGAGAGAATTAGCAACCCTGAAATACTTGCTAAAATTACCGTCTCTAAATCGTCATATAAAGTATCAATGTTAGCGCTTAAAAAAATTAAAGATAAGGAGACACTGCTTAAAATCGCTTTAGAGACTAATTCCGTATCCGTTATCAAAGAAATACAAAACCGTCTTCAAGATCCTAAATTACCACTCCATATTGCACAAAACACTCAGAGTTATGATGTTGCTCTTCACTTTGTTAAGCAAACAAATGACCCAAATATCTTGGCCGATTTTTTAACCAATGCTAAGTCAATGAAAGCCCGTTTTGAGGCTGCGGATAAATTTCTTATTTTGAAGTATGGTAAAATAAAAGGTGCACTGCGAAAAATTTATGGTGGCCACAAGCCTACCGGAGTGCTGCTTCAACTCATCATATTAGATCAACGGATTAAGTCTCATTATGGTGACCTCACCATGATGATTACCCAGCGTTTTGATGAACCAAAAAGATATGGCCGTCATGGTGAATATTTTTTAGATGTTGAGCATGTGACTATTGCGATCAAAAACTTCAAAGAAGAAACTATTGTTCAACAGGTATTTTCAGGAAATACTGCCAAGGGAGCCGAAAAATTTCTAACTCATAGCAGTGGGGGCTCGAATACCCATTTTGCAGAAATCAATACGATGGTCATGTGTTTAAAATTGCTAGAGCCACTACCTGACCAAGTTCGATCGGAATTTTTAAAGTTGACTTCAAATAAATATAACGTTGGTAAAGGTTGTTCGACTGTTAGGAAACGTCAGTGAAAGATTAGATGTTTATTCAATCATCACGTGAAGACATAAGTAATTACTCATATCGCTCACTTTAAAACTAGAAAACAAAATCAGTTATCTTATTAATGACATGCTGTATTGCCAGATATGTTTTTATAATTACACACACTTTCATTTGAATTTTTACGAATAATCTTCTTCTGGGGGATCGAACTTGCCAACGATATTTTTAAAAATCTTCAGGGATCAAATTGCCCTTCTTTCTTCAAGCCATTTATAGAACAGGCAGACGACAACAGTTTTGCCAAGAAGCTAGTTTCTGCAATAGGTCAGGAAAAAATAAAGTGGTTTACAGAAACAGACATTTCAGTAGCTGATGATGCAGACCTTTTATCAATGTTGCGAGATGCGGGCTGTGCGCAATTACTGATCGGTTTGGAAGCACCTGATAGGCAAACCCTCAATGGTATTGAAAAAAAGACAAACTGGAAGGCCAAGCAGGCAGATTTTTATCTCGAAGCGATAGATCGCATTCAATCAAAAGGCATTACTGTCAATGGCTGCTTTGTACTCGGTATTGATGGTCAAACTGCAGAAAGTTTTGATGATGTAAAACGCTTTGTTGAGACTAGCGGACTATATGATGTGCAGGTGACTATTCAAACCCCGTTTCCTGGTACTTCGCTTTACGAGCGCCTGAAATCAGAAGGCCGTTTTAATTACTAATAATCCTTGGGAAAGGTGCACACTTTTTGATGCTACATTCACACCATGCAATATGACAATTTCTGAACTTGAACAGCGTTTTCATAAATTAGTTGGTGAGCTCTATACTGATCAATTCACTAACTGGTGACATTCTTCGTTTCACCGTAGAAGAATTGTAGAGAACCGGCAGTAATTTATAACAAGAAAGCCACCCCGGGCCCAATCCGAAGTGGCTTTCTTAATAGATTTATATGATTGAGATTGAGCTTACCTACTAAGCCCTATCTACGCTTACTTCACACCCAGTTTTTTCTGTAGGCTTGAAGATGATGTTGTATATTGGAACACAACCTTTTTGTCTGGGTTGATGTAGGCATTTACTTTTTGTGCCATTAGAGCAGCTTCATGGAAGCCTGAAAGAATTAGCTTTAGTTTACCTGGGTAATAATTGATATCACCAATAGCGAAGATGCCTTCTGCACTTGTCTCGAACTTTTCAGTATCAACTGAGATTAGGTTTTCGTGCAAGTTTAAGCCCCAATTTGCAACCGGGCCTAATTTCATTGTTAGACCGAAGAAAGGTAGCAGGCGGTTACACTTCACCACTGTTTCTTCTTCAGCACCTTTAATTGTCACGCCTGTCATCTCACCATTTTCACCGTGAATTTCAGTCATCTGGCCAAGGTGGAAATTGATTTTTCCTTCCTCACGAAGGGCAAGCATTTTGTTCACGCTGTCAGTCGCTGCGCGAAATTTATCGCGGCGGTGAACCAGCGTTACGCTATTTGCAACCGGTGTTAAGTTAAGTGTCCAATCAAGTGCGCTATCGCCGCCTCCGACGATAAGAAGATCTTTGCCTTCAAAATCTGACATTCTGCGAACTGAATAATGTACTGATCCATTTTCATATTCTTCAATGCCTGGTAACGGTGGGCGTTTTGGTGTGAAAGATCCACCACCAGCTGCGATCACTACGTTCTTACAAATGAACTCTTGATTATCATCCGTTTTCAGATGAAAACGTTTATCCTCTAGCTGTTCAATTTCATCAACGCGTTGATTAAAATGGAACTGAGGGTCAAACGGTTTAATTTGTTCCATTAAAGCGTCTGTTAGTTCCTGACCAGAAATAATCGGATAAGCTGGAATATCGTAAATTGGTTTTTCCGGATATAACTCAGCACATTGACCGCCTGGGCGGTCGAGAATATCAATAAGGTGGCAACGGATATCTAATAAGCCGAGTTCAAATACCGCAAACAAACCACAAGGTCCGGCGCCAATGATGACCACATCTGTTTCAATAGGGGAGTTTGTCATGAGATTTTCTTCTTTAAAACGATTGTGCTCATGGGAGAGTTTTCTTTAATAAAGCAAGACCCAAGAGCTTTGATATTTAATGTGATTAGAGAAACGGTTTAGAATTGCTTTTCCGGTGTGCGTACAATCAGACCATCTAACTCATCTGTCACTTTAATCTGGCAACTCAGACGGCTATTGGATCTGACATCAAACGCAAAATCCAGCATATCCTCTTCCATTTCTTCAGAAGCTCCTGTCTTTGGGAGCCATCCCTCATCTACGTAAACATGGCATGTCGCACAGCTGCAAGCCCCGCCACATTCCGCTTCAATTCCAGGAATGTCGTTTTTGCGGGCTACTTCCATCACGGTCATTCCAGCTTCGCCCTCAACTTCATGTGAGGTGCCATTGTGTTCAATAAATGTAATTTTTGGCATGGATTTTCTAACCGCGCTCCTTGTTGTATTTACTTGCTTATACGTACCTAATTTGTGCGCTTTTATTTTTTGTTGCGCAGCATCCAGCTAAGCACCAGATGCTTAAAATGAATTCTTACTTCATTTAAGCCGCTCTTTATAAATTACCAGTCGCCCGGGATATTTAATAAAGCTGCACTATTACAAGGCATTCCTATAATGCAATTAGCCTTTAGATTCCAGTATGAATTGCTTGAAAAGGGGTATAATTGAGTTTGTTAACCCTTTGACCTGTGCTTGCGGGCCATTCCGGCGTAATTATTTTTATAGGGTGAAGCTTTATTGGGATGATGTTTTAAAGAACAGTGTATATTTAAAAAAGTGATTTTTGATACATCTTTTCAACAGCTAACCTATGCGGGCACAAAGGCTAGTAATTTCAATAAACTAAGCTTTTAAAGAAGATGAAATTTAACAATTAACCTTAAAACTTCATCTTTGATGGGCACAAGCTTCATGGTTACAAGTTTCATGGTCACAAGGCATTAGAAATTCAACCTAATTTCAAATGAGCCCTTCTATATAGGAGACTGTGGTTTTTATTTCATTTTGCATATCACCATAAGCGTTTGCTTTTTCATCCGCTGATAATTGCTCTATTTTCTGCTCATAGTTCTCTGCCACATTAGCTGTCTTCCATGCACCAATTGCCCTAGCGGATCCCTTGATGGTGTGGAGTATATCGCGCCACTCTTTGTTTGTTTCTGCGGTTTTTAAACGCCCTAAACACTGCTGAGAATGGCTAACAAACAAACCTAAGACTTCATTTTCCAGTTCTTTACTACCGAAAGTTTGACGTGACAGATGCACCAAATCAATTGGTTTTGAGGAATGAGGACCATGTTCTTCCTCACCCGTATACTGATCCATAGACTCGTTTGGGAAACTTTGACTTGCAACCGAATTCATAATTTTGCCCTCTAATTGATACGCACAACCGTTGGTTGAGCGCGTTGCCCGCAAAAAATTTATGTAATCAGTATAAATGAGAAGGGGTTACAAGTTATTAAACAGCACTGATTTTAATTAATAATTTTATTTGGCCACATTAGGGGTGAAAAATATTACACATTTATTTTGCGTTCTTGTGAAAAGATTTAGTGATTCGGTGCGGCAATTATGTTACTGTTTGGTTGTGTTATTTTTCCTGTTTTGAAGATGGGGGAATAATTTTTAGTTTTTAAAAGTACTTAGTTAAAATGTATTTTTGTTGAGGGGTTGTTCTTAAAGTCTAAAATCATTTTATTCAGATAACAGCATATAAATTGACTGTATTGATCAAACTTATACATCTACTCAGTAGATCGTTTATTTGATTGCAAAAAGAAATTTTGAGTTTTGAGTGGAAATCTTAGTACCTAATCTTTGGCTTTTCCGTTATTTTCATAATGTAAAGTTTGATTTTCGATTGGGTTTCATAATCCAGATTTTTGAAAGTAATAATATTTTGCCTCACTCTTTGATTTATTGCATCTGATTTCTCAACCTTAATGCCCATGAGATGTGAAATAATTATAAGCTTCACAAATTTGGCAGAGTTTTGACATATTGCAATTGTACTGCTTTGAAATTGAAAGTTATTTATTAGAAATAACAGAGTTATTGAGGTCTGTTTTTTTGAGTTAAAGTTCTCAATTCATTAACAAAAGATCTTTTGTTAATGTTGATTTTATCTCAAAGGAAATTTCTCAAATGTTATTTTGAAAAATGGGGGAATGCTCTTGTTAGAGCTTATTTCCTGTTTTTTAAAAACTAGAATTATTTGGAATTCATTCTCCTTAACGAGGGCGTTTGGGAATGAATGCTAATTGAAACTGAATTTGTTTTGGCGATTGATATTGCTGACTACAAATTATGTATAAAACTGATCTAATTAGCTTTTTGATCAAATTAGGTTGGTTTTGGGTTTGCGGTTCTAGAGTTTGAGATAGTAACGCGGGTTAAGTATTGGATTATTGAATGGCACAGGAAAAACATCGACCTCCCCTTTCTAAAGCGGCAAATAAAGGGGAAGCCGGTCAGCCAAAAAATAAAAAGGTTGGGGCCAACCTTCAAAATGAAACGGAATCAAAAGAACATTTAGATTCTAGTTTACAAAAAAGAGGCCGAGGTGCGTCTAATCGCGGTGCAGATGGAGCACCGCCGCTCCCTAAAGCCACTCATTCTAAGAATTCACCTGGTGCTGGACAGCCGGGGGGGCCCAACCTAAAGTCGAGAGCTCCTCTGCAAAAAACTGTTCGTAGTCAGGCAGATGGATACTCTACCGCCAATGGCACATCAACAGAAGGCAAGAATTTAAAGCCTGTGAGTTTGCGCCAACGTGTTGAGCAAGAGCCTTATCCTACGCGCACAAATTCTGCGCCACAGAATACTCCGCCTGCTTCAGAAGACGATGATGATCCAGCTGATCGCCGCCGCGCCGCGCCTGCTCGTCGCCGTTTTGCAGCTAATGACGATGTTCCCTCTATCGGTGGTTTGATTTTTGCGCTTCAGCAAAAACCATCTAACCGCCCTTTTATTATAGCTGGCATAGCTTCAGCTGTATGGATGGCCCTTTCTTTTGGTTTGGTTTGGACCGTTTTGCGACCAGCTTTGGCTGAAGTTCAATCGATTGCTGCTTTTTTCCAATCGACATCAGCGATGTCAGCTTTAGCGGCAATTATTATTCCTATTGCGTTATTTTGGTTTTTAGCCCTCCTCATTTGGCGCGCTCACGAATTGCGGCTTATGTCATCAGCTATGACAGAAGTTGCCGTTCGACTTGCTGAACCAGATAAGGCTGCTGAACAATCAGTCGCTTCGCTAGGACAATCAGTTCGCCGACAAGTGACTGCTATGAATGACGCGATTTCACGAGCTCTTGGACGTGCTGGTGAACTTGAAGCTATGGTACATAATGAAGTGGCTGCTTTAGAGCGCTCCTATAGTGAAAATGAACATCGCATTCGTAACCTTATTGGTGAACTTGCACATGAGAGAACAGCTCTGACCAATGACAGCGAACGCATTAGTTCTGCTTTGTCAGGTCTTGGTCAACGTGTGACCAAGCAGATTGAACATCAAGGCGTTCAGACAACGCAACTTCTTGAAAAAACTAGTGGTGTCGTCACTGGCAAATTAATTTCTTCTTCTGAACAGGTTGCTCAGTCTATGTCTGAGCAAAGTAATTCTGTTGTCACAACTATGACAGCTATGAATGACCGAGTTGGCCGCGAGATGCCGGCGTTACTTGAGCGGATGGGCAAAGAGCAAATTAAACTTGGCAAAGTTGTTGAACATGCAAGCCAAAACCTGACTGCACTTGATAGCTCTATTGGGCATCATGCTGGTGCTTTGAACAATGCTCTTACAGATCGTACGCAACAACTTGAAGGTATTTTCCGTAAGCATGTTCAAACCATGAGCGTATCAATGGAAGAGCGAAGCTCTTCACTTGATAATGCGCTAGGTAACAAGTTGCAAACTTTCGATAACACTCTCATATCTCGCATGGATGAGTTTGAAGATACTCTAACTAACACGACACAAAAAATTGACTCTGCCCTTTCTAATAAGGCGCAATATCTTGATATGGCGATTTCATCTCGTGTTGCTGAACTTGATTCAGCTTTGATTGAGCGCACGAAAGTAATTGATGCTGCCTTTACTGAACGTTTAGAGGCTCTTGATAACGCACTTCACTCAAGCTCTAAAACTCTTGATCAGGCTTTTGCACACCGCGCTGAAGAACTTGGTCGTTCAATGGATAGCCGATCACAATACATTGTTCAAACCATTGGCGCCAAAACCAAAGAACTTGATAACGCTCTTATGTCCGGCGCTAAGACTTTGCAACTAACAACTGAAGATGTTGGCAAGCAAGTTATGTCAACCATTCATGGTTTAGCTGGACAAGCTCAAGTTTTAAAAGAAGTTTCCCATGGCATGCAAAGCCATGTTAGCCAAATCACAACTAGCCTGCGTGACCAAAGTAATTTTGTTATTCAAGCAGCAGCTCAACTTGAGAATTCACATGACCGCATTGGCTCAAAACTTGGGAACAGCCAAAATCATTTACAGCAATTGGTTGAATCTATTTCACACCGCACTAGTGATCTTGATAATGTTATGGGTTCTTATTCCAAACAACTCGAAAACACATTGTCTCA
The DNA here is from genome assembly GCA_040367435.1 of Hyphomicrobiales bacterium 4NK60-0047b. Classification (NCBI taxonomy): domain Bacteria; kingdom Pseudomonadati; phylum Pseudomonadota; class Alphaproteobacteria; order Hyphomicrobiales; species Hyphomicrobiales bacterium 4NK60-0047b. Next base: position 33,592 of record BAABWY010000008.1, on the reverse strand, counting down.
AGCTGAGCAAAAAGCAAATGAAATTACTCAATCGTTACACTCTCGTTCAGCGTCTCAATCTATGGAAGCTCTGTCTGAATTAACACAACTCAGAGATGCAGCGACCAACCAAACTGAACAAGCCATCCATGATATGAAGGACCGCATCTCCGCTGTTTCTAATGAGATGTCTAGCCAGATTAATTCTCTTTCATCTGAAATTAGTGATACACAAAGTCATTTAAAAGCTCAATTACAGCAAATTCCTGACACAACTCGTAAGAGCGCATCTCTTATGAGGCGTACACTACAAGATCAATTGAAAGCTCTTGAATCTCTCTCTTCAATTTCAAGTGGTTCTGACCATGTTGATGTCTCAACTCCTGGCGCCAATTCACCTGACCTAGCTGGTTTTCAGGCCGCTATGGGACAGAACAATCCTAATGGTGGTGTGCCACAAGGCGGGCAATCATTTACTCCTTCTCAGCAAGGCCAACAACAAGGTGCCCAACCTGGCGCACAGAACTCTCTAAACTCACCTCTTGGTGTTGCTAATGTTGGTGGAGCAGGTCTCCAACCTTTGGCGACGGGGCAACAGCCGGGTCAGCAACTTGGTCAGAATTCTGTTCCACACCCTGGTCAATTAGGGCAAACACCTCAGGCAGGGCAAAAAACAGATCCGCTGGCTAATCCGTTTGATGCTGGCTTCCCTGACACTGGCATAAAGGGCCAAGGCGGGGGTGCTGGAAATAATAATGATGGAGCTAGTGAACGCGATCTTGAAATTGATGCTATAACAAATTCTCTTGCTCAACGTGCCAGTGAACAACCAGAGAATAATGACCTTGCATTGAATGCAGCTCCTCTTAATCAAGCTGGAAATGCTGGTGGACAATTGGGTGGGCAGTTAGCTGGACAGGGTGCTGTAAAAAGCGCTCAGAATTCTTCTCATTGGTCTATGGGTGATCTCTTAGCACGCGCTTCTGAAAGTGATCCACTTGGTGCGAACACTAGTGATGAGACTGCTTCTTCCTTGTCTATGAACCCTGCTGAACAAACAGCAATGGGCCAAGTTGCAGCGGGGCAAGGTGCTTTAAACCAAGGGGCAACTCCGCCAATTAATATTAATGCCATTGCACAATTGGTTGACCAGTCCGCAGCTGTTGAATTGTGGCGGACATATCGCTCTGGCCTTAGAACACAGGTGAGTTCTTCAGTCTATAACGATAAGGGTGAGGCATTTCGTCAGATATCCGGGCTTTATGGATCTGATGTTGCGTTTAGAAGCAATGTTGATCGGTATATCACCGACTTTGATCGTTTGCTCAATGAATCTGAAGCAAAAGACCCAGCTGGTAACCTTTCTACCAAACATCTGACATCTGATTCAGGTCGGGTTTACCTTCTATTGATGCACGCTGCTGGCCGAATTGGTGGATAGATTTTAGTGGTGTTTTTTCTCTCACGGGCTATTGCTTTTTTAGTTGCGCTTCGAATGCCCACAAAGCATCCGCGCTGCTATAGCAGCAGGCCTTCTAAGGGGTGGTTTTTCTTACGATCAGCTTATCTGCGCTCGCTAAACTCCGCTCAGACTGATCTTGTGCACTGGGCAGCAGAGCTGCCATGTTCTGACGCTGAAGAAGTGTCACTCCTTCTTCGGATGAGAATTCAATAATAAACTATATTTTGCTCCCTTTAGATGCCTTAAAGCTTTTGAGGTGTAACAGTAACCACTTTTCTGCTCCCCCCTCTAAAATAGATTGCACTTAGGTGCTAATGGGGGTATAAGCCTCTTTTTCATGCTGTTCACCCCTGGAGGAAGCATGAACAGGCCCCTCACATTAAAAATTTCACTGATTTGAGCGGTGCTGGATATATTTTTTAAATTTAGGAGAGACTGATGTCTGAATTTGTAGAACTTAAAGCATCGGTGCGTGAGCGTGTCGGCAAGGGGGCCGCTCGAGCTGAAAGACGCGAGGGACTTGTCCCTGCTGTTATTTATGGCGATAATAAAGCACCAGAAGCAATTACCCTGCCTTATAAAGAAGTTTATAAACAACTTCACACGGGCCAATTTTTGGCAACCGTTTTTGAAATTGATGTGAATGGTAAAAAATCACAAGTTTTGGCTCGTGATTGCCAAGTTCACCCTGTTAAAGATTTCCCAATGCATGTGGATTTCTTGCGCATTGGTAAAGGAACGAAAGTTTCTGTTTCTGTTGCGGTTAGCTTCTTAAACGAAGATACATGCCCAGGCCTTAAAAAGGGTGGTGCGCTTAACGTTGTTCGTCACGAACTTGAACTAACATGTGCTCCAAATGCAATTCCTGAAGTTATTGAAATTGATTTGGCTGAGGCTGATATTGGTTCTTCAATTCACATTTCTGATGTGACGCTTCCTGAAGGTGTGACATCAACGATCACTGATCGTGACTTTACAGTTGCTACAATCGCTAGCTCTGGCCCAACAGAGGCTGAAGAAGACGAAGCTGCTGCTGAAGCTGCTGAAGCTGAAGAAGCTGACGGCGAAGAAGCTGCTTCTGAATAATTAGAATTTTTTTCTAATTAACACCTGATAGGACAGTGATGATGAAGCTCCTAGTTGGACTTGGAAATCCGGGTAAAGATTATGCCCGCAATCGTCATAATATCGGGTTTATGGTTCTTGAAGAAATTGCCAAGGCGTATAACTTTACGCCTTGGCGTTCTCGTTTTAAAGGGGACACTTCTGAAGGTCTTATTGACGGTCAAAAATGCTTGTTACTCAAACCACAAACCTTCATGAACCTTTCTGGCGAGGCGGTGCAAGCGGCAAGCTCTTTTTATAAAATTGATTTAGACGATACCATTGTCTTTCATGATGAAATTGATTTACCGCCTGCCAAAATCAAAATTAAAACTGATGGTGGCAATGCCGGTCATAATGGTCTGAAATCGATTAGCCAACATGTTGGTAATTCTTATGTGCGCGTGCGGATGGGTGTTGGTCGGCCAATTCAAAAATCGCAAGTTGCCAATTTTGTTTTAAAAGATTTTTCCAAAGATGATGCGGACTGGCTAGAAGATGCTCTTCGCTCGCATGTGCGCCATGCTGGATTGTTGGTATCGGACCGGCACTCTGATTTTATAAAAATGGTCAGTGATGACTTAAGTGCTTATGCGCCCAAAAAAGCTAAAAAGCCTAAGACTGAGAACAAGACAATACAAAAGCCTCAATCACCTGAGGGTGTTGTTGTGAAAAAAGAAAAACATCGTAGCCGTAACAAAGACAAAAGCGGTGATAAAACAGCTGAACCTCAACAAGCTGATAAAACAGACAAAAGCGCACTTAGTGCAGCTTTAGACAAATGGTTAAACAAGGGAGATGAAAAGTAATGGGCTTTAAATGCGGGATTGTGGGCTTGCCTAATGTTGGTAAATCAACCCTTTTTAATGCGCTGACCCAAACAGCAAGTGCTGAAGCGGCGAACTTTCCTTTTTGCACCATTGAACCAAATGTTGGTGATGTCTGTGTTCCTGATGAACGTCTTGATAAGTTGGCATATATAGCAGAGTCTAAAGAGATCCTGCCAACACGGCTTACCTTTGTTGATATTGCTGGCCTTGTGAAAGGTGCTTCTAAGGGAGAAGGCCTTGGCAACCAGTTCCTTGCTAACATTCGCGAAGTTGATGCGATTGCTTATGTTCTTCGCTGTTTTGAAGATGATAATATTACGCACGTAGAAGGCAAGGTTGACCCTTTGTCTGACGCAGAGACTGTTGAAACTGAATTAATGCTTGCCGACCTTGAGAGCTTAGAGAAGCGCAAAACAAATTTAGAGAAAAAGGCCAAGGGGCAGGACAAAGAAGCGATTGCGCTTTTAAAAATTATCGAAAAAGTTTTGGCCAAATTGCAAGATGGCAAACCTGCTCGTGAAACTGAGATTGAAGATGATGAGCGTCCTCTTTTCCGCTTATTGCAACTTCTTACTGACAAGCCGATTGTTTATGTGGCGAATGTTGACGAAGACTCTGCTGACAAGGGTAATGAATTGTCTAAGCGAGTTGAAGATCAAGCGAAAGCGGAAGGTGCCGCATTTGTTATCATTTCGGCTAAGATTGAATCTGAACTATCAGGTTTAGAGGATGATGAGCGGACTGAATTCCTTGCAGATCTAGGGCTTGAGGAACCGGGACTAAACAGGCTTATTCGTGCAGGATATGGTCTACTTGACCTCATCACTTATTTTACCTGCGGTCCGAAAGAAACCCGTGCGTGGACCATCCCACAAGGAACACAAGCGCCGCAAGCGGCTGGTGTTATCCACACGGACTTTGAAAAAGGCTTTATCCGTGCTGAGACCATTGCTTACAATGACTATGTCGAATTTAACGGTGAGAGTGGCTCCAAGGAAAAAGGCAAGATGCGCTTAGAGGGCAAAGACTATGTTGTGAAGGACGGAGATGTGCTGCACTTTAGGTTTGCGAATTAATAACCCTGGTTATTTTGCTTACTTCTAGGTGTTTATTAAGTTCAGTGTTTTCTTGAAATTGCCCCTGGGCGGTCTTTGCAAGGCAGACCATTTAGACTTTTATGCTGCTTAAATCAGCAGTTACCATCTGCATAACCTTTGGCCCGAAAATAACTCAAAACGATATATCTATCTTATATCTGAAACACACCTATCGATGTTATAAATCTCATTTGATATGGTAAAGCGCACCGATTTCGATATCTGTCAAATTGTTAGGGATAGAATTACGCAGTCTATGCGCCCTGCATATTGAATTAAAGTTCGACTATATCTGCTTCATCTACTTCTTCAGTTTGCTCAAATTTAGCTTTCAACCAAGCATTATAAGATTGACGGTTTCCTTGTAAGATCTGATCAAATCTAGTTTTAAGGTCAATAATGCTAAAGGGCTTTATAAGAAATGCATCACACCCGAGTGAAGCTGCTTTTATAACTTTACTCCTGCTTCCCTCTTCAGATAAGACGATTATTGGTGTTGTTTGATTAAAAGTTTCATTGTTTCTTAGAAAAGTTATAACCTCTACATCACTCGTGACGGCTCGATAATTATCATAAATAATGAAATCGAATTGTTTTTCTTCGAGCTCATTCATTGCCATTTCAAGATCTAGTACATCATAAATTTTTGTTATACCAATTTCTCTCAGCATCGAAGGTAAGATATCGTTATAGCTCTTTGCGTTCCTAAGTAACAAAACAGTACAATTACTAGCCGTAAAATTATTCATATTTATTTAAACCCAAAATACTCATCATCAGTGCAGTGAGTATATAAGGGCATTATCATTTTCAACCGGTTAAGTACCTAGGGGTATTGCGTTAATTTAATTTTAAGAAACTAGGTGCTTACATTTCTATTTCTCTGATGAGAATTATAACAGGTTTATGCCTCTTCCTTTCATGGTGGTTCTCAGTTTAACTTCGATTAAAGTTTGTTTCGTAAGCGCCAGGCATAGATTAAGATAAGCTAAAAAACTCATCTGATTTGGCACGAAAGTGGGCACCTTAATCAAGATATATTCAGATAATTTTCTGTTCTTTCGTCGTAAAACATCCTCTATCAATTCTTAGTTCTTTAACAGTGCGAGAGGGACGGAGATGTGTTGCACTTCAGGTTTGCGCATTAAGAGCTCTTTTATGTGTTAGTTTTCAATCAGATTGTTTGAACTAATTTTTTTCTGTAACCTGCTCATCACTTACGCTAAATGAAAACTAGGTATAGATAATTATGTTTCAAAGTGCCTGCCCTATTTTTCCTAGTTCTGATTTTGAGAGAACAAAGGTTTTTTATTCTAAACTTGGATTTGAAGTTGGGAGTGAATATCCGGATCATGGCTACTTAATTTTATATCAAGACAAGATAGAGTTACATTTTTTTAGGTTTGCCGAACATGTCGCTACGACATCGGATCATGGAGCTTTTCTCAGGGTTGAGGATGCGAATGTTCTCTCTAAAAGCTATGAAGTTCTGAACTTACCCAAAGACGGCATTCCTCGTTTTATTGAGGCAGAGGATAAAGAATGGGGAGTATGTGAATTAAACATCATCGACCCTGATGGGAATTTACTCCGCTTTGGGCATATTCTTGAGGATTCTAGTTAGTTTTCTTTTATTCAATATTTTTGTCTACACAACTTAATCCCTCATGGTTATGCTAATTCAGTCGCTGGGATCTTTTTTGGGTTAGCTACATGACAGATTTTGATAAAAGTAAAATCGCAAAAAAAATTAAAGCTCTGATGGCCAAAACTGAAGACCGTGCGGCTACGGAGGCTGAGGCGGTTGCAGCAGCTGAAAAAGCGCGTGAGCTCTTGGATAAGTATCAGTTAGATCTCGGCACACTTGATCTCACTCATGATGGGTTTTCTCAGCTTAGTGCAACAGGGCAGAGTGCTGAGAGCGCGCATATTCATGACGCCCTTGCTTTTCTCATTGCTGACTATACTGACACACTTGCCTTTCATATTCCTGAAACTGAGGAACGTCCATCTGAGTGCCGTTATTTTGGTTTGGAAAGTGATGTCTATTTTGCGCTTTGGCTTTCTCAATCTTTAGAAAAATTTATCTTAAGGCGCTCAAAAGAAGTCGAGCATTTGGGCAGGGCTTATTACTTATCTTTTCGAGACGGGATAATAAATGGGGTCAACAGCAAACTCCACTCGGCCATTCAACTACGAAACAAGTCTCTTGGCTCTGAGAATTCTTCTCACTCTTCTCATTCATCTGCAATGGCTAAATCAAAACAAGACGATGTAAAAGACGCTGATCAATTTGATAAAAAAAGCTATGTACTCACTGAAGCGCAACAACGGTTTAAACTCCCTGAGAAAGAGCCTAAAGCTAACAAATCAAACAATCACAATTTGGGTGCTTTTCTTATTGGCCGGGCTGAGGGGAAGACCGCTAGTTTGGCTGAGCCCATTGGTGATGAACGGCCTACTCAAAGGTTAGTTTCCCCTGATCATCTAGACGGGGACGATAAATCACGAATGAGTGAAAGAGAAAAAGAGTTACAGCGTCGTGCTGTTAAAGAAAAAAACGGTTAAATTTTGTCTTTTTGCCACTCATTTTCATAAACACAAAGACAAATTTTCAAGTACACCAGGTAGCCACCAAGATAGAAAGATTATTACCCATGGAGAATATAATGCTATCAATGTTATTATAAAATCTCTTCTGCTTTGGTATTTCCAAAAAAACATGCTTTGTTTTTTGTTTAAGGACACCTTAAGTACTTGATACAGTGTAACTGTTAACCACAATAAAAAAATATAAGGTAAAATTGATTTTACTAGTGGAGTTAGAAAGACGTATAAATCACAAAACTGGCTAAATTCCATTCTTGATTTTCTTCTTTTAGTGTTAGCGCCACTCTTAATTATATCATTTTTTATATTGCATCCAAATTACAGAAGATATTATTTTAGGGTGATAGGGTTGTGACTTATATCAATTTAACCTTCTAATCTTGTGGTTAGATTATTTTGACACTTGCCCCTAGTGTAAATAGCAATGAGGATTTATCTTTTTAAGTATGGATAAAATCATTTATTATGAAGACTTTATCGTTGATGAAAGCTGGCATTCTATTGGTGAGTTTTCTTCTACAAAAGATCAAATCATTTCCTTTGCTTCTCTTTATGACCCGCAACCGATGCATCTGGATGAATCTGCTGGGAAAGCATCGATGCTTGGTGGATTGGCAAGTTCTGGCTGGCAAACAGGCGCTTTGCTGATTAAGCAAATGGTTGAGCAGCTTTATAAGGATACAAAAAATTACGGCTCGCCTGGTGTGAAGGAAGCGCATTGGCTGGCGCCTGTTTTTCCGGATGATTGCTTGAGTGTTCGCTATAAGGTTCTTTCAAAACGAGTATCTAACTCGAAACCATATATGGGCATTATTGACTTTTTAATTGAAGCTGCCAATCAAGACGACATAAAAGTTATGACCATGGTCTCTACTCAATTTATTGGGTTAAAGACAGGAGGTCAGACATGAGTTTTTATTTTGAAGAAATAGAAATTGGTGAGGTGCTTGATCTTGGGGATTTTAAGTTCACAGCTGAATTGATTAAAAGTTATTCTGAGATTTACGACCCGCTTCCCTTTCATCTTGATGAAGAGGCAGCCCGCAACGGCCCTTTTGGCGCTCTTGCTGCTTCTGGCTGGCAAGTGAGTGCGATTTGGATGCATTGTATGTGTCGAACATTACATCAGTTAGCCGAAGACCGCCTCTCCCTTGGGGAGCCGGTGGCGAAAATGGGGCCTTCGCCTGGGTTTAAAAATATGCGATGGCACAAACCCGTTTTGGCCGGTGATGTCATTTCCTATGAATGCGAAATCACCAATAAACGTACCACGAATAGTCGCCCTGAATGGGGGATTTTGTTTATTCACAACAGGGCTATGAACCAACAAGGCGACATGGTTATGGAGTTTGATGGCATCGTTTTTGTTGAGAGAAATATAGTGCTCAAGGAAGGCAACTAGTTGCTGCGCTTTTTTAGTTGCGCTTCAGATTGCTTATTTTCAATGCTCCTTCAGGTTGCCCACCAGCAACCGTCGTAAGCAACCGCGTTTTTTAGTTGCGCTTCAGGTTACCCACTAGCAACCGCGCTTAATTGTTTTCCTGGCCTTTTTGCTGGCCGTACGTTTGAAATTTTTTAATCACGTCGCTCATCTGCCGATCGCTTAGTAATGCTGGCTCACCCAATTGCTTAAGGGCCCAGAATTGTTTGGCAAGGTCCTCTACAATTTCAGTGAGCTCCATAGCTTTGGCTAAGTTTTTTTCACCAGTTAATAGACCATGATGCGCCATGAGGCAGGCTTTGTAATTTTTAAAAGCTTTGGCGACGCCATCCGATAATTTCTTGGACCCAAAAATTGCATATGGCACGAGCGGTATGATTTTTCCCCCTGCCGCTGCGACCATATAATGGAATGGAGGTATTTCTAAATTAGCGCACGCAATTGTTGTTGCGAAATTTGAATGGGTGTGCACCAGTGCATTCACGTCGTCATTGGCCTGATAAGCGCTTAAGTGAAATTGCCATTCACTTGATGGGGCCAGACCCTTTTCATCCCAAGAAGTTTCCCCTGTCGTTTCATCGTGGGTGACCAGCACAATATCTTTGGGTTTTAGGTCTTCATAGGGCACTCCGGTTGGAGTGATCAAAAATGATAGTGGCTCTGCCTCATTGCTCTTTGCAACTCTTGCAGAGATATTACCTGAATGACCAGGCGTTAAACCTTTACCTTTCATGTAAAGGGCGTGCTTTATGATCTCTTTTGCTAATTTCTTTTGAGTTTTCGGTATTTTTTGATCATCCGATTTTTTAGGCTTAAGCGACATTTTTAAGTTCCGTTTTCAATTCACCCAGGGCTGAGTTATTTGCCTCAACGACGCCTTTTTCAGTGATCAAGCCGCTTACATATTTCGCTGGTGTTACGTCAAATGCTGGGTTCGCTGCTGGACTGCCTGATGCTGCGATATCTATTGTCACCACTTCACCTTTCTCACTGCCGCTGAGACGACCTGTCATTTGCACCACTTCTTCCTGACTGCGCTCTTCAATGGGGATCTCGAAGCCGTTGTTCAAGGTCCAATCGATGGTTGTACTTGGCAGTGCTACATAAAACGGGATGTTATTATCGTGAGCGGCCAAGGCTTTGAGATAGGTACCGATTTTATTGCATACATCGCCATTCGCGGCGGTTCTATCTGTGCCGACGATGCAGAGGTCTACTTTGCCGTGTTGCATGAGATGGCCACCAGCATTATCGACGATAATTGTATGGGGGATTTCTTCATGGCCCAATTCATAGGCCGTTAGACTGGCGCCCTGGTTTCTTGGTCTTGTTTCATCAACCCAGACATGGACCGGAATGCCTGCCTTGGCAGCATGATAGATAGGTGATGTGGCTGTGCCCCACTGTGTGGTTGCTAGCCAGCCAGCATTACAATGTGTGAGAATATTGATTGTCTCACCTGGGGCTTTTTTTACAGCAATGTCTTTGATTAACTCAAGACCGTGCACGCCAATTAATCTGCAGGTTTCAATGTCATCTGCGACAATTTCCGCGGCCTTTTTATAGGCAGCTTCCAAACGAGCTTCTTCAGGCAATGGACTTAGATGATTTGTCATCACTGCAAGGGCCCAGCGCAAATTCACGGCTGTTGGGCGCTGTTCATTTAGATAGTCACAGGCCTTTGACATTGCGTCATCTGACACATCATTTTTAAGGGCCAAACAAAGACCGTAAGCGGCTGTGGCGCCGATTAATGGCGCCCCTCTGACCAGCATGGCTTTAATGGCATAGGCTGCGTCATCTAATGTTTTAAGATTAACCACCACAAACTTATGGGGAAGAACGGTTTGGTCGATAATGTCTACTGACCAGCCATCTTCATTGAGCCATATGGTTTGTTTTTCAATGCCATTAATGCGCATGGGGTGTCCTTTTGTTTTAGCAGGTTATTGCTGCACGAGGCAGTTTTGAAACTTCACCCTGGTAGGGTTTGCCTGTTTCTACTAGATGTTTAATTCCAGCCATTGAATCTGCGCTCATCTTCTTTGAGATAAGAGCCATGATGGGCTCTAACACTCTTCCGAAAATTCCGCCTTTGAATGTTATTTCAGCTTCAGACTTTAAGAGAGTTTTGCCGTTCACTTCTTCTACTGACCATTTGTTTTTTGCAAATTTAGCCATCGGGACATCATAGGAGATATATGTGAAGCTTTTTCCCTCATTCCACTCTGTCCAGGTTTCTGTGATTTGCATATTGCCTTTTAACTGACAGGTTCTTGCAGCCCCTACACCTTTACTCGGCCCGCCATTGCATGATGCAGATAAAATCGGGTCGATCCAAAGATCGACATTTTCAATATCAGCTAATACGCGCCATGTTTTATCAACGGGCGCTTCTATGCATGCGGTTCCAACCATCTTTAACATTTCTCATCTCCATCACTTCATCCACATGAACTCTAGTTTGGTTCATCTATTTATTTCATATAATGAGATATAGGAGCTGGTCCTGTCAAAAATAAGTTAGGTGGCTTATTTTATTGCCTCTTTATGATCTGGATTTCATTTTCCAGTGCTTGCAGAAAATCGGAACGGTCTCTTTGTGTTAAACCGGGGTTATAGCCCTTAATCTCACCAGTTTCGCGCAGTTCCTGGTTGAGCTCGCGCATGGCAAGCGCCATTCCGATATTATCATCTGTGAAGGCTTTGCCATTGGGGCGAAGGGCTCGCCCCTCTTTTTCCATTGCTCTGGCCGCTAGAGGGATGTCTGACGTGATGACAATGTCATCTTTTTGGATCTTCTCGACAATCCAGTTATCTGCTTCATCAGGCCCTTCGGAGACGACGATGCGCTCGACCAATGGGTGATCATCAAGGCGCATCCATGAGTTGGAAACAAAGATGATTGGCATATTGTGCCGGACGGCAACTTTGACAGCTTCGTCTTTTACTGGGCATGCGTCTGCGTCTATGTAGAGTTTCATTTTCGTTTTCGAACCATTCAAATATGGGTTATACAAATCATATGTTTATCCCATATCACATTTTTTGATTTTCTCTCTTACACAATTTGGGGCAACTATTCTTTAGTCACCATCAAACGCCATTAGGGCGTGGCAGGGGATGCCGAGTTGTTCGCATTTTTTTGAGCCACCGATATCTGGCAGGTCAACTATGAAGGCTGCTGCCACGATTTGACCGCCCAGTTGTTTTACCAATTTGCCCGCTGCTTCTAGCGTGCCGCCGGTTGCGATTAGGTCATCTACTATGAGGACTTTTTCACCCTGATTAATAGAATCTGTATGAATTTCTAGTTCATCAGTGCCGTATTCTAACTCATAGGTTTGGGAGATTGTGTCAAAGGGAAGTTTTCCCTTTTTGCGCACCGGCACAAAACCAACTCCTAATTTTTCAGCAATTGCTCCGCCTAGAATAAAGCCTCTGGCTTCGATGCCCACAACAGTATCAATGCCTTTTCTGATAAAAGGCTCGGCCATATTATTAATTGTTGCGCGAAGGCCCTCACCATGGCTGATGAGTGTTGTGACGTCTCTAAACATGATGCCTGGTTTTGGGTAATCTGGAATGGTGCGAACAAGTGTTTTTAGTTCATCATTATTCATATGAACGGTCCCCCTGATTGAGAAAATCTTATATGTATTTGTAATGGGACGTTTTCACTTTGCAAGGATTATGTTTACCATATAAACCTTTGCAAAAGCTTCAATAGACCTCCAGAGCGACCGTAATAGAGCTATGTAACGGTTATATGATCGCTCCGTTTTTACCTATTAGACTTTTTATTGAGTTCCTTTAAGGCCACTTAACAACAGGTGGCATAGAGGAGAGGATTGAATTCACATTGCCTCCGGTTTTTAAGCCGAAAATGGTGCCACGGTCATATAGGAGGTTATATTCAACATAGCGCCCTCTTCTAATCAGCTGCTCTTCTCTCATTTCATCCGTCCATGGCGTATTGAAATTGTCTCTTACCAATGCTGGGTAGATATCTTTAAAAGCTTTTCCTACGGATTGTGTGAACGCAAAGTCTGCATTGAAGTCTGCTGAATTGAGATAATCATAAAATATCCCGCCTATGCCACGTGGTTCATCTCTATGGGGAAGGTAGAAATATTCATCGCACCATTTTTTCAGCGCTTCATAATCGGCCACGTCATGCCCAGCGCAGGACTGCTCCATAGCTTTGTGGAAGCGCACTGTGTCATTATCTTCCTGAGTGCGGCGATTATCCAAAACTGGCGTGAGGTCAGCGCCGCCACCAAACCAGCTTGTTGTTGTGTTTACGAACCGTGTGTTCATGTGAACAGCCGGTACATTTGGATTGTGGGGATGAGCTATGAGTGAGATGCCGGACGCCCAAAATTGAGGATTTTCACTGGCGCCAGGAATTTGCGCTCTGAATTCAGGTGAGAATTCTCCGTGAACTGTTGAGCAATGTACGCCGACTTTTTCAAATACGCGTCCGCTCATCATGGACATGACACCGCCGCCACCTTTGGTACCATCATGATTGTCGCGCTCCCAGGGAGTGCGCTCAAAACGGCCAGCTGGTGTGTCTTTGGGTAAATAGTCGGCGAGAGGGCCTTCAAGTTCATCTTCTAATTTTTCAAACTCGGCACAGATTTGATCTCGCAATGTTTCAAACCAGGTTCTTGCTTGGGTCTTCAGCCCTTCTATTTCTTCGGATGCTGCATGAGGCTTTTTGTTTGCGAGTTTTTCTTTGTTCATCATTTGATGGGGGCCTTATTCTGTAATCTCAATTCTTACTGGTTTTTGAAAGCTGTTGCCTTAAATCCTGTCGTTTGGCGCAAAGCTTCTCCTAATATCATTGCGCCGGCAACAGCTATATTTAATGATCTCATATCATTTTGCATTGGTATGGTAATTTTCTCATCAGCTCGATCTGCTACCTCTTCCGGGACGCCAGCAGATTCTCTTCCCAACAAAAGAATATCAGTCTCTTTAAACTCAAAATCTGTATAGATTTGGTCTGTTTTTGTTGTGGTTAGGATAAGCCGCCCTTGGTTTCTTTGATTTGAGTCAAGAAATTGAGCAAACGAAAGATGGCGGGTAAGATCGGTTTTTGAGAGATAATCCATGGCAGATCTTTTTAATGCTCTATCTGACATATCAAAGCCAGTTGGACCGATTACATCAATTGAGACGTTAAGACACGCCCCAAGACGCAACAGGGTTCCCATATTTTGTGGTATGTCTGGTTGATAGAGAGCAAGACGCACGTTTGTTGATCCTTTTTTAACTATGAAACGTATCTGTATAACTGATTTTGGCTTTATGCCACATTTAAGCTCTATGTCATAGATGGTCCGAACTAGTCTTTAAGTAATGCGATGGAGCGTCAATCTCCCATGGCCTTTATAATGATTAAAGTGCATAACTTTTTAATTTTTTGAGTTTTCTATACCTGCGTGGGCTGAGCTATTTTGACGCTTTTGGGGCCGTGAATGCGAGAAGATTGTCGCTTTATCTTCTCTGCTGGGACAAAAATACAAATTTTTTTTGAAATGCGGTGATTTGTGTTCAACTCACCCCTTGTGATTTTGGCAAAAGAGTGGCAGTAAAGTGCGCAATAATTAATTAATTTTTTGCTGAGTTCTAATTTTGAGGTGTCTGAATTGTTTTTCAGAATTTCCTTATCTACACATTTGCCAGTTTTTGCACAATTGATAGGCCACATAGCCACAGATCTTCGATTTTTATGTTTTTTTGTAAAATACTTGACCTATCGCAGAGCGAATCAGTGTTGATACAATTAGATAAGCAAAGATTTTACTGTTTGCTGCTTTTAAACAGCTATTTCATAGCATTTTGATGATGCTTAATGTTAAGGGCTAAAAGAGCCCTTGTTAACGAGCTTTGAAATGGATTGCGTTTTCTTGGGTCAATCTATTGGCCTTTTGAACTTGATGTCACTTTCAAAGCAGAACTCTAAGGGAGGCTAATTTGTCTTCAGACCATAATGATGAAGGCCGTCGGGATTTTTTGATGGTCGCTGCCGGTTCTTTTGCTGCTGTTGGCGCTGCGGGTGCCCTTTGGCCACTTGTTGACCAAATGAACCCTGATGCTTCAGCCAAAGCTCTGGCTTCGATTGAAGTTGATTTGAGCCCGATTAAAGAGGGGCAAGCCGTGACTGTTATGTGGCGCGGTAAACCTATTTTTATTCGCAAACGAACAGCTGAGGAAATTAAAGAAGCTGTTTCTGCTGATACGACCGATATGCGTGACCCGCAAGTTGATGGCGAACGTGCACAAAAGCCTGAATGGCTTGTGTTGATTGGCATTTGTACGCATTTGGGTTGTATCCCACGTGGACAATCTACAGGTGATGTGCAAGGCGATTTTGGTGGCTGGTTCTGCCCATGCCACGGCTCTCACTACGACACATCTGGACGTATTCGCAAAGGCCCTGCACCGACTAACCTCGAAGTGCCGCCTTATGCCTTTATTTCAGATACGAAAATTAAAATTGGTTAGGAGCAAACATGTCTGATCATAGCTCAAGCTACGTTCCCTCCAACGGCTTTACGCGTTGGCTTGATGAACGTTTACCTATCATACGGTTGATGTATGATTCATTTATTGTGTTCCCAACACCGCGGAACCTGAACTACCTTTGGACTTTTGGTGGTATTCTTACATTCTGCCTAATGGCTCAAATCATCACTGGTATCGTGATTGCCATGCACTTCGTTCCACATGGTGACCATGCATTTGCTTCTGTTGAGCATTTAATGCGCGATGTTAACTGGGGTGACCTTATCCGTTATACACATGCGGTTGGTGCCTCTATGTTCTTTGCAGCAGCTTATATTCACTTATTCCGTGGCCTTTACTATGGATCATACAAATCTCCACGTGAGATTATCTGGATCTTTGGTGTGGTTATTCTTCTTCTGATGATTATCACGGCGTTTATGGGCTATTCACTTGTTTGGGGCCAAATGAGCTTCTGGGCGGTGACTGTGATTACAAACCTCTTTACAGCAATTCCGATTGTTGGTGAGAGCATCACTCAATGGATTTGGGGTGGTTATTCTGTTGGTGATCCAACTTTGAACCGCTTATTCAGCCTTCACTACTTGTTCCCATTCATTATTGCAGCCCTTGTTGGTTTGCATATTTGGGCTTTGCACGTTGTTGGCTCTAACAACCCAACTGGTATTGAAGTGAAAACAAAATCAGATACAATTCCTTTCTTCCCGTTCTACGTGATTAAAGACGGGTTTATGGTTGTTGTGTTTATGCTTCTGTTCTCTTGGTTTGTGTTTTATGCGCCTAACTATCTAGGTCACTCAGACAACTTCATTGAGGCTAACCCCCTACAAACACCACCTCACATCGTGCCTGAATGGTATTTCTTACCGTTCTACGCCATTTTGCGGGCTATTCCTGACAAGTTGTTTGGTGTGATTGCTATGGTTGCAGCGATTGTTGTTCTGTTTGTTATTCCATGGCTTGATACATCTAAAATCAAATCAGTGAGCAAACGTCCTTTATTTATGCCGTTCTTCTGGTTATTTGTGATCACTTGCTTAGCTCTTGGTTATTTGGGAGCGAAGGCACCTGAAGGATACTTCCTTCTTGCTAGTCAGCTTTTCACTGCATACTACTTTATTTTCTTTATCGTCATTATGCCCGTGATTGGTTTGATCGAGACACCAAAAGAATTGCCAGACAGCATTACAGAGGCTGTTGAAGGCAAATCTGGTAAAGAAGGAGCTTCATCATGAATTCTATTCTAAAGAACACATTTCTAAAGAATGCATTTCTAAAGAATACATGGAAACTAATTTCTTTACTAACTGCTATCATTGTTGGAACGGTGCTTTTTGCTGGTTCAGCTATGGCTGCTGGCGGTGCTGGTCCTGAAGTTAAGCGACAGGAGTGGAGCTTTGGTGGCTTTAATGGCCAATATGATAAAGCTCAATTGCAACGCGGCTTTGGTGTTTACAAAGAAGTTTGCGCTTCATGTCATGGTTTGAAACTACTTTCTTACCGTAACCTTGTACAAAAGGGTGGTCCTGAATTTTCTAAGGAGCAGGCTTTAGCGATTGCTAAAGAAGCGACTGTGATTGATGGTGTTGATGAAGATGGTGAGCCAAAAGAACGTCCTGGCAAATTGTCAGATCGTTTCCAAGGTCCATTTAAGAACGAAACCGAAGCTCGGTCTGCGAATAATGGTGCTTACCCACCTGACTTCTCAGTTCTTGCAAAGGCGAGAACCATTCACCGCCATGTGCCATGGTATACAGAGCCTTATTGGTGGGCTTATGACATGGTGACAGCTTATGAAGAAAAAGGCTCAGACTATATCTATGCCTTGCTGACAGGCTATGGCACAGCACCTAAAGGTGAGGTTATGGGTGATGGGATGAACTATAATAAGTACTTCCCAGGTCATCAAATTGCGATGGCAAACCCTCTTACTGATGATGCTGTTGAATATACCGATGGTACAGCTACCACTGCAGAGCAACACGCTAAAGACGTGACAGCCTTTATGGCGTGGGCTTCAGAGCCTCATTTGAATGCACGTAAGAACTTGGGCAAGCGCGTTCAGATCTATCTATTGATCTTTGCGCTTCTGTTGTTCCTTGCTAAAAAATCTGTTTGGGCTCGCTTAAAGCATTAGATATGAAGCACTAATGATTTAGTGAGATTTTCAATCTCACAAGATAAATTTAAAAGCCGGTTCACTTGTTGAGCCGGCTTTTTTTTATTGTCTTATTTATTTAAAAAATATTTATAGACGCCTTATCGATTTTTATGTTTTGGTTTTATTAGTTTTTTGTTTTGCGATCCTTCATTGATGCGCTTCAGATGCCTTCTCTTTGTTTTAGATGCCCACAAAGCATCTGCAAGAAGCATCCGCGCTATCATAAAACCCAATTCACTCTTGGGAGGAGAGCATTAAAATTTTTAAAAATAGGGATGAGGTTTATGACCCAATCAGTTTTAGGCATTGTTGGCGGTAGTGGTATTTATGAACTTGAAGAGATTACCAATGCGGAGTGGAGGCAGATAGACAGCCCTTGGGGGAAACCTTCAGATGCTATTTTATTTGGTGAAATTGAAGGCTTGCCAGTTAGATTTTTGCCTCGCCACGGCAGAGGACATGAACAGTCTCCTTCCAGTATTAATTACCGGGCAAATATAGATGTGCTTAAGAGAGCTGGGGTTACGGATCTTGTTTCTGTTTCGGCATGCGGCTCTTTAAAGGAAGATTACCCGCCTGGGCACTTTGTTTTGGTTGATCAATTCATTGACCGGACTTTTGCTCGCGAGAAAAGCTTTTTTGGTCCTGGATGTGTTGCCCATGTTGCAATGGGAGATCCCACTAGCCCGCTCCTTGCTGATGCTGTCGAAGCGGCTGCAAAGACACATTCGCTTGCTATTACGCGAGGGGGGACTTATTTGGCTATGGAAGGCCCGCAATTCTCAACAAGAGCTGAGAGTGAACTGTATCGCTCTTGGGGATGCTCGGTCATTGGCATGACTAATATGCCTGAAGCCAAACTCGCCCGTGAAGCTGAGATTTGTTATACGAGCCTTGCTATGGTGACTGATTATGATTGCTGGCATGAAGACCACGAACATGTGGATGTGGCAGAAATTATTCGCGTGTTACAAGATAATGCGTCGCGAGCCAAACAACTTGTTCTTCAATTGGCTAAAGATTTCCCGCGTGAGCATCCCAAATGTCCTGTCGGGGCTGATACTGCTCTGGATGTTGCTATCATCACTCCGCCAGATCAACGTGATGCGGATGTAATGGCTAAATTGGATGCTGTTGCTGGAAGAGTACTCGGGTAAAATTTAAAGGCTGGTTTTCATGTCCAGATGGGTTTTATTGCTTCGCGGGATTAATGTTGGGGGGAAGAATAAACTGCCTATGGCAGATTTAAAATCTCTTCTGGCCGAACTTGGTTCTTCTGATATTGAAACCTACATACAAAGCGGGAATGCTGTTTTTTCTGCATCTGGACTAAGACCACAAATCTTTTCTAAAAAATTGAGCAAAGCCATATCAGATACACATGGCTTTGCTCCACAGATCATTGTTTTGAAAGCAACAGACTTCATCCGCTCGATTGAGACTTGTCCATTTCCGAAAGAAGAGCTTTCAGAAAAGATATTGCATTTTTATTTTTTAACTGAACCAGCATTAGCTCCAGAAGAAGAGAAAATAAATGAATTGAAGATTGCTTCAGAGCAATGGGCATTGGTTGATAATGTTTTTTATTTATATGCCCCTGATGGATTTGGACGTTCTAAACTTGCTGCGAAAGCTGAGAAGTTGTTGGGTGTCTCGGCAACTGCCCGTAATTGGAGAACGGTGACTAAACTGCAAGAAATGATTTAAATTTTGGTTTTGAGTGGGCATTCAATACTGAATTTGAGTGTTTAGAGCTTAGTACTGGGCAGAAATACACGATTTTTAGCAGCCAAACAGTACATAAAACCACTTATTTGGCTTGTCTAACCTTGTATTAAGCCAAAATTAATCAGGTAACCTCATTATAATAAGTTGATCTTAATCTTATTCAATCAAATTTAAGGCTGTTTGTAACATACTGTTTTTTGATTGTTTTAAGTAAGCGGAGCTTTGTGCCAATGTATCTTTCAAGGCTAATTTATTATAGCGTTAATGCTGTACAGTCTCAGGAAGGCTCGTTACAGCAAGAGCTCAAATCTATTTTGCTTGCCTCTCAGCGCAATAACCCGCCGCTTGGAGTTTCTGGTGCTTTGATCTTTAACTACAGTTATTTTGCACAAGTTCTTGAAGGTGACCGAAAGGCCATTACAAGAATTTTTTGTAAAGTTGCCAATGATACCCGCCATTCCGATATTGTACTGCTTGAAGTTGAACCTATTTCTGAGCGTTTGTTCAGTAATTGGAATATGTCTTTTGTGGGTGGTGCTGTTTCTGAAAATGAATTACGCCGTTATGGAACTTCTGCTCAATTTCACCCCGAAAAAATGACGTCTGACAGTCTTCTTGGATTTGTTCGGGCGGTGATTGATGCTAGTAATTCAACAGCAAAAGCCAAAGCTTCTT
Source organism: Hyphomicrobiales bacterium 4NK60-0047b (assembly GCA_040367435.1). NCBI lineage: Bacteria > Pseudomonadati > Pseudomonadota > Alphaproteobacteria > Hyphomicrobiales > Hyphomicrobiales bacterium 4NK60-0047b. Next base: position 13,968 of record BAABWY010000008.1, on the reverse strand, counting down.
AAGTGATAGGAAGCCTCTCCTTTAAACTTCGACCAAATCCAGCAATTCTTCTTTAGATGGTTCCCTATCGGACTTCAACCATGCCATTGTTAATCGTTCTAGAATTTTTCCAACTTCAGGGCCTGGTGAAATCCCTCTTTTGATAAGGTCAGCTCCCTTAATAGGAAATTCTTTTGTTTCATACCCCTCAGTCAATTTTATTTTTTCAACCAGTGTATTCAGTTTAATAGAGCAATGCCCCAATGCATAAAGGACTTTTAAGAGTGCGGAATAGTCGGCTTTGCCAAAGATAAAGTGATATTTATTAGAGAGAAACCGACCCTCAGGTTCAGTAAGGTCAAGCGAAGTGATAAGTGAGTTTTTCTCTAAATCAGTTTTTACTTTTAGTTCAATTTTTTTCGTTTCAATTTTTGATAATTTGAAACGTTTCGTTAGCCGTTCAACATCTCCTTTATGCCAAGTTGAAAGAACCGCTAGCCTTAATGCTGCGTCAGCTTTTTCATTTAATTTTTTTTCCAACTCCACGAGTTTAAAAAAGGCACGAATGTTTGGTGCTGTGCCAAGTAGTGCTGTTAATATGCCATTTTGATAGAGCTCAGTGACGACTTCCACTGGCTCAGGTGCGCTCAATATTTTGAATAGCTCGGATTTGATCCGTTCAGCTGAGAGTACTCTTAAACCCTCTTTTAGATTAATGGTTGCGCTAATGGCTAGAGGATCATAGGGGGGCTTTGTGTAATGGGCAGCAAAACGGTAATATCTGAGACTTCGTAAGAAATCTTCCCTAATTCTGTTTTTTGCTTTTCCGATAAAGCGTACAGTCTGAGTTTTGATATCAGATAGGCCAGTCCCAAGGGGATCTTCAATCGTCCCGTCCTCTAACACATAGAGGGCGTTAATAGTGAAATCTCTTCGTTTAGCGTCTTCAAGCCAACTTGTGCCAAACTCAACTCTAGCGTGGCGACCATCTGTTTTGACATCTGCCCTAAGGGTTGTCATTTCAAAGGGGGTGTCATTGATTAATAATGTTACTGTACCGTGCTCTATCCCCGTTGGAATATATTTTATATCTGCACGCTTTGCTTTTGAGATGACTTCTTCAGGGGTAAAAATCGTTGCGAGGTCTATGTCTTCAACGGTTTTCCCTAAGAGATGGTTTCTTGGGGCTCCGCCAACAATCTTTACCTCATCTCCATTGACTAGAAACGCCTTAAACAGCTTTTTAAGCTCTTTTGTTTCTAACCAATCAGCTTTGAGTAGTTTATTTTCAATGATTTTAGTCAATTGAACTTTCTCATTCACGAAAAATCAGGGTTAGATTTCTTTTTCAGATAAATCTTTTTTGTCTTTGCCTTGATTAGTTTTTTTTATCTTTCTGTTCTTTATTTAACGCCTTATCTTTAAGTGGATCTTTTTTAAACGGCTCGATATAGCCAGGGATAACTTTGCCATCTTTCACGATAGCTGGGTGGTAAATCCCATCTTTCACGCCAGTGTTAAAGGTAATCTGCGTGACATAAAAAATAAGCATAAGTGCAAAACCAATGGAGAATAAAAGCTTCAATGGTATTTGCTTCCAGAATGCAACCTTATCTTCTGGCTTTTTATCTATAATGATATAGGCCCCATAAATAATGAGTGGGAGAAAGATCAGTAGTAGATTGATAGCAATGACACGTGTCATTCAATTCCTCGCTTTTTTACATAGTTTATGTTGGCATATTGTACATTTTAATTTATAGCTTTTCAAAGCGTCCGGCTAGTTCTCTCAAGATAGCAGCAGTTGCTCCCCAGATGTAATAGTCTCTAAAGGGCAATGCCCAAAATTCTCTTCGCTCTCCTTCATAGATGATACTCTCTCGTTTGAAATTTTTTACATCCATCATGAACTCAAAAGGCAATTCAAAAATTTCGTCAACTTCGTCGATTGCTTTTTTGAAAATGAAAGGAGGAGATAACTCGCCAACTATTGGTGTTATATTATAGCCTGTAACCGTTTGATAGAGGGGGAGTTTGCCCAGAACTTTTACTTGGGCTTCTCGGATGCCTATTTCTTCGTTAGCTTCCCTTATTGCTGCATGAGTTGGACTTTGGTCATCTAGATCAATTTTGCCACCAGGAAACGCGATTTGCCCTTTATGGTTTGAAAGAGATAAAGTTCGTCTTGTCAAAACTAGGCTGGGATTTTCTTCTCTTGTTAAGAAAGGAACAAGAACTGCCGCTTCTTTTACGGGTGGTTTAAAGCCTTTGAAATTTTTTTCATCAATTCTAGAATAAGGAGAGATGATATTTTCCTCATCCAATTCCATGGTTTTAAGTGCAAGTTGTTCACTTAGATTTAGCATTTAAATGTACGGCACCATCTGTTGTTTTGCTTCCCATTTATATTCATAGCATGGGTCACACTGGTTTTATTTCATTATTTAAGACAGTTTGCAGATTTTTCTATGGTAAAAAATGTTCCATGGCTCCACACTCCTAAAAACTCTGTTCCCTCAATAGTGTGTGTATCTATATGGTTAGCAAGTTCATAATATACTGAACGGCTTAACTTGGCTTCCAGCATGTTTTCACCTTCATGGCGAATTTTGACATAAGGCTTTAGTGTCTCTTCATTTGATTGCTTTGGAAACCGTAGAGGATTTTCAGCACTTGCTTCAACCTGATCTCCAACATTGGTAGTGAAGCTAATAATTTGTTGTTGTTTTTGATTGGAGATATTCATTTCAATAGCAATAAACGGCACATCTTTTACCTTGATGGCCATCTTTTCAACAGGCGTTACAAGGTAATACTTTCCCTCTTCTTTTTTTACAACTGAAGCAAAGAGTTTCACTAGTTTCAGGCGCCCTATCGGTGTTTTGTTGTAAGCCCAGCTTCCATCTTCTTCTATGGTTAAATCAAGCTCACCACAATAATCCGGGTTCCATAAATGAACCGGTGCCCCTGAGGCTTTTGTTTTTTCATCTCTATTGTCAGTTGACTTTAAGTTTTTAACCAATTGCTCTAAGCCACCATTTGCGAAGGTGGCCTGCTCTTGCATATGTTTGGTCATAGGAGCTAAAACCTCTATTTTATTGATTTTAAACAGTTAATTAACATTAATTGCATTTGCCTCAGCTTGAACACGTTTAAATTTTAAGTTTAGCCTCACAAGAATGTGTGTTTCTTGTTATAGTTTAATCACATCATACTTACATATATGCTATTTTCAATTCAAACAGGGCTCGGTATACTTATCTTATGACCAATATCAGTCAAACCGGTGACAAAATCATCGAAGAGGTGGAAGCGGCCAGCGCAAAAATCAATAAGATTAAAGCGGCGGCTTCGTCTAAAATTTATGGACAAGATGACGTTATTGACTTGAGCTTAATAACTATTTTAAGTGGTGGTCATGCTCTGCTTATTGGTGTGCCGGGTTTGGCTAAGACACTTCTTGTTGAAACATTAGGCACAGTTTTAGGCTTATCGAATAAACGAGTTCAATTTACGCCCGATCTCATGCCCTCTGATATTGTTGGTGCTGAAGTGCTTGAACAATCAAGCACTGGTGAGCGTTCTTTTCGTTTCATTAAAGGGCCTATTTTCACACAACTTCTCATGGCTGACGAGATTAACCGTGCCAGTCCGCGTACACAATCTGCTCTCTTACAAGCCATGCAGGAAAAACACGTTACTGTTGCAGGTACGGGTTATGACTTACCCGGCCCTTTTCATGTTCTTGCTACGCAAAACCCATTAGAGCAAGAGGGAACTTATCCTCTTCCAGAAGCTCAACTCGACCGTTTCTTGGCTCAAATTGATGTCAATTACCCCGATAAAGAAGCTGAACGAAAAGTCCTTTATCAAACAACTGGTACTGAGCACCAAGACTTACAATCTATTGTAGATGGTGAGCAATTGCTCTCAATGCAACATCTTGTACGCCAATTACCGATAGGGGAAGCTATTGTTGAAGCTATTTTAGATTTGGTTCGTAGTGCACGCCCCGGCGGTAGTGATGCATTACCAATTGTAAATGAGATGATCGCGTGGGGGCCGGGACCTCGAGCAGCCCAAGCTCTTTCTCTTGGTGTTCGCGCTCGTGCCCTTATTGATGGGCGTTTAGCTCCTTCTCTTGATGATGTGGTTGCACTAGCCGAACCCGTATTGAAACACCGCATGGCCTTAACATTTGATGCTCGTACAAGAGGTGTCACTCTAAAAAATATTATCGACACGCTTACCAGCAGTGTTTTGAAAGATTAATATTAGGAGCTCTATTCCATTTGTCTGAAAGACCTGACATATCAGCGATCACGACGAGCGAACCTGAGGCACGTAATTTAAGTGCACTCATGCCAGAGCTTATTTTGAGCGCTCGGCAAATTGCTCAAACCCTGGCTCATGGGCAGCATGGGCGGAAACGAGCTGGGCCTGGTGAAAGTTTTTGGCAGTTTAGACCTTATCAAAATTTTGAATCCATGACAGCTATTGATTGGCGGCGCTCTGCAAGTACTGATCAATTATTTGTACGGGAAAAAGAATGGGATACTGCTCACACATTTTGGCTTTGGATCGATCTTTCTCCTTCTATGTGGTTTCAATCAAAACTGGCTAGCGTAACAAAAGCTGAGCGTGCTATTGTACTTGGACTTGCCCTGGCTGAACTTCTTGTTCGCTCTGGGGAGCGGGTTGGTGTTTTGGGACTGATGCGTCCTCGCACTAACCAGGATATTGTTCCCCGTATTGCTGAGCGTTTGATTTATGGTCAAACACACGAAGAACTTAAAACTGGTTTTCCTAAAAATGAGAATATTTCGCGTTATTCTGAAGTTATATTAATCAGTGACTTTCTTGATGAACTGGCACACCTCACTGAAGGCTTGCAACAAATTGGAGGACATCAAGTGGGAGGTACTGTTGTTCAAGTCATTGACCCTGCTGAAGAAAGCTTTCCATTTAGTGGGCGTGTTGAATTTAAAGATATGCAACAGAATGAGCGAGTTTTAATTGAAAATGCTGGTGAATTGAGGGAACGGTACAAAGAAGCGTTTCAAAAAAGAAAAGCTGAACTTGGCAGTGTTTGCCGCCGGTTAAATTGGGGACACCTTATCCATCACACTGACCGCTCTGCTCGAGCTGGTCTTTTGAATATACATGGTTTTTTATCATCCCACTATTACTCCACTGGCGCGATGACACATGATGCAACTTCCTCAACTTCACTTATTACAGCTAGTGATCCATCTCTTGTGAGTTCTGATGATAAAGTTGATATGCCGCCTTTTGATGAACCAATAAGCGAGCCAATAATAGAGCCTGTGAAGGGTGAGACTATATGAGCCTTGGACTATTAAGTTTTCTTAGCCCTTTACCTTTGCTTGGTTTGCTCACTCTGCCTGTGATTTGGTGGTTGTTGCGCTCAACTCCACCCAGCCCTGATCGTCAAACTTTTCCGCCGACAAGAATTTTAAAGCGTCTTTTACAAAATGAGACCACCGCTTCACATAGCCCTTGGTGGCTAACGCTATTACGTTTGATTATTGCAGCTTTTATAATTTTTGCACTTGCTCAACCGGTTTTGAATAGTGCTAAACCTTTGTTGTCTGCCCACTCTAATGATGATGGCGCAGCTCCACAGAAAAATGGCCCTATCGTTGTTATGATTGATAATGGCTGGGCAGCTGCACATAAATGGTCACTTCGTAAGATCATGATGGAGCGACTGGTGCGCGATGCACAAGCTCAAGAACGGCTTGTTTTTCTTTTGCCTACAGCCCCTACAAGCCTAGGGGGAGACATTGTGCCATTTAGCGCACTTGATGCTCTTGCTCAAATTGAGCGCATGAAACCAACTTCATTTCACACCGACCACCTTTCAGCATTAAATCGCTTAGCGAGAGGGTTGGACACTTTTACCTCTGGTAAAAAGGATGCTTTAAAAAATAGTGCCCTTTACTTATTAGCTGATGGGCTTGAGTTTAAAAAGTCTGATGCGGTTTTATCTAAACTTTCTGAATTAGAAAAAAATGGTTTATCACTCCATCTTGTCTCGCCCGATGATGAGGCCTTGCCTCTTGCTCTTAGCGCCCGGCTTGGTCAGGGTGGAGTATTATATGGCATTGTAAAAGGGGTACCTGTATCAAGAGAACGCTCAGGGCAGGTTCTTGCGCTTTCGGGGCAAGATGAAGTCTTGGGACGGGTTCCTTTTCTTTTGAGAGCCGCTCAAGCTACTTTTGAAGCGCGTATTGATTTGCCTCTAGAGTTACGCAATCAAATTACAAAACTTAAAATAGAAGGTCAAAACTCGGCAGGGAGTGTTTTTCTTCTGGATCAACGATCTAATTGGAGGCGAATTGGATTGCTGTCTAATGAAGGTGGGCAATTGGCCCAGCCCCTTCTCTCCCCGCTCTATTACATCAAACGTGCTCTAGAGCCCTATGCTGAATTGATCAATGGAGATACAGCCTCAGTTACTGGTGATGTCGCTGAGACAATTGAAAGCTTTACTAAGAAAAATGTCTCTGTGATTATGACGGCTGATATTGGCCGTCTTGTTGGTGCGCCTTTATTAAGGCTAACTGAATGGGTTGAAAAAGGAGGTGTTCTTGTTCGTTTTGCAGGTCCTCATATGGAAGAAAGTCAGGACAGTTTATTACCCTCACCGTTGCGCCAAGGTGGCCGGCGGCTTGGTGGCGCACTTTCATGGTCTAAACCACAAGCGCTTGCAGAATTTGATGATCAAAGTCCTTTTTCTGGATTAGCTATTCCTCCTGAGGTGGTTGTGTCCCGGCAATTATTAGCCGACCCATCACGTTTATCTGACAAGGTTTATATTTGGGCTCGTTTGAAAGATGGTACGCCGTTAGTTACTGCAACACGTGAATTAGATGGATGGGTTGTCCTTGTGCATGTGACAGCTAATTCAGATTGGTCGAACCTTCCTCTTTCTGGTCTTTTTGTTGAGATGTTACAGAGGCTGAGCCAACTTTCACTCGGCGGTCAAGGTGACGAAAAGGGGGATAATAATTCTTCGGTTGAGGAACAAGGCTCTTCTACTGAGAAACAAGATAGGGCTTTGTCAAAAACTAATGAAGAGACCATTGTTGTGCGGCAACCTAAAGAGACTTTACTTGCTCCTTATAGATCGTTAACTGGATTTGGACGCTTAGAAAAACCACCTGTATTTGTAGAGCCTATTGCTTTTAGCCAAATCAACAAAATAAAGATTGAACCAAAACATCCACCCGGTTTTTATGGCCCCGCGGACCAATCTATTGCGCTTAATTTGATTGAGCAGACGACAACGCTAAAAAAGGGAGACTATTCTTCACTTAAAGCTCAAAAGCTTTCATATCGCAAAGCACCAGAGCAGGCTTTACGTGGTCCATTGTTCATTATGGCTTTTATCTTGCTTATCATTGATAGTTTGGTTCTCTTATTCATGCGTGGTGTTTTTTCGCTTCACCATGTTCGCCAAACTGCTTCTATGCTTTTAATGTTCTTTGTTCCTTCTTTTATTGTGCTTTCTTCACTTTCGGTATCGATCACGGATTTACATGCTCAAAGTTTTGAACAACAAGGCAAACAACCTCAAACACAATTTCAACAACAAAGCGAAGATAGAGCCAAGCCTGGAAATAGAACAAATCTCGGTCCTAAAGCTGAACTCAACTTATCAGCCGCTCTTAAAACCCATTTGGCTTATGTCATCACCGGCAATAGTAAGGTCGATAAAACAAGCCGTGATGGCTTACGTGGATTGAGTTTCATTCTTAACAACCGTACAGCTGTTGAACCTGCTGAACCAATTGGTGTTCGTTTAGACAGAGATGAACTTGCCTTTTACCCTATTCTTTACTGGCCAGTTGGCTCCTATAGCAAACCTTTATCAGATCGTGTTGCACAACGCATTAATAGCTATATGAAACATGGGGGGATGATTATATTTGACACGAAGGATCAAGATAGCCGCATTGGTGGCCTTGACGGCCGCTCTCAATCTTCTCTGAAGTTGCTATTATCCAAACTTGATATTCCCCGCATTGAACCAGTTCCACGTGGACATGTGCTCACCAAAAGCTTTTACCTCCTCTCAAGTTTTCCGGGTCGATTTCAGGGAGGCGATCTTTGGGTTGAGGCTACTGTTAAATCTTCAACTTCTTCGACCACCTCAGATATTGATGGTGTGAGCACTTTGATTATTACATCCAATGACCTAGCCTCTGCTTGGGCAGTTGACGAGAATTATCAAGAACGATTCCCAGTTATACCGGGCGGTGAAAGTCAGAGGGAAATGGCTTATCGCGTTGGAGTTAACATTGTGATGTATGCGCTGGCTGGAAATTATAAAGCGGATCAGGTGCATGTACCGGCCCTTTTGGAAAGGCTTGGACAATGACAATTTTTAATGGTTGGGATATTATCTACGCCCCATTTTTATCTCCTCTTTATCTCTGGGTTTTTGCAGGACTTATTGCCTCTGTTATTCTTTTGATGCTTATTAACCGGTTACCGGGTACTCTTCTTCGGGGGCTTGGTCTCTCTCTCTTATTGTTTGCTCTTTTAAACCCAAGTTTGCGACAAGAACAACGAGATCCCTTGAAAAACATCTTACTGATTGTCACTGATAAAAGCCCTAGTCAGGTTATTTCTGGGCGGCAAGATCTGGTTGATCAATCTTTAGAAAAATTAAATGAACGTTTGGGGACTATTAAAAATTTAGAGACAGAAATTATTGCTCTTGGTTCTGATGATGCCAATGCTAAAGATGGCACACTGGCATTTTCGGCGCTTCGTAACGGAATTAGTCGGCTTGCTTCAAACCGTATTGCTGGCGTTGTCATGATCACAGATGGACAAGTGCATGATGCTCCTAAGAAGTTTCAAGAGCTTGGTTTAACAGTGAACCAGGGACAGGACAACCTTGCTGGCGCTTCTATCCCGCTTCATTTCATCCTAACAGGAAATAAAGACCAATTTGATCGCCGTATTGAAATTGTTAAAGCGCCTAAGTATGGCATTGTAGGCTCTGCGCGATCTTTAAAGCTGAAGATTGTTGAACAGGGCAATTCGGGTGGTGCTTCTCATATGGTGAAGTTAAAATTCAGGCAAAAAGGTAGTTCTGAAAAAATACAATTTGTACAAGTTGGCGAAGAGATAACTGTCCCCCTGAATTTCCCTCATGCCGGTTTGAATTTGATGGAAATCGAATTAGAACCGCACGAAGATGAAATCACGACTGCAAATAACCGTGCTGTTATTTCTGCTGAAGGTGTGCGAGAAAATTTACGCGTTCTCCTTGTCTCGGGTGAACCGCATGCTGGTGAGCGGACATGGCGTAATTTGCTGAAATCAGATGCGTCGGTTGATTTGGTACATTTTACTATTTTGCGCCCACCTGAAAAACAAGATGGTACCCCTATTCATCAACTATCACTTATCGCATTTCCTACTCGTGAACTTTTCTCTGAAAAACTGGAGGACTTTGATTTAATTATTTTTGATCGCTATCAGAGACGTGGTGTTTTGCCACTTCATTACCTTGATAATGTTAGCCAGTATGTTCTCAATGGCGGGGCAGTTCTCATAGCGGCTGGTGATAAGTTTGCTACACCGCTTAGTTTGGCGAATACGCCTTTAGAACAAATTCTCCCCGCAACACCCACTGGCCAAGTGATTGATAATGCCTATGTTCCTAAGGTTACTGAAATGGGGCAAAAACATCCAGTTACTCATAATTTGCCACTTTCAAATAATGCCGCCAGCAAGACAGCTAAATGGGGACGGTGGTTCCGTTTGGTTGAAGCTAATGTTGGCGAAGGGGAAACCTTGATGAAGGGAGCCAAAGATCACCCTCTTTTAGTTTTAAACCGACTTGGTGAGGGACGTATTGCTCTTTTACTTTCTGACCATGCTTGGCTTTGGGCTCGTGGGTTTGATGGTGGTGGCCCTTACACAACTTTACTGCGACGTTTATCTCATTGGCTTATGAAAGAACCGGACCTTGAAGAAGAAGCTTTAACCGCTGTTGGTGATGGGCGAGATCTGTTGATTAAACGGCGGAGCATGAAGAAGAAAGTTGAGCCTGTTCGCATCACACGGCCAGATGGTTCTACTAAAGAAATTGAGTTGAAAGAAGTCACGGCAGGTACTTGGCAAACTAAATTAGCCAAACAACAATTGGGCATTCACCGGATCCAATCAGGCAAGCTCAATGCGCTAGCTCATATTGGTTTTGCTAGTGAAAAAGAATTAAAGAATATCGTCACTACCGATCGTATTGTTGCACCTTTAGCTAAAGAAGCTAAATCTGGTGTTTTTTGGTCTGGCAGTCAGACTAAGACTAAAAATAGTACTAAGTCTCAAGATCAAACTAAAATCGCGGAGAATGATGACCAAATTTCAACAACACAACTTTCGGTGCCAAAAATTTCTATGATGACCAGTGCTGGTGCATATGCTGGTGCTGGGTGGATGGGACTTCTCGACCGACGTGCTTATGTTGTTAAGGGTGTGAAACTCATTCCATTGATTAATGGCCTGCTTGCCCTTGGGGTTTTATTGCTTGCCCTTGGTTCAATGTGGTGGCGAGAAGGCCGCTAAAATTACCAGTCTAAGTCAATTCAGTTAAAAGGGTATAAGGTTTGTTAGGCTCTACGGGCATAGGTAGTCAGGTGGTCTTTGCAACGCCTTTTACAAAATTTATTGCTCCTTGATCGATTTCAAACATCAATAGCCTAGCTGGGTCTACTGGGCCCGGTAGTTTTATCTGTCCCATTTGAATTTGTTTAAAACCGGCTTTTTCATAGTATGCAATGTCACCAACCAATAAAATAGCTGCAGCGTCTTTGGTTTTTGCCAGTTCTATTGCGTCATTTATAAGCTCTAACCCTAACCCTTTTGAGCGGTGGCATTCATCAATTAAGAGAGGCCCGAGCAAAAAGCAACAGTGTTCACCGCCTATGATTAGCTCTGTCAAGCTGACCGTGCCTACCAGCTTGTTTTTATCAAAAACATTAATTCCAACAGGCTTTGTTGAACTGCCCTGTTCACGCAGACGGTAGGCTGTTCTTGCAAAGCGGCCTGGCCCAAGATGCCTGTCAAAGAGCTCTTCCATTTCGCTTGTTATGGCGCTTATTGGTGTTTTGGTTAGTTTGGTCACAGCAGTTATCTTTATTTGAATAAGTCTTTTTTAAATTAGGCTTTTAGATTTGATATTGTTCTTATTTCCATTCATTTGAGATGGCTTTTCCCTCAAATATTTCGTCTAAACGATTTATCACGCCTGTTACGGTTTGTTCTGGTAACTCATCTCGATAGAAAAATCCAATTTCTTTTATCTCAGCATTGGGTTTGGGCATTTTATCTTGCTTCCAATCCTGAACGATGAAGACACCGATATGATCTCCTTTGAACGTTTCAAAATTTGTGAAGATGCCGTGTAATTTCGGTTTACCGGTAAGTTCTACTCTTGTTTCTTCAAAAAGTTCCCGCTCCATAGCCTCTGACAAAGCTTCGAAATGTTCAACGCCGCCACCGGGAAAATGCCATCCGGGCCTGTATCCGTGGCGAACCAATAAAACTCTAGACTTGTGATCGATTACAACTGCTTGAGCGCCCATGGTCGTACCACGAGTTAAGCGCCAGAAGGGGCGGAAAAATGCTGTGAGTAGTTTAGAAAACATTTTAGCTAGTCGACCGTTCATTTATTTATCTTCTAATTTAAGCGTAACCCTTTTATATATAGCATTACTTATAAAAACAGGCATAAAGGGCTGGTAAATTCTATTTCATTATGAAAGTCAATGTTTTGGAGATTATTATTCGATTATTTCCTTAATTTCTGTTTTTATTTTACGTTATTACTTTCACACTTACCCACCCGAATTAACTGGGATTAGCTGAGATTTTTTATATGACGACACAGACTGAGACACGTCTTGTACATCTGACAGACATTCATTTCCCTCAGACGCTATTCCCGTCTCTAACGGAGTTTTCTTTAAAGCGTTTGTTTGGTTTTTTTAATTGGCACCTATCTCGTAAATCAATGCACCTGAGCAGCACACTTGAAGCTATGACAGAAGATGTATTTGCGCAAACTTTTAACCACCTAATAGTCTCGGGTGATTTGGTAAATTTGTCATTGCATCAAGAATATAAGACCGCTCTTAGCTGGATGGAGCGATTTGGGGCTCCCTCCGAGGTTTCTTTTGTACCTGGCAATCACGATTATTATGGCCAAACTCCATTTCTCTATCCAGCAAGTACGCGGGCTTTACCTCTACAAGCAGATGCCCCCACCCCTCGCTCGAAAGATTTACTTCCCTTTATGACTTCAGATGACAGGGGTGTTGAATTAGGGGGAGCATCTGGGCCTGACTTACCTTTTGTAAGGGTAGTGAATGATGTTGCACTGATTGGTTTAAACTCTGGCGTTCCTACACCTCTATTTAAAGCTTATGGTAAATTGAATGAGAAAAGTCTGGATGCTTTAGCTCATATTTTAAACGCCTGCAAAGAAGCGCATCTATATCGCTGTGTTATTTTGCATCACCCCCCTCTTCCTGGAATTACAACTCTCTCTCGCGGTCTTCAAAATGATCATTTGTTGCAAGCGCTGTTGCGAGAGGTTGGCGCTGAGCTCGTTCTTTATGGGCATAATCACAAGCAACATCATGAAAGGCTTACGACCAATCATGGTGTTTGTCATATTGTTGGTACACCCAGCGCTTCAATTGGTCTCAACAGCCGGTATGAGCTAGCCAGATATAATCTTTTTTCTATTCGGCGTATAACTGATGGGTGGTCAACGAAAATACAAGGACGAGGTCTTCAGGAAAACTACGGGGACGTTGTTGACTTGGGAACAACCGATCTTGTTTAGGGCTCGCCCTTAAAAATTAGTCTCGGCTCTCTAACATGATGAAAAAATGTCATTCTTGTTTAAAATCCTTGTGTGCAGTGACATTTTGCATTTGGAAATTTTGCTTATCTCATGATATTTATATCTATATTTCAATAAGATGCTCTTTTAGCGTGCTTCAGATGCCCACAAAGCATCCGCACTGTTAACGTGCTTCAGATGCCCGCAAAGCATCCGCACTGTGCGCTTAGATAGTTATTGAAAATAAGCTTAGAAGTTTTGAGGAACAATATGAGTGAACTGGCACTTCAAGAAGATGAAACGATAAGAGGATGGCTAAAAACTGTTATTGGCAAACCTTTATTTGAATGGTCTATCATTGGACTTATTTTTCTTAACGCGGTCATTTTGGGCTTAGAGACTGATAAAGGTATGCATGATGCTTATGGCCCTCTTTTTAGTACCATTGACCGGCTTATTCTTTCCGTTTTTGTTTGTGAGCTATTAGCAAAGTTCTATGTGAACAGATGGCAAATGTTTAAAGATCCATGGTCGGTTTTTGATCTCTTTGTTGTAGGCGTTGCATTGGTTCCAGCAACAGGACATTTATCTGTTCTTCGAAGCCTTCGGATTTTACGGATCTTGCGTTTGATTTCTGCGGTTCCCTCAATGCGCAGGGTTGTCACTGGGTTGTTAAATGCCATTCCAGGCATGGGCTCTGTCGCGGCACTTTTACTGCTCATTCTTTATGTGTCATCTGTTATGGCTACTCAATTATTTGGTGGTGAATTTCCTGAGCAATTTGGTACATTAAGTGCCAGCATTTTCACTTTGGTTCAGATTATGACCATGGAAGGTTGGGCTGATATTTCTGGTCCTGTAATGGACAAGTTCTCCTACGCCTGGATTTTCTTTCTTGTTTACATGCTGGTCACGAGCTTTGCTGTTTTGAATTTATTCATCGGTATTATTGTTGATGCGATGCAAAGCGAAGCATTGGCTCCTTTGCAAGCGCACGAAGAAGAAATTGTTGATGATCAAACTCGAGAAATTATGACCGAGCTTGCTAGCATTAAAGAAGAAATTCGAGAACTTAGAAAATCTCAATAGCTTTT
>BAABWY010000007.1 GCA_040367435.1 Hyphomicrobiales bacterium 4NK60-0047b | reverse complement strand
GGGAAACCTAAAGCGCCTCTTAGATGCGAGCATAGATAAGCTGGTTGCAAGATAAGATCGGCCTGAGCAGAGTACTTTTTACTTACGTACTTGCATATCGAAGAAGGAGTTCAGCTCTTTTAGGGCTGAAGGACATGACGTCATGGGCGTCCGGCGCGTTGAGCCGCCCCTCGGAGGCTCAAACGCGATAGCGTTTGAAATGGCCGTGAGAGAAAGAAGTTACGCCCCGTCCCCAAACCTTGTCTCAATATAATCCTGTACAATTTCCTGAAACTCTTCTGCGATCCGCTCGCCGCGTAACGTCATCGCTTTTTTTCCGTCGATGAAAACTGGTGCCGCAGGTGTTTCACCGGTGCCAGGGAGACTAATGCCAATATCAGCATGCTTGGATTCGCCAGGCCCGTTAACAATGCAGCCCATCACCGCAAAGTTAAGATTTTCAACACCAGGATATTTGGTTTTCCAACTTGGCATGCTGACGTTAATGTGGTTTTGAATATTTTGCGCGAGCTCTTGGAACACGGTGCTGGTTGTTCGCCCACACCCAGGGCATGCGGTCACAACCGGCATAAAAGCGCGCAGGCCCATGGATTGTAAAATCTCTTGGCCCACTTGCACTTCTTTTGTTCGGTCTCCGCCAGGTTCTGGCGTCAGAGAAATGCGGATTGTGTCACCAAAGCCTTCTTGGAGTAAAATAGCCAGACCAGCGGTTGAAGCAACAATGCCCTTCGAGCCCATACCAGCCTCGGTTAGCCCCAAATGCAGTGCATTGTTCGAGCGGCTAGCAAGAAGACGATAAACAGCGATAAGGTCTTGCACCGCACTCACTTTGGCAGAGAGAATAATTTTTTCATTACTCATGCCAAGCTCGTTGGCGCGCTCAGTGCTCAAGAGAGCAGATTGCACAATCGCTTCATGCATCACATCGCGCGCGTCTTTGGGTTTATCAAGTTTAGCGTTCTCATCCATGAGGCCAGTAAGCAGGTCTTGATCTAGTGAGCCCCAGTTTACCCCAATGCGAACAGGCTTATCAAACTTCAAGGCTGTCTCAATCATCTGGGAAAATTGTGTGTCTCTTTTTTTCTTGAAACCAACATTACCCGGATTAATTCGGTATTTCGCAAGTGCTTCAGCCATAGCAGGGTGATTATTTAGAAGTGTATGGCCAATATAATGAAAGTCTCCAACAAGAGGCACATCAATATTCATCTTCGCCAAATTATCACGAATATAAGGAACAGCTTTCGCAGCCTCTTCCCGGTCTACCGTGATACGTACCAATTCAGATCCAGCGCGCGCTAAGGCAGCGACTTGTTCTGTGGTCTTTTCAATATCAGCTGTGTCAGTGTTAGTCATAGATTGAACAACAATCGGCGCATCACCGCCAATGTTAACAGAGCCAACAGTCACTGCAGTTGTTTGATGCCGAGATACGAGAGTCACGAAGAAGAACCTTTCACTTAGGGTCTAAACCCAATTAGGAATTTCTTATCAGATTTAATAGGGCTTGAACATAAAATAGCAGGGTTTCTTTATTCAATACCAAAGGATCTAGATCCTAACGTTTAACCAAACTGGTTAACAGAAAAAAGAAAGCCATTGAGACAACAATCGCCGGACCAGTTGGAATATCGATATAAAGAGAGGCTAGCAAACCACAAATGACTGAAAGGCAAGAAATAAAACCAGTATAAACAACCATTTGCTCAGGTGTGCGAGAAATACCCATCGCAGCTGCTGCGGGAATAATTAACATAGCGGTCACGAGCAATAAACCAACCAACTTCATAGAAAGAGCAATAGTACCGGCAATAGCAAGGGAGAAAAGAAACTCAACCCGATTGACATGCACACCTTCCGCAAGGGCAAGTTCGCGATCAATGCTAATTGCTAAGAGATCTTGCCAAAGCCAGGCAATGAGCCCCCAAATAGCGAGCAGTCCGCCTGCGACCAATAAAAGATCAAGGTTTGAAATAGCCAGAATGTCTCCAAATAACAATCCCATCATATCAATTTGCAAAGCCTGAAATTGGCTCGTCACAATAAGTCCAAGCGCCAGAACCACATGCGCTAATAATCCAAGAGCTGTATCTTTAGCTAAATAAGTTGTGCGTTCAACCGTACGCAGGCCCAAAGTGATCATCACGGCAGCAAGAAAAACACCTAACGTCAGGTTGATAGAGGTAAGAAGGCCAAACGCCACACCAAGTAGGCCTGAGTGTGCAATGGTCTCACCAAAATAAGCCATACGCTGCCAAACCACAAAACATCCAAGCGGCGCAGCGATTAAGGCCATGCCAATGCCACCAAGTGCTGCACGAATTAAAAAGTCATCCATTTTATTGATCTTTGTCCTTGTTAGTGTGTGCAGCGTTTTTTGCGTTGTCAGGCGTTTGATCTCCATGAAGGCAGTCTTGGTCGTGGCTATGTTCTTGCGAGCAATCATTCCCAATCAGTTCTCCGGAAAGGGTATGACTATGATCATGACTATGGGCATAAATGCCATATGTCTGTGCCCGCTCGGGTCCAAACAACCGTTCATATTCAGGATGATGGCTGATTTGCTCTGGTACACCCGCGCAGCAAACATGACCATTTAAACAAAGCACGCGATCACTTGACCCCATCACAATATGCAAGTCGTGAGAGATCAGAAGAACAGCACAACCAAAATTTGTCCTGATATTTGAGATGAGGTCATAAAGGGCCGCTTCACCAGAAAAGTCCACGCCCTGCGCTGGTTCATCCAAAACCAATAATTGAGGTTTGTTGACGAGAGCCCTGGCAAGAAGTACTCGCTGCATTTCACCACCAGAAAGAGATGACATTTGTGCGTGAAGTAAATGAGCTGATCCAACTTCTTCAAGCACATTCATGAGATCATCTTTTGAAACTTTTTGACGAACGGTCAAAAAACGGCGGACAGTAAGAGGTAAGGTGCGATCAAGCTTAAGTCGCTGTGGAACATAACCAATAGATAGATTTTTTGCCCGTTTCAATTGCCCTTCATCAGCTTCAAGAACACCAAGACAGATGCGAGCAAACGTCGTCTTGCCGCCCCCATTTGGGCCAATGAGAGTAACAATTTCTCCGGCAGAAATGGAGAAATCAATACCTCGCAGGATCCAACGTCCATCTCTCAGAAAGCCAATAGAGCTGGCCTCAATCAAAAAAGGAGCATGAGAAGAGGTCTGTGATTGATCCGTAGTCATCACTGTTTGCTCTTCAATAATCTCAACCATTACTTATCATCTCACTTTATGAATTATTTTTTGACTAAGGCTTATGTTTTTTGATTGTGACTCATTGAAAGCCAATGATACGGCCGGCTGTTATGACCAAAATAACAGTGCGATTTAGGCTATAAATCCAATTATTAAAGGGTCTAGGCCCTAAGAAGAGGTCTGGCAAGTCACGCAAGTACCTTTAATCTCTAACTGACTACGTTTTACGTCAAATTTTTCAGAAGCCACAACAGTTTCAATGAAAGTTTTAATTAAAGCCCCTTCAACTTCAGCAATGACGCCGCAATCTTCACAAATTAAAAATACCAGCGGAGAGGCCTCACAGCACTTATTCAAAGGAATTGAGCTGAGGTCAGTTACCTCATCTTCAAAACTACGTTGGCAGGCAAAATAAGAATTACTGCTCTCTAATCGATGAATAAGCCCAGCATCTTGGAGAAATTCTAAACTTCTATAGACTGAAATAGGAGCAAGCTTCTGTCCTTCTGCGGCAAGCTTATCAAGAATCTGATATGCGCCTATGGCTTTATGGTTGGCAGCGATCTTCTCTAAAACTGTGCGGCGTAACTTCGTAAGTCTCAATCCTGTTTCTTTGCAATAGCGGTCGGCATATCTCATCAAATTTGATGTGCAGTCGCTGTGATCATGGTCATGCTGAGGAAATAGAGATTGTTTCATATCGTGCATCCAGCTTTTGTTACATTATTTCATATAGCAGGTCTAAGGTAACAAGCCAAGTCTTAGGTGCTGATGCTGGTGGGCATCTGGAGTACCATCAAGAAAGGAGCATTGCCCTACTTCGGGCAATGGGACAGGCAAGCTTGCTTGCCCGGTGTTAGCACCGCCCCTCGGAGGGCCTGCAGCATGCACGTGAGAGAAAATAAAGCGAACTAAAAAGTAATTTTTATTAGAGAAAATAGCCCTAAAGCTTCGAATCATATATTTTTCGGTTCATAGTTTTTTTCAGTTGCAAAAGGTGAAATAATGCCATCAAGAATAGAAATAAGAGAAATTGACATAACCAGTTTAAATGTTGATGCAATCGTTAACGCGGCTCACCCAAGCTTAATGCCAGCAACAACTGAAGAACAAACTCTACATGCTTTAGCAGGCCCTAAATTAAGTGAAGAATGCAAGCATGTGGCGCCATGTCCAGTAGGGGAAGCCCGTATAACAAGAGGTTATAACCTTCTAGCAAATTTTGTTATTCATACTGCTGGCCCAGCTTGGGGGGGGGGTGAAACAGATGAGGATGTTTATTTAAGGCAATGTTATAAAAATTCTTTTGAAATTGGAAAAACTTTCAATATAAAAACCATTGCATTTCCGTGTATATCAACAGGCCAAAATGGTTTCCCAGTACAAAGAGCAGCCTTTATCGCTATGCAAGAGATCTTGTTATATCTTGAGAGCCATCCAGATTTTAAAAGTGTGGTCTTGGCCTGCAAATCTGAAAAAGAAGTTTGGGAATATGAATCTGCGTTTGATAGATGCAGTGGCAAAAACTCTCAAAATAAGATAAAAACTGCTATCTAACGGGACATTCGCCGCGCGTATAAAATGAGCAAAACATGGATATAAAGAGCCAAGCAGAAACCACTCCCCTTTCTTCACTAAGAATTGGTTGGAGAGAATGGGTTAAGTTGCCCAAATTAGGCCTAAGTGCCATTCACGCCAAAATTGACACAGGTGCCAAAACATCTGCATTACATGCCATAGACATTGAAACCTTCGGTCCGATCGACCGGCCAAAGGTGCGGTTTGGTGTAAAGCCAATTGATGACAATGAAGATTTGGTTATTTACTGCACGGCCCCAGTCATAGATCGTAGATATGTCACAAGTTCAAATGGTGAAAGTGAATTTCGAACGATCATTCAAACAGAATTAGCTATTGGTAATAATAGCTGGCCCATCGAGGTATCCTTAACAAATCGTGAAAATTTAAAGCATCGTATGCTAATTGGACGCGAAGCTATGGATGCCACTCAGCTTGTTGTGGAACCAAGTGAAGATTATTTGTTAGAAAAACTATCTTTCGAAATTTATAAAAACGTAAAAACCCAAAGTCCAGTTTCACGCACTCTTCGCATTGGCTTACTCACAATGGAACCAGAGAATTACTCCAATCAGAAATTTATCAGGGCAGCTGAAGAAAAAGATCATGTAATTGAAACCATTCAAACCACGTCTTGTTATATGAATATTAATTCACTCACAGCGGGGCTTCATTATAACGGTGAGCAATTACCAAGGTTTGATGCAATTATCCCTCGTATTGGGGCGCAAATTACCTCTTATGGCACATCTATTGTTAGACAATTTGATATGACAGGGGCTCTCTGTCTCAATTCAGCAGATTCGATTTACAGATCAAGAGATAAATTATTAGCGCACCAGGTCATGGCGCGCCATGGCTTGCCAATGCCCATAACAGCTTTTGCAAGTTCACCAAAAAACACAGAAGATTTAATCAAATTGGTTAATGGTGCCCCTCTGGTTGTTAAGCTTTTAAAAAGCTCGCAAGGCAAAGGCGTGGTGCTTGCAGAAACAAAAAAAGCGGCCGAATCGGTTATTGATGCTTTTAGAGGGATTGATGCAGATTTCTTAGTGCAAGAATTTATCAGCGAATCAGAAGGATCTGACATCCGTTGTCTTGTTTTAGGGAATAAAGTCATTGCAACAATGCAGCGCTCAGCAGTACCAGGAGAGTTTCGCGCCAATATCCACCAAGGCGGATCGGCAAAGAAAGTTAAGATTACTAAAGAAGAACGGCAAATGGCTGTAAAGGCCGCTAAAGCCTTTGGTTTAAGCTTGGCTGGGGTTGATATCTTGCGCTCAAACAAGGGACCATTACTGTTAGAAGTGAACTCATCGCCTGGATTAAAAGGCATTGCAAAGGTCAATGATAAAGATCTGGCCGAAGAGATAATCACCTATATTGAGAATAAATTATTCATGCCCAAAAGAAGAAATTTGAAACCTAGGTCAAAACCATAGCCTTAAATTTCCTTTAATTTCAGACAAAATTTAAAACAAAAAAGTTGGAATATTTAATCCATCTGACGAACTTGGTAACTCCATATTAATATCGCGCAGGCAATGTTGAGATTGGTTTTATATAGTTTCGGATAGTAAATATGCTGCTTCAATTTCCCACATCAGTGGACGCTCACGTCTTTTCAATTGGTACCTTGCTTGATCAAGAGACACAGAATCCGCACCCTGATCAAACAATGGCGTGTCAAAATGTAAGTAATGGATTTCCAGAAGACGCGCGCGCCCTTTGTGAATTGGATGGCATGGTTGGAGCTCACGATGTTGGCGCCCTTCTATCAAAAAGCGCAAGAGAAAATGCTGGCCCTCATGTTGGAGGCCTTTGCGTAAGAGCAACGCGGCCCTTCTATGAACCAAACGCCAATCCCAACCATTGTTGGATAGCTGCCAGTCAGGTAAAAATCGTAGGGGATACAACAAGCCGGATCAAACAGGAAAATCTGTTTGCATCAAGTTTTGTCATTAATGCCCGCCTTTGGGAACGTCATGCGCCGGAACTTATTTTAAATTTATCAAAAGCTCCTTTTAAGTCGGAGCAATATCTCCAACCAGGTTTGAGCGGTTGTAAAATCGTTAATAAAGCCAAACTAGAGCCAAGCCAAGCTGAAGATTTAAGCTTGAGTGAGTTGCCATTAGGCGTTGGTTTGCTTCTTGGAGCACTCGCCTCAGGTTATCCCGGCCAGTTCGGAACAGAAAGCTTCAGTTCAATTGAAGAGTTCTTAACATCGCTTTCTTATGTTTATAAATTACTCCCTTCAGCTTTAAGGCACACAATCTCGTTTTCTTATGGCTTCCAGCATCGTCAGCCTATTTGCGCCTTGCAATATTTTGATGACAGAGAAATTTCAAACGGCGCATTTTCAAAACCAGTTGCTGCCATTCCTTTGGGCGCCACATTAGAAAGCACATGCCAAGAAGTTCGTGGATTGTTAGCTGGCCGCTTGAAAAACATCTATGCCCCAGAAATGGAAATTTCAGAATATGATGATTTTGAAGATAATGATGAGTTGTTCGAAGAAGATAGCCTCTTTGAAGAATTAAGTGGCTTGGCTCGAGAGACAAGTGCATCACTTGGCCAAGTTCTCAATGAAATTGGCATCAACATTAGAGTTCAAGCTTCAGCCCTGTTACCTGAAATTGAAACAGACCAACCAAGACTAATCGCATATGAAACCCTGTTAAAAGGTGATGATACAACGCCGCAAATCGCTGGCCTCTATACTCTCTTTTCAGATTTTGACAGCGCACCTCATGTCTATCAAGCCTTACTGGAAACCATTCAAATTCATTTTAAACCAGAAATTTATGATCTCTCTATAAGCCTCGGTTGTGCCATTCGGGATGAAAAATTTAATAGTGAAAACGATGAGTTCTTAGGTCAAATGGAAGACTTATTGTGTCTTGCAAGCAGACTACCGGTTTCTGAGCCATTCTTAGAATATCGCTCAAGAATTATCGAAGGCGCTGCAGATGGTTTGCGTCAATATGTTTCCAACCTGTCTTACCTCACACCTCAGCAACTTGTTTGCTTGTCTGAATATGAACAAGTCTCGGATATGGTAGCTTGTATTTTAGAGACGGGTGATTGGGCCTTTACTCAGCGCCTTAATATCAGCTTTACAATTTTCGCATTGTCAGGTGAAGGGTATATCCAGGATGCTGCTGCATTAGCGCGCCGTTTGTTACCACCATCTGTTGTTTCTCATCAATGGATCCATGCATTAATTAATAGCCGCGCATTGGCTGAAAGCTTTGAAGCAATTATTCTTAATCCTTCGATACTGCCTGCTGAACAAGTGATCAACATATTACAATCCATGACAGATCACCTTTCAAGAACTGGCCGGAAAGAAGTTGTCTTGGAGCATGTAACACGCTTGAGCAAATCTTTGCCGTCTCAAGAAGAAGCAAATTTTGAAGATGAAGGCGCTAAAGAACCAATGTCAGACGATTTAATGCTTCGCTTGCGGATGATGACGATCCTGTCGGACGCAGCCGAAAGATTCCACGCCTCAGCCCAACACGCCAGATTAATTCTCTCAAGATAAAAAAACCGCTCGCTAAGTATCCAGAGAATGAACATTGCCCTCTTCGGGCAATGGGACAGTGCGCCAACACGTATGCTATATAGTCATCTGGAAGCGGAGATAAAATGGTATCAGGCGCACTAGATTAACCTGAGCGGAGCCCTACGCGCACAAATAAGCTGATAGCAAGAAAAGTATCAGTCAAGCTATACGAAGAAGGAGTGACGCCCCTTAGGCGTCAGGACATGGCAAGCTAGCTTGCCCGGTGCCTAGCACCGCCCCTCGGAGGGCCAGCTGCTTCAGCAGCTGAATAGCCCGTGAGAGAAAAAACCTCCTAAAAAAACAGTTCAAATAAAAATTAAGTCTGTATATTGCCTCAATAATCGATTATTTGAGGCAATATGGTAAAAAAAATTTCGGCTCATATTAATCTTGCCAGTCCAGGCGAGCACGAATATCTGGCATCAGTTTCGTTTGAACATGCGAGAAGCGTAGCTTTACGCATTCAGGAAATTAGGTTACGCCCCGGCCGAAATGAAAAACCCTATAAGGTGCCGCTAAGCTTACTCACTTGGTTCACAGAACATGCAGCAGCTGGACGCGAGCTAACAAGGGAAGAAAATGGCCAGGCGACTGAAGCTAAGCTATTTACCAACCAAGCCGTTCTAAGAGAACAAATAGAAACATTTTCTCTAAAAAATAAATTTTATCTTGAAGTTGAAATCACTGAACTAGACCAAAATGATGAAAGCTGTGCGAGAGATGACCAGGGTGTGATGAGCATCGAAGTTCAGCTCTACTATGGCCCAAAGGCAAAATGTTCTCTAAGTCTTGAGCCATTAATTTTTGAATCGCCCAAAAATGGTACAAACAAACATTTATCATTTCCAAATCATTGCGGCTCTGAAGGGCGGTTTGATTTAGTCCAGGCAACCGTTAAATCTAACCTGGGGCCCTTGGATCCGCGTTCGGATAAACGATTACTTCTTTGCACAGTAAAACTATCAGATACCTGGCAACCAATTCGAAACAGCATCATTGAAAGATTGCATATATATGAGGGGGCTACAGAAGTTCCAAGTGAATATATAGAAGATGAGCATCATTACGAAGAGCTCTACAAAGCATTCCCTCATGCTCAAAATAAAAAATTCCCAAAAGGTTCAAAAGCTTTTGGTCCTCTCTTGCCATCAGCTCCAAAAGAAAAAAGAGGTCCTTGGACAATCAGTTTAAAAGCACCATTAAACGATCCTTTTTGGTTGGAAATGGCGGAAATTAGAGCGGCTCACAATAACCAACCTCTAAGAGGGATCGTCGAGTTATTGATCCCTGAGCCTGGTGGTAATATCCAAGTGGAATGTCAGTTTGCTATACAATTTTCTGGAGATGATTGGCTGATCATTGCAGATGGATCAGCTGTGTCAGCCCCGCTGTTATTACCAGTAAATCGAGAAAAAGCCTTTTGGCAGGAAGATAGTTTAGCTGGTGAATTAACTCTTAGTGTTCCAAAGATACACTGCCCGTCTAGTCAGTTTCTCTCCATTCAGTATTTTGGCTTTGGGCTTAGTGAAGGTCCTGTAAATATTGCACTTACGCCGTCTAAAAAAGATGCAGAGTTTTATAATGTAAAACCTGAAGTCACAGAAATGAGTAATCAACAACATCAGCTCATATTACTCAACCAAATCGCGCTCAATAAAAAACAAAAGCTACAAAAATCAGAGTTTAAATTGAAGTGTTTTTGGCCAGATAAACAGAAAACAGAAACTTTTAAAATCAATATTAAGCAAGTAGAAAAATCTTACAGTCAGGCTTTATCGATTGATATCGGTTCAAAATCCATCGCTGTGGCCGCGATTAATCTCAATAGTGAAGCAGATCAAATTATCAGCCTGCCTTTAGGGAAAATCACCGAGCATCATTACTTGGATGAAGCATTTATTCCCTCAAAAGTGTCTTTATCTGGCCGTCTTGATAGCGCCGTTGCTGAGAGTCAATTAGATGAGCAAAATTGGCGTACAAAACAACATCCATTGAGTATTTCTTTTTCTAAATCTGGGTGGCAGAAATCAGCCATAGAGACGCGATTGACGAAATTACAGCGCAGTTATGATTTAGCTCTGCCTCCCAAAAAGATAAGTGCAGGCGAAAAATTAAATTTAAAACGGGTTTTTTCTCAAGTCAGCAATAGTGAAATCCCACCATCAAACGGATTGCACTCTGGAGATAGTACAGAAGGTGTAAAAACAAAGTCAGCACCCCCACTTTTTCTCACTGCAACACGTATGCAAAATGAAGAAAACAAAACAGAAGACGAGACGACTCCACTAGAGACGGAGCATTTTAAAACAGGTCTAACATCATCTCTAAATGCAAGTTGGCTGATGTCTGATGTGCTAGATGAATTATACAATTTTTATGGGACATATTTAAATTCACAAAAACGATTGCTTGAAAGTGATGAAAAACAAAAAACGGCAAAACTAAAAAAAGAAGTGCTTTTAACACTCAGCCATTCTTCAAATCTGTCTGAAACTGGCAAAAGGCGATATAGATTAGCCGGTGCGTCAACACTTGCGAAATATGAGCAAGGTAGCTTCTTAGGAATGGGACCAATGGCGGAATTGCTCGGTCTCACCGGTCCTGATCAGTTAAAGAACAATGTTGCCTTAATAGATGAGGTCACTGCGTCAAGCTATCATGCATTAAAGGAAATGGCAGAGCGTGATCAACCAGCTAGAGCAAAAAAAATTCAACAAATACATATAGATATAGGAACAAGTCATGCAGCTTTATGCGCGCAAAGCGGCTGGGTTGGGGAAAACAATGCGTTAGTTGAAATTGTCCACGGTCAGATAGAGCTGCCCTTAGGAGCAAGAACTCTTGAGCTGGCACTAACGAAAGAAATTGCACAGATTTTAGAGACAGCACTTGGCGCTGGAGCGCAAGTTTTAAAACAAGTTGACCTTCCTTCAAGCATTGAGGATGCCATTTCAGCAGAAAAAGAAGAAACAGAAACGGCATTTGGGCACAATCAATTTTTAAAAAATTTAAGACAGGCACTATATCAGTCAGGAAACGTTAAAGATCAGGCTGGAAATGATTTGCATATCGTTATTGGGTGCAGTGATGAACAAACAAGTTTACCTTTAACTCTTGGCGCATCAATAGATCCGCAAGGAGAGCCTATTAGCCTGTGGCATGGCTTGCGCGGTGAACAATTAGTCTGCCTAAGTTCAGAAGACGGACGCGAAGGCACAAAAGAATGGCACATTGAGTTAAGGTTAGAAGTTGATGCGTTGGCTCAAAGGGTAGGTCCCTTATCAACATATCTTGCCTTTGTAGCTGAGCTTCTACCCAGATCAATAGAACAAGTTCTACCCAAAGCCGGTCAAAGAGTAGAGCGACTTTTCTCAGTCTCTGGGGGGGCATCTCTTTTCGCTCCCTTTAGAAAATTAGTTGAGACAACAGCAAAAAATTTAGAGTTCCGTTTGCTTCCCCTACCTGAAGATTATAGAGAGGCAAAATCAGCCATCTCTCTAGGGGCTTTGGAGGTGTTTCATCATCAAAATAAAGTCCCAATGATCAAACAGTCACCAAATGTTATTCTTGTGCCGTTATCTAATGAGAGCGAAGAAGAAAATGACATGATTTCGGTAGCTGAAAACGGCAAACTGATAGTTATTGAAACAGCAAGCACAGAAGGTCTGCTACAGAAAAATATCTCATCTGTACAATTAATAGAAACATTGCCAGGCTTTGGAAGTTTGTTAAACGAAGATCCAAAAGCTGTTTATTGCCAAACCTATCTGGATGATCTGGATAGAGCTACAGCCGATCAATGGTCAGTTGCCGCAGCCGAATGGCAGGCCTACCTGGACCTTTGTTATCAAACCCTATTAAACATGCCGGTTGAGACACCTGAAAGCTCCGGAAGTGAAGAAACATCTGAAGGACAAAGCTGGGTCTATAAAACCTTGAAAAAAGAAGAAGCCCAACTCACCATCGGCGAAAAAACCTTTTGGGTCAGCACCGGCCTCACCCGTTCAACGTTCTAAAGCGCGTTGCTTTTGTTTGAATTCACGAAATGCTCTGTTTTGTCTCACGGGCTATTTTTTCGCCGAAAAGGCGAAAAGCCCTCCAACGGGGCGGCGTTTTTCTTGCGATCAGCTTTTCCGTACTGGCTTCGCTCCGTTCGGGCAGGCCTTGTACGCCGGACGCATTTTATCTGCGCTTTAGGTTGCCCACTAGCAACAGCGCTGGCGTCATGTCCGTGCTCCGAAGAAGAGCACTCCCTTCTTCGTAAATGAGGTTTGAGAAGCAGCTTTTATGAATTCATAAAAATGCAACATGCGTTAGCCAAAGAATTTACCCTGGGAAAAAATAGAAAGTTACTACACGAAGAAGGAGTGACGCCTTTTCGGCGTTAGGAGATGGCAGTTAGGTAGATGCTATGTAGGCATCTGAAGTCCAGAAAAGCTGCCCGGCGTCTAGTGCCGCCTCTCGGAGGGCCCAAGTGCCATAAGCGCTTGGAAGAGCCCGTGAGAGTAAAAATCATTTATCAACTGAGGGCTAAAAACGTAGGCCGCAGGCCGTCAACGCTTAGCGTTGCACCTCGTAGGGCGGCAGCTCTGCCGCCATTGCCCGTGAGAGAGAAAAAAAACCGTTAATAATCTTATTAACGACCTAAAAGCGTAAAATTTCAAAGCTTTCATATCAACAATCAGCTACTAATGTTATAGTCACAAAGGAACTTTGTTGCTTATCAAAGAAACAACAAATAATTCCAACAGCTTGTAAAAAAGTATATACCGGGGGTTTCGTCTAAATGTCTTTATTGCGCGCACCAGCAATGGTTTTTGGTGGCTTGATGCGAACGGCTTTGACAAATGAGCGTTTGTTCCTCATGGGGCTAACCAGCTTAGCCCTCTCATTAGCCTCAGGTTGGACAACCTTTGAAGGAATGACAAACTTCACCCGCTCACCCGTGCTCTGTTTTCTTATCACTTTTGGTGTTCAGGGCATCATGTTAGTGAGCGCCTGGATGATCGGTGAAACTCTCGTTCCAGTTAAAAATAAAAATGATGGTAAGGAACAAAAAAACCTGCTGGTTCACGCAATTATGGGGCCGCTTTCGTTTTTTAAAGTCTGGATGATTTGGGCTGTCTTTTTCTTTGCCATGGCCATTTCCGTTTTTTTCTCATTTGATAGTTTGTTCAGCTCAATTTTCTCAAATGAAGAGCGCCAACGTGCCGGTGAAATCAGAGCGCAAAATCAGGTCAGTGGTGTCTTAACAGATTTGAAAAAACGGGTTGAACAACGTAAATTTGAGGCGATCGATACTTTAGTCGGTACAGCAGGCTGGAAAAACTACAATGACCGTCTTGATCAAATGGGAAAAATTGCCCGCTCAGCTCCTGAATTGGTAGAGCAACAGTTGCTAAATAAACTTCGTGGTGAGCAAGCTGAAATTGCCGGTCATCAAGAAACGTTAGCTCAGGCCAAAGGACAAAAAGCTGGGTTCAAAGCACAGCAATTAAAGATAGAACAAAGCATCTCCCGCCTCCAAGCAGACAGACCAGGTCTAAGTGCTGAAGTTGATCAGCTACGACAACAATTGCGAGAAAAACAGCGCCAGTTGGACATCAAATTAGCAGAAGCCCAGAAAGAATCTAAAGGGATCGGTACCACAGGCCGTGAAGGTGAAGGGCCAAAATTCAGAGCGATAAAAAAAGAAGAGCGTCGTATCAAAGCTGAGCGAGATGTTATAAATACCCAAAAAGATCTGGCGTCCACAAGGCTTGAAAAGTTAGATGAAAAAGTCGCCAAACTGACCCAAGAGCTTGAACTCATCAACGGCGAGGTGGCAAAAATTGAAGGCAAAGCCTCTGTAGCCAAGCAATTCATTGATGCACAAACCAAACGCCAGTCAGCCAACATAGTTGAAGATCTATCGGCAACAGCCAGTATTGATAGTTTAGATGCTGCAAGAGATAGGTTCCAGCAAGAGCCCAATCAAACAACGTTTTTAAATATCCAAAAGAACTGTACGAACTTACATAATGCGTTAATAGAAGTACCCAAAATCGCATCGCAAATTCGCGCAATCTCTTGTGAACCAGGTGCTGCCACAGCAACAGTTGCGGCTAGAATTTTTACATTACAAGGTGCACAAGAATCTTTAGAGAACAAATGTGCTATCGGAAAAGGCCGTCGTTCCACTAAAATTGACAGCCTTTTAAAATTAGGCCAGCGCTGTATTCAAGGGTCAGGCTTACCTGAAAAAGATGCAAACTCATTCAGGAATATTCTTAGCCGTATTGATCTAAACCGAGATGATAAAGCGAAAAACTTTGTCGTCACATTAAATGCCTTTTCTGATGGCAACTGGCTTGCTTATCTAGCCTTGGGTCTAGCCATCGCCATTGATAGCCTGGTCTTTATCGCAGGCTTAATCGGTGCAAAAACCGCGTCTTATGAAAACACAGGCAGCCCGGCTGATGTAATGAAATATGGCCTCGGCATGTCCACAGAGATTTACGGTCACGAACCGGAAGACATTCGAACCAAGAAAATATTCTTCCGTTCGATCAGCGGTCCCTCACCTGAAAAGGGTTACTTAGCAGTGATCGATTTGAAAAACCTGCTGAAGGAAGAAAAACAATATGTCACCAAAGTGCTTACAATTGCAGGCGATAATATTAAGTTAGATAGCGTAAACCCCTCTGCCTATCACATAGAAGAAACCTTCTATCAAAACCTGGCTCGTCAAGTTTATCTCTGGGATCAATTTAACAAACCGGCCGTTAAAAAACCAAAACCGATCGCCCGAAAAAATACGCCTGAGAATAAGCTGCAAAACATTCAAAAAGGCTTCGACCTTAATCAGTTTGGTCAAGCACCAAAAGGCGCCATTATAAATAAAGGAGAGGTGAGAACCGCCTTTAAGAAAAATGGACCAGAAAAGAAATCACTCGGTTTAAACCTGAAATCAACGAATAAAACGACTGATGAAATAGACCCACAAGAAACTGAAGAAGCAGTTCCATCAGTCCCGTTAGTAACACGTAGTGAAGAAAAAACATCAATCTGGCAAGCTGCTCAAATGCTAAAAGAAAAGCTCTATGGCGCAAATGAAAACGGTGAAAACCAAGCTACAGATGAAGAAGCGACGGAAATAGAAGCAAGCAACAATGAGCCCCAAGAGACAACTTCCAATGAAAAGTCAGAAGCCGTAAATGAGAACCTAAAAGAAATCATCGCAGACACAACCAACGACAACACAGAAAAAGACGGCACAGACAAAGGGTAATAGCGCGGTTGCTTGTGGGCAACTAAAGTGCCACTAAAAGAAGCGGTTGCATGTGGGCAACTAAAGCGTACCTGGTAAGGTTATCGTTTAGGTGAGGGCTCAATGATCATGCGCCAAAGCCGTCCAAATTTTTCACGCGCCTGTTCACGGTGAGTTTGATATCGCACATGTTCATCTCGTTCTGCTTCAGGGCTTAATTCAATTGAAAACACTGCATTGAGTTCATTCGGAACAAAGGAATAGCGCACATCAATAATGCGATTTGAATTTTTCGGATCAAGCGCAGCAAAGCCATTACTAAAAAGAGTAAACCGCCTTACGTCCCTGGCCTGCTGGGTGTCATTTCCAAGCCAGGGGAAATCCTCTTGGGCGTTTAGTTTTGATACGGATGTCCCTTCGTATACTCTTGGCGCTATACCAACCCGCATAGCATCGATAAAAAATTCACCTTCGGTTTCATAAACACTCTTCCAAACAAGGATGTTCCCAAAGCTGGGCTTTACCTCAAGTCGAAGCGGCACATGTCCTCTCTGCGTCGCCAAAACCGTAGCGATTTCACGCGCGCTCTGATGTTGCCACCAGCCTGCACCTAAATAAATCAGTGCCCAGATCAGGCCAAGGCGGGCAAAAACCACATTGTTACGCACCGCAGCTACCACGACGAATAGTCCCAATGGTAATGTGAAAAGTGGGTCTATGATGGAAATTATACGCCAAGAATAGCGCGTTTCATCGAATGGCCAAAGCAGCATCGTACCGTATGAAGTCGCCGTATCTAAAAACGCATGAGTCGCGTAGCCAAGGGAACAAAAAATTACTGTTTGCCAAAAACGCAGCTGCCACCGCTGCCCCAAAATTCCGTGCACTAACAGCGCTACTATGAACCCGCCAAACGGTATAAAAATGAGAGAATGTGTAAATTGTCTATGATATGTAAGAAACAGTAGCGGATCAGTTTTTGAATAAATCAGGACATCGAGGTCCGCCGCCATACCACCAACCATACCCAATAAGCCAGAGAGAACAACCGAGTATTTGTCATGGGTGGAGTATTTCGCAGATTTCGCGCATGTCGATTGCGGCAATGCGGCACCCAGTACACCTTGAGTTAGTGGATCCATATCATTCCATGATTTTTTGGCTGACGAATAACAGCGATAGAAACAAAGGATATATTATAACCCTACTTAGAACCACCTGCAACCAAACCAAGACACGGCGTCATTTCTCTTATATCCACATGTCCGCAATTGGCACATAGCCGAAAAAAACCATCAATTCGAAGAAGGAGCTCAGCTTATTTTAGGCTGAGTGACATGACGAAGCGGCAGCGTAGCCCGGCGCACAAGATCAGCCCGAACGGAGCGAAGCGAGTACGGATAAGCTGATCGTAAAAAATGCACCGCCCCTCGGAGGCCTATGAGCTTCAGCTTATAGAATAGCCATGAGAGAGAGAGAAAAAGCGCCGGTTGTTAATGGGCAATCTGAAGGCGCATCAAAGCACATTTACCCCTCCATCTCATCCTGAATTGCTTGGGCAGCTTCTTGTGGGACTTCGGCTTTAGTAATAGGGCGACCAACAACAATATAATCTGCACCGAAATTTATGGCGTCTTTAGGTGTCGTCACCCGTGCTTGATCACCAACCTCTGCCCCGCTTGGACGAATGCCGGGAGTGACGATTAGAAAATCAGGTCCAACAAGTTCACGAATAGCAGCAGCTTCCTGAGCTGAGGCAATAACCCCATCCAACCCAGCTTCATATGCCAGCTTAGCACGGTGCAAAACAAGGTCTTTAGGAGAGCGCCCCTCAATGCCTTGTTCAAGCAAATCTGTTTGCTCAAGGTTCGTTAGAACGGTTACGCCGAGTAATTTAAGAGGGCTATCACCGCGCCCTTTAATGGCAGCTTTAAGTGTTTTGCTATCGCTAACATGAAGCGTTAGGAAGTCAGCCCCCAACAGTGCTATATTGGCTGTTGATTTCTGAACGGTTGCTCCAATATCAAGTAATTTCGCGTCAACAAAAACCTGATGTCCCTTGTGGAGCAATTCCTGGACAAGCTCTTGCCCACCAGCAAATAAAAGTTCAAGGCCAATTTTATAAAACCGGCAAGCTGGTCCAATTTCTTTCACGCATTCGCGTGCCTGTTCAACTGTAGGAAAATCAAGAGCTACGATTAATCGATTATTCATAAGAAAATTCAGTTCACTTCGTGTTTATGTTCATTAAGCAGATTTAAGGTTAGTAGCAGTTTCAACAAATGCCTTCATCGCACCACTTAGCATGGCTTCAGATTGTGGGTTTGAAAGAGAGCCATCTTCACCTAAAACTTCGTGACCTTTTCCAACAGCAACCGTTTGCGGTATCACATTAACCTGGTAGCCATTGATTAAGAGAGCTGAGAGCAATTGAATGCCACGCAACCCGCCCATAAGCCCCATGCTAGTGCCACCTATTGCAAAGGTCTTTGCTTCTTGCCAAGGTGTGCGAGGAGGTGTTTCGTCTGATCTAATGCGAGAAACCCAATCAAGCGTGTTCTTTAATAGCGGTGAAATTGAAGAGTTATATTCCGGTGAAGCGATAAAAACACCATCATGAGCTTTGACAAGTTCGGCCAAACGTAAAGCAGCTTCAGGAATGCCCTTGTCTTTTTCTAGGTCGCCACAATAAATTGGCATTTCAAAATCTTTAAGATCAATAAACGTAACCTCAGCATCAAATTCGCCAGCCTTTATTGAGGCAGCTTTCGCCAATCGTTTGTTCAAAGATGCATCGCGTTTACTACCGGCAAAAAATAAGAGTTTAACTGGCATGTCAGCCCCCCAAGCTTTTTAATTATTCGCTTCGCCTTTTAATAGCACTAGGGCAACAAAAATCAAATAGACAAGTTAAAAACTGTTACAGAAAAGCTCTTATCGCCCTATTAGAAGAAGGAACTTAGCCCACTTCGGGCTGAGGTACATGGCACCTTTGGCGTCCAGTGCCTAGCACTGCCCCTTGGAGGCTCATGAGCTTCAGTTTATGGAATATCCGTGAGAGAAAATAACACGGTTGCAGCTGGGCAACTGAAGCACCAAGAAAGACCTCAATCAGCCGAGAACGAAAAACGTAGGCTTCTGCACGGTTGCTGGTAGGGCAAACTAAAGTGCAATTAGAAAGAGAGGCCGTCAGCGCGTGAGCAGCTGCCCCTAGTAGGGCGGAAGCTAGTGCGGTTGTTATATAGGTAACTGAAGTTCCAAAAAAGCCATTGTCCGTGAGAGATAAAAAATAATGCGGATGCTTCGTGGGCATCTGAAGCGCAAAGAACGTTTTGTGATAATTCACACATCTATTATTTCTCTCATCTCCTAAATTCAAATCATCAACAGCACGGGGCAACAAACAAAGCAAAGCGCAGTGCAGAGATTAAAACAAAACAGCGCGGTTGCTTGTGGGCAACCTGAAGCGCCACTAAAAGAGAGATTTAAAATGACCACTTTAAAAACAATGATCGTAAGCGCAATCGCAATTCTAACAATAAGCTTCACAGCTCTAACCGCATCAGCCACAGGCGCAAGTGCTGGCGGCTGGAAAAAACACTACGGCCATAATCACTACTACGGTTATAACTATGGCTACAAATATAAGCGCGGTTACCACGGCCACAAATTCTACAAAAAAGGTCACTTCAAATTTAAGAAATTCAAAAATGGCCGCAAATTCCACAGAAAGTTTCGTGGAAACTTCCGTCGTAAGTTCCGCCGTTAGGATCTAAAGAACGAAGAGAATAAGAAACAAAAAACCGGTTCCGAAAGGGACCGGTTTTTTTTATGTCTGATATTATTAAGCTGGCAGCACGAAGAAGGAGTGACGCCACTTTGGCGTCAGGACATGGCGAAGCGTCAGCGCAGCCCGGCGCGCAAGATCAGCCCGAACGGAGCGAAGCGAGTACGGATAAGCTGATCGCAAAAAATGCACCGACCTTCGGAGGCCCAAGCGCCATAAGCGCTTGGAATAGCCGTGAGAGTGTAATTAAGAGAAACTAATCCGTAGATTTATCAAAAAAATCTTTTACCTTGGCAAAAAAACTTGATGATTCAGGGTTGGTGTCATCACTCGAAGCTTTTTCAAAGTCTTTTAATAGATCTTTCTGGCGCCGGGACAAATTCTTTGGTGTTTCCACTTCAACTTGCACATACATATCACCTGAAGCTTTGGAACGAAGCACAGGCATACCCTTCGCCTTAAGGCGGAATTGCTTCGCTGTTGATGTCCCCTCCGGGATTTTCATCCGCGTGCGTTCACCGTTGACGGTCGGCACTTCAATGTGCCCACCAAGTGCCGCTGTAATCATAGAGATTGGCACTTTACAAAAAATATCAGCGCCATCACGGCTAAAGATTTCATGAGGTTCAATCGTAAGGAAAATATAAAGGTCACCAGACGGGCCACCACGAAGACCGGCTTCACCTTCGCCAGCTAAGCGAATGCGGGTGCCATCTTCAACACCAGCAGGAATATTAACACTCAAAACCCGCTCTTTTGTCATACGTCCATTACCAGAGCAATCCTTGCAAGGATCAGAAATCACCTCGCCGCGTCCGTGGCAGGAAGGGCATGTCCGCTCTATTGTGAAAAAGCCCTGACTAGCACGAACTTTACCAAGTCCAGCACAGGAAGAACAAACCGAAGGTGTTGTGCCTTTCTTAGCACCTGATCCATCACAGGTCTCACAAGTCACAGAGCTAGGTACTGTGATTTCAGCAGTTTTACCTTCAAATGCATCTTTAAGGGAAATATCCATATTGTAGCGCAAATCAGAGCCGCGCTCTTGACCATTTCGAGCCTTTTGACGGCGTTGACCACCAGCACCACCAGCGCCCATAAAGTCGCCAAATAAATCATCAAAAATGTCTGACATCGAAGCGCCAAAGTCGCTGTCAAACCCAGCTCCACCAGCTTGACCATAACCACCACCGTCAAAAGCAGCGTGTCCAAGTTGATTGTAAGCGGCCCGTTTTTGAGGATCTTTTAAAATTTCATAAGCTTCATTAATTTCTTTAAATTTAACTTCAGCTTCTTCATCACCCGGGTTGCGATCAGGATGTAATTCTTTAGCAAGCTTTCTAAAAGCTGATTTTAATTGTTTTTCGTCGGCATCACGGTCAACACCTAAGACTTCATAATAATCGCGCTTTGCCATTTAGCTTTGCCTTTAATTAGTTCTCTTGTCTGCTTTTCACCTGGAATGAAGCAAAAGGTTGAATAGAAAAACAGTCTTAATGTACAAAAAATCTGTCATAGAAATAAAAAGAGTTCCGCCGGATTTTTCCGGCGGAACATGATTTAAAGAAAAAATCACTTAAGCTGATTTTTTGCCTTCTTCGTCATCGTCTTTCACTTCTTCAAAGTCAGCGTCAACAATGTCATCATCTTGAGATTGATCCGCACTTGGATCATAGCTTTCATCAGATGCATCTTCATCAGGGTTCGCATCTTTATACATTGCTTCTCCAAGCTTCATAGCAGCTTGCGCCAAAGCTTCAGATTTTGTGTTGATGGCTTCTAAATCATCACCTTCGACAGCAGCTTTAAGTTCTTCTAAAGCAATACCGATGGATTCTTTATCTTCTTCGCCAACTTTTTCAGCAAATTCTTCTAGGCTTTTCTCAGTAGAGTGAATTCTAGCTTCAGCTTGGTTCTTCGCGTCAACAAGTTCAGCACGTTTGCGATCTTCTTCAGCATGAGATTCAGCATCTTTAACCATCTGGTCAATATCTGTGTCAGACAAACCACCAGACGCTTGAATACGAATAGAATGTTCTTTGCCAGTCGCTTTATCTTGAGCAGCAACATTAACAAGACCGTTAGCGTCAATATCAAAAGTCACTTCAATCTGAGGCATGCCGCTTGGTGCCGGTGGAATTCCAACAAGGTTAAACTGACCAAGCAGTTTATTATCCATCGCCATTTCACGCTCACCTTGGAAAACCCGGATCGTTACAGCATCCTGATTGTCTTCAGCCGTTGAGAAAATTTGGCTCTTCTTAGTTGGGATGGTTGTATTACGATCGATCAATCGTGTAAAACGGCCACCCTTAGTTTCAATACCAAGTGAAAGTGGTGTTACGTCAAGAAGGAGAACATCCTTCACATCACCTTGAAGAACGCCGCCTTGAATAGCTGCACCCATGGCAACAACTTCATCAGGGTTCACGCCTTTGTTTGGCTCTTTGCCAAAGAATTTTTTTACAGTTTCGGTAATTTTTGGCATCCGTGTCATGCCACCAACAAGAACGATCTCATCAATGTCACCAGCCTTAAGGCCAGCATCTTTAAGAGCATTTTCCATTGGCGCAGTCGTGCGTTTCACCAAATCTTCAACTAGTGTTTCAAGTTTTGACCGTGTTAATTTCATGGTCAGGTGCTTAGGGCCCGCTTGATCAGCAGTAATAAAGGGAAGGTTGATCTCAGTTTGCGTAGCAGAAGAGAGTTCAATCTTAGCTTTTTCAGCTGCTTCCTTTAGACGTTGTAGTGCAAGTTTGTCACCACGAAGGTCAATTGAATTTTCTTTCTTAAACTCATCGGCCAAATAGTCGACAAGACGCATATCAAAATCTTCACCACCAAGGAACGTGTCACCATTGGTTGATTTTACTTCAAAAACGCCATCACCAATCTCAAGAATTGAAACGTCAAAAGTACCACCACCAAGGTCATAAACAGCGATTGTTGCGCCTTCATTACGATCAAGACCGTAAGCTAACGCGGCAGCAGTTGGCTCATTGATGATCCGTAGAACTTCAAGACCTGCGATTTTACCGGCATCTTTTGTTGCTTGGCGCTGTGCGTCATTAAAGTAAGCTGGAACAGTGATCACAGCTTGTGTCACGTCGGAGCCAAGATAAGATTCAGCTGTTTCTTTCATTTTCTGCAAAATAAAGGCAGAAACTTGCGAAGGAGAATATTGTTTTCCTTGCGCCTCAACCCAAGCATCACCATTGTCTGCTTTGATGATGTCATATGGAACCAGCTTTTGGTCTTTTTTCACAGTCGGATCATCAAACCGGCGACCGATAAGACGCTTAATCGCAAATAGCGTATTTTCAGGGTTAGTCACAGCCTGGCGTTTTGCCGGCAAACCAACCAAGCGTTCATCATCATCGGTAAACGCGACCATAGATGGCGTTGTGCGTACGCCTTCTGCATTTTCAATTACTTTTGGAGCAGAACCATCCATAACAGATACACAACTGTTGGTGGTCCCTAAATCAATTCCGATAACTTTCGACATTTCCTCTGCCTTCATATTTTATAACAAACCGAAATGAAGCAACTAGCCAGTTCTTTCTCCTAATATGCAGCCCTAAAATTTTGGATTTAAGGCGCAGGAGCAGACAAATGGTCATTCCTTCGAAACGCGGTTTCTTAAAATTTGCTATTCCGCATCATTAAGCTTCACAAGCATCTTTTGCTTAAATAGCAGTGCCTGATAGCTTGTATATAGGTAGCTAGCCTAAGTACGACAAGTATTTGTTACTGAAAATTGTGAGTAAAAATTGGCCAAACAAATATCGCCCAGCTGGCTTAAAACCCGAAAGACAAGGAAATAAGCAAATTTATGCGATCTGACAAGTGGGAAATGAACACCTGAAAGCATCAATTTTAATTTGATATCTAATGAAAGTGATAAATTTTTCTGAAGTGAAATTTATTAAAATGAATTAAGAATTACTTAAAGCAATCAAAAACAATGACTTAGAGTTGAACAATCGTTAATCATTCAGCGCATAAAAATTAGACTTTAATTAACTTTGGGCAATTACATTATTTAATACAGATGTTGATCTATAAGACGATTTAAGGGTTCCAAATATGTTTTCACTTTCAAGCTCAAATAACGACATTCAGGCTAAATTAGACGCTTTAGATAGATCTCAAGCCGTAATTGAGTTTGAAACAGATGGCACAATCATTACAGCAAACGCGAACTTTTGTAGCGCAATCGGTTATTCACTGGATGAAATCAAAGGCAAACATCACTCTATGTTTGTAGATCCGGAGGAAGTAAATGGTGCCGAATATCGTAATTTTTGGTCAAGCCTGGCTGCTGGAGAATTTAAATCAACAGAATTCAGACGTATAGCCAAAGGCGGTCGCGAAATTTGGATTCAAGCCTCTTATAACCCAATTTTAGATAAAAACGGCAAAGCCTATAAGGTTGTAAAATTCGCCTCTGATATCACAGAAAAGAAATTAGAATTTGCAGATTTCTCAGGTCAAGTTGCTGCTATTAGCAGATCACAGGCCGTTATTGAATTCGATCTTGCCGGCAATATCCAAACAGCAAATGAAAACTTCCTAGGTGCTGTAGGTTATTCACTTGATGAAATCAAAGGCAAACACCACCGTATGTTCGTGGAGCCAGCTGACGCAAATTCAGCAAGTTACCAGCAATTTTGGGATGCATTAGCTCGCGGAGAATTCCAAGCGGGTGAATATAAGCGACTGGGTAAAGGCGGCAATGAAATCTGGATCCAAGCCAGCTATAACCCGATTATGGATATGAACGGCAAACCATATAAAGTGGTAAAATTTGCTTCTGATAGAACACAAGCAGTAAAAGATCGTATGCGCCGCGAAGAAGCACAAGGCGAGATCAACAACGGTATTACAGAAATCAGAGACTCTGTAATGAATGCCAGCACTCAAGCAACAGAAGCTGCTGCAGCATCAACAGAAACATCTCAAAATGTACAAGCCGTAGCAGGTGGACTTGAGGAGCTAGCTTCTTCAGTTCAAGAAATTAACCAGCAAGTGTCCAACGCATTGGAAATTTCAATGCAAGCTGTGTCTCAAGCTGATAATACCAATACAATTATCTCAGGCCTAGCAACAGCAGCCCAAAAAATCGGCGACGTTGTGAGCCTCATTTCTGAAATTGCAGAGCAAACTAATCTGTTGGCCTTGAACGCAACGATTGAATCAGCAAGAGCTGGTGAAGCAGGTAAAGGTTTTGCGGTTGTGGCATCTGAAGTGAAGTCACTAGCTGGTCAAACAGCAAACGCGACGGAAGAAATTAGTAATCAGATTGCCATGGTGCAATCAACCACAGAAGAAGCTGTAACAGCAATTCAAACAATTACTGAGACCATCGGTAAGATTAATGAGATTTCATCAATCATCTCAGCCGCAGTTGAAGAGCAATCAGCTGTAACAGGCAACATGTCAGCAAATATGCAAACAGCAGCAGATGGTGTGAACGAAATTTCAAGTGGTGTAAATGAAATTGCCCAAGCAACAGAAATGGTTAATGTGGCCACTCAGCGGGTACAAGAAAGCTCAGCTGCGCTGGGTTAGAAATAACTTTGAGAAGGTCTAACAGCCCCTCAAATGTCAGAAATGTAAAAACCACCGCTTCTAGTGAAAACTGAAAAGCGGTGGTTTTTTTATGTTTTACAAGTCTAAACAATCGAGTATTTAAAAAACTGTGGCGGCTGATTGATCATTTCACTATCATTCAATCTCTGGTCGTGTCACAAGATTGTCAATTTAAACGGGTAGAAACGCTCTAAGCGTTCCTGTTGATTTTACAACGGTTGTTTTTTCGGGTGCCACGCCGGTTGCTAGTGGGTATCTGAAGCACTAAATGCGACGGTTGCTCGTGGCGGTTTCTAGTGGGAAACTGAAGCCACACTAAATAGAGGGCAACCTGAAGGAGCACTAAACGCGACGGGTTGCGAGTGGGCAATCTGAAGGAGCGCTAAACGCGACGGTTGCGAGTGGGCAACCTGAAGGAGTGCTAAAAAAGATACAAATAGCAACAAAGGTGAATACCATGGTTTTTAAAAATAAGTTAGAGGCCGAAACAAGCCAGCAATCAAAAAAACAATTCAAAAAACTTGGTTCATTATCAAAACACTATTTGAACGGTATTACACATATGGCCAACGATCATAAAGCCGTCGGCGCTGCACATCATCAGCCAATAGCCTCTCGCTTATTAAAAAAAAGAAAGCAACAAAAGAGCTATGGCCACATGGGTTGTCTTGAGGTTCGCTTAGCGGCTCGAAAAAAAGAAATAAAAAAAGCTCAAAGATTACGTTACAAAGTTTTTTATAAAGAAATGTCTGCCATTCCAGATATGCAAACCAAAATGAAGCGTAGAGACATAGATGTTTACGATAAGGTTTGCGACCATCTTCTGGTGCTAGATCATGAATATAACAGTAAAAGTTATCCCTTTGCCTCTAAGTCAAAAATTGTAGCTACCTATCGCATTTTGACCGAAGAAATGGCAAAATTATCTGGTGGATTTTATTCACAAAGCGAATTTGATATTGCCCCTCTGTTGGAGCGTCATAGTTCAACTCATAAGTTTCTAGAACTCGGCCGTTCTTGCGTGATGAAGCCTTACAGAAGCAAACGCTCAGTTGAACTTTTATGGCGCGGCTTATGGGCCTATATCCAAGAAAACCAGGCGAACGCTATAATTGGATGTGCGAGTTTAGAGGGGGTCGATCCACAAGCTCATGCCTTAGCATTAAGCTTTTTGCATCATCATGCTTCGGCTCCTGAGGAGTGGAGAGTGAAGGCTCACAACTCTCGTTATGTAAATATGAATCTAATGCCAAAAGAAGAGATTGATATGAAGGCGGCGTTAAAAGCTCTGCCACCATTGATCAAAGGTTATCTTCGTCTGGGAGCTTATATTGGTGAAGGCGCTGTAATTGATCATCAATTTGGCACAACAGATGTGATGATAATATTGCCAACAGAAAACATCAGCGATCGCTACATCAATCACTTCAGTGCCCCGGAAGAAAAGAACACAAACTTCTCAGGCACTTATTTGAACTAAGTGCAGTGGTTTCATGTAGATCTTATGAGTTCGTGCTGTAGGAGATGGCGCAATGGTGAGTGTCTCCGCGGCGCACCAGATCAGTCCGAACGGAGCTAAGCTGATCGAAAAGAAACTCCGCCCCTCGGAGGGCCCACTGCTCAAGCAGCGCGATTGTTATGGGCAACCTAAAGCACAACTAAAAAAGCAATAGCCGTGAGAGAAAAAAACACAATCTCACTATACGAAGAAGGAGCTCAGCCCATTTCGGACTGAGAGACATGACGCCATAGGCGTCCGGCGCAAGCGCCGCCCCTCGGAGGGCCCACTGCTGAAGTAGCGCGGTTGCTAGTAGGCAACCTAAAGCGCCACTAAAAAAGCAATTGCCCGCGAGAGAAAAATAAAAAAAACTAAGCTGCCTTCGCAGTTTTAGAGCTTCCAGACGCACAATTTGAATAGGCTATAATATCGATCGCACATTGCCAGTTAGGATGGCTCAGTGTTTGTTGAACGCCATAAGTGCGCAAGGCGTCTTTAGGGGTTCCGCCTTTTCTAAATACGTCAGCGCAAATCGACCGCGCCATAGATAAAGCAAGTTCCCATTCAATTGGATTAACATAATCAGGACGTGACATACTCTATTCCTCTTCTGTCAAGCTTATCGTTAGATAGAGCTTGAGCTCCAAATATGTTTAAAAAGTGCAAGTTTAAAAAGTTATCCTCAGTTAAGTGCTGTTCGTAAATTGACACCGATTTTTCGTTTGACCTCAGAGCTTTAATGAGGTGGCAGCAAAAAATAAAAACCAGCATTAAGAAAAAGGAGTGACGCCCTTTCGGCGTCAGGACATGACGCCATGGGCGTCCGGCGCCTAGTGCCGCCCAGCGGAGGGCCCGCTGTGAAAACAGCGGAATAGCCCGTGAGTAATAAAAACAAAAAAAGGAGTGACGCCCTTTCGGCGTCAGGACATGACGGAGCACCATCGTAACCCTGCACAGTGCGGGTTGCAGGTGGGCAACCTAAAGCACCTTTAAAATGTAGGCCGTTGAGCTTCAACTCATTGAGTAGCCGTGAGAAGAAAAAGCCTCATTTAAAACTGATCGGGGGAAATCAATTTTAAAGAGGCTTTTTAGAAAAAGAATGGTGGCAAGTGGTCTTAGTCGAAAATAGGCACACAATTTACGCAACACTGGGGTTTGTGCATCTATCAGGGGTCTGGACCTGCAATCACTTGCCACTGAGATGGATTTCAGCTTTCAATTAATGAAGTCTGAAGAGGTCCATCCCGAAACTTTCTGGTCAGAAATCTTCTTAGCTTCGCTTAAAGAAGTGAGGTGACAAGATACAAACACCTCTTGAGCTGGGGGATGGCTCATCTTCAAACGTTGTGATGGTCTGATACGCGACCGTAAACTTTGTAAGAACTGCCTCGCTTGCCAGCCGCCTCGTTTGGGTGTGAGGGGGGACTTGCGAAACCGCTTAGCTTGAACACATTGACGAATGTGTTTCTGCGAGGCAGC
Organism: Hyphomicrobiales bacterium 4NK60-0047b; assembly: GCA_040367435.1. Taxonomy (NCBI): domain Bacteria; kingdom Pseudomonadati; phylum Pseudomonadota; class Alphaproteobacteria; order Hyphomicrobiales; species Hyphomicrobiales bacterium 4NK60-0047b. The sequence goes on along the minus strand of BAABWY010000007.1, from coordinate 168,264 downwards.
TCTAGAAACTGAAAGAGCGGGTGCAACAATGGTCCGTGGAGTGGTCTGATCTTTATGTTGATCGGTCAAGGTCCCAAAAAAACGAGCATCGGATGATGTGATTTTTTTATTCGGTACCATAACTCAAATCCACTTCACTTTAACTTGGTCCATTCAACCCGCTCTTTAGAAGGCAAATTTCCTGTACTCAATACTCTCCGGCCTAACTCTTTACTAATCCGTACTGAAACAACCCTACGCAACACCTATGGGACTCAATACTAAACGGAACTCTTTACTAACAACCGGTACTCAATTTTACGCATTACTAACTTTACGCATTACTCAATCAGGAAGGTACGCTTTACTCTCTCGCCTCCGTTTGATGATTACAATTAACCGTAGCAAAGGGGCGACAATGTGGAATAAAAATGAAAAGATTAAGATGAATTAACTTTTTTGTTGCCAAAAAGGCACAAGAAATTTGTGTGCTAGCAATGAGTGGTAAGAAGGATTTTGAGATTGAATTGAGTTAAGTAGCTGAAGTTATTAGTTTTTGTCACAAGCTTTGAGTGAAGTGAATAGAGAAATGAGGCCGAGGCCAAGAGAAGCTAGAGCGCTATATCCAGCCATAGATATCCCCAACAAGCTCCATTGAACCTTATCGCAAGGAACAATTTTTATAGTTTCAAGCTCCTTGAGGAGGTTAATTGTGTCATCAAGTGTGCCTGTTCCACTGCATCCAGAAGGGCCAGCCCACAATTTCCACTCAACACCAGAGTGATAGATACCAAGAGCAGTATTGGCAAAAAACACAAGCGCCATAATAATGAGAATGATCCGGCTTATCTGCGGCATTTCACGGCCATAAAAGAAAAGGGCAACGGGAATGATCGCAATAGCTATGTAATAAGCCCAGCGTTGCTTATAGCAAAGGTCGCAAGGGGCAAGGTCTCCAATATATTGAAAGCCCAAAGCCGCAAGGATTAAGGAAAGGCTGGCTATAAACATCAGGCCCATCAGAAGTTCAGCTTTTTTGGTCAAATCAATCATTGCTATATCTTGTCTCTGTTGTGCGTCCTGGTTGAAAGGTATTCCACATTAGGTTTAGTGCTTAGAACAGATACTTTATGGCAAAAAATCCAGCTACTAATATGACAGCAAAGATAAATGTAAGTATGCCGAGGTATTTTTCAATAAATGCTCTGATCGTTTCTCCAAAGAAATAGAGAAGTCCAGCCACAATAAAGAACCGTGCGCCGCGAGACACCAAACTAGCACCAATGAAAATGGGCAAGCTCATGCCAGCAACGCCGCTCGCAATTGTAAAAACTTTATAAGGTATGGGAGTGAAGCCGGCAACAAAGACGATTAAGGCACCATAGGTCTTATAATTCTCAAAAAACACATCCATTTTGTGAGAGAGGCCGTAAAAATCAACAATTGGCTGACCAACAGTTTCAAACAAAGCCGCGCCAATATAATAACCAAGCACACCCCCAAGCACAGAGCCTATTGTAGTGATTAGCGCAAATCGCCATGCTTTTAACCGTTCAGCCAAAACCATAGGGACAAGCATAAGATCGGGCGGAAGTGGGAAAAAAGAACTTTCAGCAAAAGAAACACCAAATAGCGCAGATGGTGCATATTTATGCTCTGCAAGATGAAGGACCCAATCATATAAACGACGCAGCATCAGTTTCCTCGTAAAAGCAAAAAAATGAGCGCCCAAATAGTGAGAGCCCTTTCCGATAAGATGTATACAGTTTTTATCAAGCAGTTGCTAGTGGGCAATCTGAAGGCGCATTAAGAAAATGCATCTGAAGCGCCATCAAATAAGCAATAGGAATTACAGAAAAATAAACCGGATATTCTCACTTAAACTATTCCTAGCTTAACTTTAGTATAAGTTTATGAAGTCGGGAATGTAGTTCAGTCCATATTGCTCAAAATTTTCTCAGTTTTATCAAGGCATCCTCAGATTTTATCGAGCTATCTCATATTTTTCTCATTTTTATGAGGTAAGGTCTTTTTCAGGCTTTTCTGGTGAGTTAATAAAAAATACTAAGAGTATTGAGGAAAGGAACGTTTACCGAAATGAAGTCAAAGTTATTATTGAGTCTTATAGTGGCGCTGGGCCTCTTTGCCCCAGCTTCAATCAGTCCTGTTTCTGCAAAACCTATTTGCGACAAGCTGGGTTTTGCTGGTCTTTTATCATCTTGTAATCGCGGCGAAACTATTCAAGTGTTGCTATCTTCAGGCAAACCTCTTGGCAAAGACGTAGTCTTGGAATCAGGTACCTATTACAAAATGCAAATCACAGCCGACGGATCGGCTGAATTGGCTGTTAGTGGTGCGGAATTCTTCCGCGCAATCTGGATGAACGAGATCGTGATCAGCAAGATCGAAGTTCGCCCAATGGCAATCGACTCAATCGAATTCGATGCAGCTGGCGAAGCAGAAGTTTCGTTTATCGCAATTAAGCCAGGTAACTACGTTTTGCGTATCCCCGGCACAACCGGAAAGACGCAACAAATCAAAATTCGCATTAAGTAAAAACTGCATAAAGTAAAGGAAACTTCAATATGAAAAATATCATTAAGACTCTCTCTATCACTCTGGTTGCGCTTTTCCTCGCTGGCCCAGCAGTTGCGCTGGCGGATGATGATGAAAAAGTTGATAAAGCCACAGTTGAAAAAATCATGGCTAAGCTTAAAGAAATGAAATGTGAGATGGACCCTAAAGACATCGAAAAAGAAGATGACGGCTACGAACTAGACGATGTATTCTGCGAAGGTGGCAAACAATTTGACATTGAGCTAGATAAGAACCTGAAAGAAACAGGCCGTAAAGCCGAGTAATATTAGCCGTGTAAGGCTTAGGAAGAATATTTTTAGCGATCTAGAGATATTGCAAAACTAAGAAAAGAAAATGGTTGGTTAATCTACAACTGAATTAAAATGCCCCTCGCATTGATTTACGGGGGGCATTTTTCGTATCAAAGTTTCAAGCCCTCTCATTTCCCTCTTTTAACAATGGAGCATGGCACTGGAGACAAACTTGAGAGTTCTCAAAACAAAAACTGATCTTATCTTCAATTAATGGAACTAATATCACTTGCATATTCTATTTATCTGTTGTAGATCGGCCCTTGTTCTGATTTTCCTGTCCAGATTCTTCTTTGAATATCTGGATACTCCTCTAAATTGGTACTTCCAGTGTTGACGCGGTTGCATCCTCAGCTAAGATCGGCACCAGAACATATTGCAATACTGAGAAGCCCCTGTGGCGGAATTGGTAGACGCGACAGATTCAAAATCTGTTGTCCTCACGGGCGTGCCTGTTCGAGTCAGGCCAGGGGCACCAGCTTCTTAGTAGAGAAGTGCACCAGCTTCTTAGTAGAGAAGTGCACCAGCTTCTTAGTAAAAAGAAGCGCCACTTCTCAGAAAAACGGGCTTCAAATTATAGGCTCAGTTTCGATATATGTTACGGTCATTTGTTAATGACACACGTTAAAACTGGTTTGGATGAATAGCTGAACCGGGTTAGCCGCGTGTTTTTAGGGGGAATGTTAAATGTAAAGAGTTTGGGCTTTTGGGCTCAAAATCGAATGCATTTACGTGGAAGGTATCATGCATAAAGTCAGTTTAAAGCCTCAACGATTTTGTCAGAGACATCCGCGTCTTAAAAGAATGCGCCTTAAAAAAGCATGTGCATTCCTATGTGCAGTCTTTATGGCAACCATTTTGACGGTATGCACGGGCCTCAGTTCTCATAAAGCTCTGGCCGGCCCAGCGATTGTGTTTGACAATAAAAGTGATCAAATCATTTATGCTGAGGACCCTGATCAGCTCTGGCATCCCGCATCATTAACAAAATTAATGACGGCCTATTTAGTTTTTGAGGCTTTGAAGTCCAAAAAAATTACAATGGACTCTCGGATCGTAAATTCTAAGAATTCGAGAAGGCAACCGCCAAGTAAAATTGGTTTACCCTTAGGCGCAACGATGCCGATCAAAGCTGCCATTGAAATTTTGATTGTGAAATCGGCGAACGATGTTGCTGTGATGATTGCTGAGAAAATCGGTGGATCTGAAAAAGCCTTCATAAGAAAAATGAATAAAACGGCTGCTCGTTTGGGGATGAGAAACACAGAGTTTTATAACCCGCACGGTTTGCCACACCCACAACAAGTGACCACCGCCAGAGATATGGCGATGTTGGCCAAAGCACTGATCCGTGATTTTCCAGAACACAATCACCTCTTTACGCTTGGTTCAGTTAAGGTGGGCAAACGCCGTTTGCGGTCTCATAATGATTTATTGCGCACTTATGAAGGCGCTGATGGTATGAAAACTGGTTTCATTTGTGACTCTGGTTTTAACGTAGTTGCAAGTGCCACAAGAGGTGGCCGCCGGTTAATCGCTGTTGTGCTCGGTGCTAAATCAACATCAGCTCGCAGGAAAAGAGCAACAAGTCTCCTGGATCATGGGTTTAAAACCTATTGGTGGAAGACATTATTCCCGCTTAATTTTGGCCCAAAAGAAATGTCAACGGTGAGCGCAGCACCAGGAAAAATGCGCAAATATGTGTGTAATTATCGCCCCAAGAAGAAGCGCAAATATAGAAAAAAGAAGAAGAAAAAATTACAAAAAGCAAAAAGTAAAAAAACGACCACTAAAAAATTAGCTAAGAAGAAGCCAGTTAAGAAAAAGACGGTTAAGAAAAAGGTTGTCAAAAAAGGATCTTAATATGAATCCAGAAGAAGGCCCTTTTAAAGAAAAGTCAATAGAAGCCTCATCGGTTATAGGCTTCTGGCAAAAAGCTGGCCCTGAAAAATGGTTCATATCAGACCCTGATTTCGACGAGGAAGTAAAAACTCTTTTTGGCCCTGCCCCGGAACAAGCTCTTAATGGCATATATGACAAATGGAGTGAGCAAGCAAATGACTGCTTGGCTCTTATTCTAATACTTGATCAATTCCCAAGAAACCTTTTTAGAAACAGCCCGAAAGCTTTCGCTTTTGATGAAGCGGCAAAAGAAGCAGCCCAAAAAATTATAGAGCAGGGCTTTGATCAAAGTTATCAATTGCCATTAAAGAGATTTCTTTATCTCCCCTTCATGCATTCAGAAAAATTAGAAGATCAGCGCTATTGCATTGAACTATGTGAAAAAGCAAACGATCCAGACGGCGTAAAATTCGGTCAAATCCACTTAGATGTCATTGAAAAATTTGCCCGCTTCCCCCATCGCAATGAAGTTCTCAGCCGCCAATCCACCCCCGAAGAACTTAAATTTCTAAAAGACGGCGGCTTCCAAGCTTAAGTAGCGGTTGCTAGTGGGCAATCTGAAGCGCGACTAAGAATGAACGGTTGCTAGTGGGCAATCTGAAGCGCGACTAAGAATGAACGGTTGCTAGCGGGCAACCTGGAGCGCAAATAAGAATGAGCAGTTGCTGGGAGGCAACTGAAACACAGACATGCGGGCAAATCAATTGAGATGAGATGGATTTCGGTTTTTGACTCAGAAGGGATATTTACCTTCACAACAAAAATTCTACAAGCTGAACAGGGAAAACTATCTATTTATTGGGCATTCAATCCTATGGTCCGACTTATCTGAATGCCAATATTGGTAGCTTGGTATATTGGTCGAGGAGGTCGATTTGATATATCTACATCACGAATAAGCCAGTTTTTTTCATGAAGAAGGCTTAGAGAGTGTGACAGGGCTCTATCCGTTACTGATTGTAATTCAGATTTAATTTCCATGAAGTACCGAGGGCTCTGAGTTACTGCGAGAACAGGAACAGTCCAAGTTTTCCTCAAAATTACATTATCTGCGGGGTGTGAGGCAGCGTCAATTATCTCCGCAGCAATCTTTCCCCACAGTATTCCGTTAGCAGTTAGCCGATATTCGGGACGCAACGGATGTCCATGACCTGGGTTTCTCTCCAACAGCTCCAAATCGCACAAATGAAGCAAGCTTGCAACAAAGGCTGTACGACTAGCCTGAGCTGCCGAGAGCAATGGCGCTTGTCTTCCCGGCATCCCCTCATGCATGAGAGCCAGTATTTTTAGCGACCAGGCACGAGATGTTATCTTGACAAGTGTTTCGATGTCCATAAAGTATAGTTACTATATTTTTAGTTAAAAAGGAATAGGTATGTCAATTGTATCATTGGATAAAACAATCACGATCGCAATATCGGTACGAAACCGCCATCTAAGCGCCGAGTGGTATGCCGACAAGCTTGGTTTCACACTTAGTTATCATCTAGATGAAGCAGGGTGGAGTGAAATGCAAACCAATACAGAGGGTGTTACATTAGGCCTTGGCGAACATGTCGAGCCCGTTCCTGGCAATTCCGTACCTGTCTTTGGTATTTCCGATATTGCTGCGGGACGCAGAAACCTTGAAGCAGCCGGCGTTAAGTTTGATGGTGAAACAGAAACCATAGAGGGTATGGTCAGTACAGCGACATTTTATGACCCCGATGGCAATGCATTGATGTTGGCGCAAGACCTGTCAGATACTGCTTAATTTAAGCATTCGTGTTTGATGCTTTAAATCCGATCAGAGTAATACACAGGCCAATGGCACCAAAATGAAAAATCGATTCCATCCATACGATTAAGGAGTGTTGCGAGCACGGAAAAGCTGGTCGAAAAAAAGCACCGCACCTCGTAGGGCCTGTCGCGATAGCGACAGAGTAACCGTGAGAGAAAATCATAATTGCCTTGGCGGGTGTTTTATTGGCATATGAAGTGCTACAAAATAATACTTAAAATTTTAATATAATCTTCCCACCAAGATTGAGAGAAAGACAACAGCCTTGTGTTAAGGTCTTGTAAATTAGCAAAGACGGATGCCATTCAGTATGCAAAGCAATCTGATTTAGGTAACCGCCTTAATGGCCAACACAATGTATAGGGTGTATTTTGTCTAAAACTAGTAGTAGCAGTAAACCGTCATCTCAAATCCCGGAAAACTTATCAATTTCAGAACATGAAGTTGCAGAAATGGCCACAGTTCTCGTTGGAAAATATGGTTCGCAAGCAATTAATATCGCAGCATTTTTCTTAGATGAGCATTTAGAACTTCGCGATCATGAACGAGCTGAAAGCTGGTTAAAAGTTATGACTTATTTAGATGTTCAACATGATCAAACCATAGTTGAAACACAGCTTAATTAAATCCAGCAATGAAGTTAAAAAGGTCAAAACGTCCGTTTTGGCCACTAATTCAGTCATAAAAATAGTAATTTTATTAGAGTACTGTGCATTATGTGAGTAGTCACAGATATTGATTTGCAATAGATAGGATACCAGTGAAACACTGACCAAGAGTTCTTAGGAACGAAGAAGAGATGATTGCTAAGGTAAATACTATCCTAAATCGATTGCGTGGCGACTCTGATGGCTCCGTGAGTGGCAGAAATGCGATTTTAGCATTTGTCATTCGGGTTGGTAGCGCTGGGTTAGCCTATCTTAGCCAAATCTTGCTGGCTCGCTGGATGGGCAGTTATGAATATGGCATTTATGCCTATGTCTGGGTTTGGTTGCTTCTTTTAGGTGGCCTATCGACCATTGGGTTGAATACAGCTGTCATTCGTTTCATCCCGGAATATACTGAAAAAAATCAACTGGATAAGCTTCGAGGCATTATTTTCCAAAGCCGCGTTATAACATTGCTTGTTTCAACAGCGCTCATGTGTATCAGCCTGGCATTGCTGTTTTTATTAAAAGACTATGTTGAGAGTTATGTCTTTTTGCCAGCCATTCTCGTACTCTTATGTTTGCCTGCTTACGCAATCACAGATTTGCATGATTCAATGGCACGCGGTTATAGCTGGATGAATATGGCACTCATTCCGCCCTTTCTTTTGCGCCCAATGTTAATATTATTCGGTATGGCAGCTGCTTATGCAGCTGGTTTACCATTAACGGCTCTCACAGCAATTTCGGTTGCAGTTGGAGCAACATGGCTAACATCTGTTATACAAATAGCCTTCCTTCATCCTCGCATTCGCAGAGAAGTGCCAATGGGGGCAAAGCAAAAAGAAACGAAATTCTGGCTGATAACAGCCTTCCCAATTCTCTTGGTTGAAAGTTTTGTGTTGTTCTTGCAAAACACAGATGTGTTGGTCCTCTCGCAATATCATCCCCCTGAAGACATCGCTCAATATTACGCAGCCCTTAAAACCATCAATCTCATCACCTTTGTCCATTTCGCAGTGGCGAATGCTGTGGCCAACCGTTTCTCTGCTTATGAGGCAAGGGGAGATAAAGAGCGCCTGGCAGCCTTTATCCGTCAATCAGTGAAATGGACCTTCTGGCCATCCTTAGGGGCGGCGGTCTTACTATTGGCAATGGGCAAACCTTTGCTGTGGTTATTCGGCCCAGAATTTACAAATGCCTATCCAGTGATGTTTATTCTGGCCATTGGTTTGGTCATCAAATCGATGTTTGGACCGGCAGAATATGTGCTGAACATGCTGGGGGAGCAAAAGCTTTGCGCCGTCTTGCTGTTCTTAACCGCGCTCATAAATCTTGGATTAAACTTCCTGCTGATCCCTCATTACGGACTAATAGGCGCCGCCAGCGCTACAGCGCTTTCACTAACCCTGGCCGCCGTCTTTTTCTTCATAACAGTAAAAGTCCGTTTAAAAATAAACATCTTCGCTTTGGGCGGTAAGCATACGGGTTAGTTATAATTTCTATTTTACTAGCTGGAGGCCTTTCAATGAATTTTTTGAAAAGACTATGTGTATTACTTTGCTTATTTTGTACAGGCTGTTTTGGTCCTGATGCTGAGCAATTTAAAAAAGACAAGCCCCAGGTCTTAAGATACATCGAAAGTTTTTTCGAAAAAGGTCAGCATGACAGTGCTCGCGAACTCATCAATAAATACAGGCAACTAAAAGATCCAGACTTGCTTAAATGGCGAGATAAAAATAACAAATCGCAGGTGATGAAGCTAAAGAGAGAGCTAAACAAACTTAATAAGCATGATTATGAGCGCCGCCATGAAATTTTAGGGCGTTTGATGAGGCTGGATGAAAATAACCATCGGCATTATGTGGCTCAATTACAAAATCAAGAAAAATGGAATGCCTATTTAGCCAAGCTAAAGGCCAAGTAATTTGTATATAAATTAGATCATATAATACGAAGAAGGGAGTGCTCGACTTAGAGCACTTACATGACGCCAAGGGCGTCAGGCGCACAAGATCAGTCCGAACGGAGCATAGCGAGAACGGATAAACTGATCGTAAAAATGCGCCGCACCTCGTAGGCCCAAGCGCTTCAGCGCTTGGAATAGCGGTGAGAGAAAGCAAATGTGATATACGAAGAAGGGAGTGCTCGACTTAGAGCGCGTACATGACGCCAGAGGCGTCCGGCGCGTTGCGCCGCCCCCGCGGAGGTATTTGCGCTTCAGCGCAAATCTACCGTGAGTGAAAAAAGAACGCTATATTTTGGCCCCCAAAATTAGTGTCCAAAATGTTTTATATTCGGATTTAGGATCATAAACGAGGGCGATGCCAATATGTTTGGCGTCTGGTAAAAGAAGGTTTTTATTATGCCCGGGGCTATCTTTCCACCCTTGCATCACTTCCTTGATAGAAAGTTGCCCAGTGCCAACATTCTCAGCAGCTAATTGCGGATTGTAACCAGAGCGTTCAACGCGATCCCATGGGTTAGATCCATCTGACCCATAATGAGAAATGCGATCATGTTTGGCCAGGTCAGAGGAATGTTTCTTGGCGGTTTCGTTTAATTTTGGGTCGATGGTAACAGAACCCAAGCCTTTGGTTTTGCGATATTTATTGATGAGCTTAACGGCTTCATTAGGGTTGAGCCTCACCTTTCTGTAGTCGCGATGTTGAAACGCGCCAACAGGGGCTTTGTCATAAGTTCCCTCGGGTAACTTACCGGCAGCCAATTCTTTTTTCGAGAGTTTATCTATACCATCAGTTTTAGGTGTATAGAGCTCACTATTTGCTTCCGTTGCACTAAAAATGCCTTCATTTAGCGGAATCGTTGAGCATCCAGATAAAAACAATACAAATAACATTTGTAAGGATATAAGAGTGGGTCTCACTGCACTAATCCTCCTTACTACAAATTGAATAAAACTTTATCATTTCTGTATATTACAACTTTATTCTTAACAACAAGTTCACGGTTTTTAACGGGTGAAACCTCAGAATTTCACCCAAATAGAGCGTATTGCACAAATTTGGGTACCGGTTTTGTGCATTTGCGGATGCTTTGTGGGCATCTGAAGCACAGAAAAGCGGATGCTTTGTGGGCATCTGAAGCACAGAAAAGCGAATGCTTTGTGGGCATCTGAAGCGCAAAACTTAACACGCCAAAACAAAAAACTAGGGCTGTCTAATAAATTCAAAACAAAGTGACATGCTCTAGTGGTCTGAAGTCTCTTTATGAAGCAAATAACTCGCCAAGACGGGGTCACACAAGACACCTTTTGGTGAATATAGTTAATGAAATATAAAAGGAAAAACCTTTAACCCCTCCCGATTAATCGTGAAATGCGCAGTACTAACTCATGTCTAAAGCCTACTTTCTTAAAAAAAAGGGACGGAAATATGACTTTTGGCCATTGCAAGGCGCTTAAAAAGGTTTTGTGTCGTCTATGGTTAAAAGAAGAGCTGAAATGATCAGGGGAGGAAGCAAACTTTAAGCTTAAAAGCTCTTTGCAAAGCAGTACAATATTTGGTGATTCGTCTAAAAAATGACGCAGAAAATAACCAGGGTTCCGTGTCTTGCAGAAAAACAAGATTTACAACAATCAGGCCAATTTCACTCAAAGCGTCATAAAGCGCAGTTATCGATCTGAAGAAGCGCTCGCAACGGTTGCTTGTGCGGATGCTTAGTAGGCATCTGAAGCACAGGGAAAACCAACCTGAAGGAGCACTCGCGACGGTTGCTAGTCGGCAACCTGAAGGAGCACTTAATGCCCCGGTTGCTAGTGGGCAACTGAAGGGGCGCTTGCGACGGTTGCTAGTGGGCAACCTGAAGGAGCATTAAAAAAGAGAGTAGTGGTTATGCAGCAAAGAGCAGTTATGCTACAAGATGCTCAAACATTAGAAGCACGTCTTAATACGCATATTTTGGAAAATATCGTGTTATTAAGATTAGCATTTGGTGCTGAAGAGGGAGAAACAGAAGTCCAGTTGCGCAAGGACCTGCATCCAATAGTGATGCATCAGGTCAGTGCAAAAGAATGGCGCTCTGTTTTAGGCCAAATCATAGTAAGCCTGGTTGATTGCGGGCTTATGCGCCCTGTTCGTGCAAACGCTTATATGTGCACCGAAAACAGTCTGCCAAGAATTTTGCAATTTCTGGATGTCACACGTTTACCCAAACTCGCCTGGCATGAAATCAGAGATGGTTACTTAACTGCCCTTGCTTTAAATTTAGCCCCAAATGGAAAATTAGCGCAAAGATTGCTTTCAGCTGAGGGCTTGAGAAGTGCGATTATCATAGATCATTTTGCTCTTCCCTATGATATCGCGGCGGCAACCACAGAAGAAATACGTGTCGGCCTTGCAACAGTAGCTGAGCGCCGCGGCCTGACTTCCGGTATTCGCACCACACCAATCCACGAAAAAAACTTATCTCATAAAGAGGCCGTGATGATGGGGGCGAAATTATTAAAGTCGCGCCATGTGGTTGAAAGTGATGGAGAATTAATGGCCTGCCTAGCTGCTGAGGTTGTTGGTGCTATGAATGAAAGTGCTTCAGAGCTTCGCCAAATGTTATTTAGACAATTGATTAGCAGTAAAGAATCAAGTGAACTGCCCAAAAAGATGACCCCAATTCTGGAGGCTCCTCCGGAATTACCTGAATTTACCCAAGAGGTAAAAGACATTGCTGCAAAAAGTGCTGTTGGTTGGCCTGGAAATAGACGCGCGTTTATTTCCCATGTATGGCGTGATTTAAAAGCAAAATTCCCGCAGTGGAGTTTAAACGAGGAAGAATATAAAGACATGATTTTAAACGCACAGCGCGCTGGGTTATTACGCCTAACAATCGCTGATCTGCGTGACAAATCGAATGTTGAAGACGTTGCTGAAAGTCGCATCGCCTATAAAAATTCCGAATGGCATTTTATAAGGGTGGAAGATGAGAATGAGTAAAGGACACACCATGACAGTTCCAAGTATGGCTGAAAATGCGACATGGAAGCCAAACGCACAAACCTTCGAACATTCCATCACCTGGGAAGATGATGTCTGGCGGGTTGATCCATTTGATGTGGAAGAAGTACATAAAACAGCGCGCGTAAAATTCAACGAAATTCTAGACAGCGTCACACTGGCTCCGCACCGCGTGCAATCGCGTATGATGCTATTTCACGGGCAATCAGGCGCTGGCAAAACGCACCTCATTCGCGCTCTTCGTACCTCATCTCATTTAACGCGCCGTGCCTATTTCGGTTATGCGCAAATGACACCAGACGTTACCAATTATGCAGACTATTATTTGCGGCGTCTCATTAATGCGCTTGAAAAGCCTTATGACCCTGTAGAGTTTGGCGAAAGCGGCTTGGTACGCATGTCAAACCGTCTTGTTAAAGAAGCGGAGCTCATCGAAGAGGACCAAGTTGAAGAATTAAGAGAAGGTGAGTTCGGTTCTGAAGAACTAGGCGAGCTCATCACAGATATGGCTGATGACATTGTCTCATCACATCCTTTCATTGAAGAAGATCTAGACGCCAATCTTGTCCGCGCGCTTCTTTATTTACAAAGAAATGATCCTCGCATTGATCAACGGGTACGGCAATTTCTATATGGCACAACTCTGACCAAGCGCAGCCATCAGATGGTGCCCGCTTTAGAAATTAAAACGTCTCAAGATAGAGCCTTTGAACTTATTGAATCTATTGGTAAAATAACATATGCGACGGAAGGGTCGCCGCTGGTATTCTGTATTGACCAGGTTGAAGATCTTCGTTTTTTTGATGACCCAGAAGAGCGGTTTCAAAAAGCCATTCGCGATCTGATCCAAATTGCAAACCGCGTTTCATCGTCAATTGTTCTAATCTCTTGCCTTGATGATTTCTATTTTCAAATGCGTCAATTTTTGCCTCAAAGCTTTATTGATCGCATTGAAAAAACAGAGCCGGTTCTTTTGGGAGAAATGTGCAGCGCAGATGAAGCCCGCATGATTCTAAATCGCCGTATTAGCCAAGCCTTTCATAAAGCAAAAGGCACCTCAACAGATGAAACACCGCCAAAAGCTGAAGATATTTTTGGTGAAAGTTTCTTTCATGAAGTTGCTGGCTTGCCAACACGGCGCTTGCTTGAAGCCTCGCAAACACGCTGGTTAGAACTCTCTGGTGAAAAACCATGTTCTATGGATGAGAAAGAAGCCTCTCAGTTCACACCAACTACACAAACACCACCGTCTGTACAAACAGGCTCCAACCTAACAAACAAGCTGACACCCGCCACAGTGTCTCCCTTGGTTGAAGCGCGCAAAGTCGCAGCTGAAGACTTGAACCAGCTTTGGGAAAAGTTCACATTTGACCATCAGCCAGAAATACCGGCGGATGAGGGTGAACTTATGAGCGTGCTGGCAAGCGCATTGGTTTTGGCCAAAGATGAATGTGAGCAAGGTACAGAAATCGAGATTGAGCCAATCGGGTGGATCGAAGAAGTTTCCGCGATTGATGTGATTGTCTCACACGGATCTGGCCAAAAAGATAATTCACGTCTATTTATGTGTAACCGCTCAAGCCAGGGTGGCGGTTTGCGCCGTCAAATGGAGCGGGTGATGGCATCGACCCAGGGCCGCAAGCCAGTTGTATTGCGCGCAAGTGATTTCCCACCAAATGCTAAAAGTTCAACGGCTGTCGCTGTTCGCCAATATTTGCAAAGTGGTGGCAACCGGTTGGTCATTCCCATTTATGAATGGGAGCGAATGATCATGGTGAAGGATTTCCGTGAAAAATATCATAAAGACCCGAATATCAAAACATGGACCAAATCAGTCCGTCCTCTAAGAGACCTGCCATCTGTGCGGATGCTCCTCGGTCTCTCTCATGGTGATGATGGCAGTGCCACATCTATGCATAATCAACTAACAGGCGGCGCAGCTGCGGCCCCAAATCTTGAGCTAATTGATTCTGCAAGTGAAGCAACACCGGAAACTGTTTCTCAAGAAACAGCTTTGGCGTCTTCAGCAATGTCCCCATCTGCCATTGAGACACAACTCAATGCCCAAATGGAGCAAATTGAAAATGCTGAAAGCTCAGACCTTCCAGCAGGTGTCACAAATGGCGTACTGCGTTTGGGACATGCTATGCGAAACCCATCTGACCTTGCTAATTTGGAAACAAGTTTACTAAGGCGTCACGCAGCTGTGCTGGGTGGTTCTGGTTCCGGTAAAACAACGCTTGCTCTCTCACTCATCGAACAGCTCTTGATGCAAGATATCCCAGCCGTTCTTATCGATAGAAAAGGTGATCTTTGTTCTTACGCGAATTCAGATGTTTGGGAAGATGACCCGAACGACACAGAAGAACGCCGCGCTCAAAAAGCATATTTAAGAGAGCACACAGATATCGCCGTATACACACCAGGCCGCACATCTGGTCGACCGATTTCCATCACGCTCTTACCACAAGGCATGGCCGACCTGCATGATCATGAGCAATTGGAGCTGGCGAACATGTCAGCGGCTGCTTTAGGTGAAATGCTTCACTTAGGTGTCTCTCCAACGCACCAAAGATATAGCGGTATTCTCTCAGTTGCCCTCAAGCTACTCGGTGAATTTGCGAGAAAAGAAGTCACACTAACAGATTTGATCACCTTCATGGATGAAGAAGAATCAGAGCTGACTGAAGTGATTTCACGGATGGATCCAAACGGCCGCTTGCGTAAAGATTTGGTTGCTCAACTAGATAGTCTAAGCCACCGGAATTATGCCCTCTTTGATGGTGCCGGCGAATCCATGTCCATGGATGCGTTCTTGGGCCGTGAAAAACATAAAAAACCAGGAAAAACAAAGCTTTCCATCATTTACACTGGTTTCTTAGGTGACAATGAAAACATCTTGTTCTGGGTAGCTCAGTTCTTGGGCGAAGCCCTTCGTTTCTGTCAGCGCAACCCATCAGATGTATTGCAAGCTATGGTAATGTTTGACGAAGCAGATTTATACATCCCGGCAAACTCGAAGCCAGCGACGAAAGAGCCATTGGAAAGCTTGTTAAAACGAGCCCGCTCGGCTGGCATGGGACTAATGCTCGCTACACAAAGCCCAGGTGATCTTGACTATAAATCAAGAGATCAAATCACATCATGGTTCATTGGTAAGGTGAGAGAAGACACAGCACTTCGAAAATTACGCGCAGCCTTTTCAAGTGATAGCGGTATCGATCCAGCGCTGGTCTTGCCGAACCAAACAGTTGGTGAATTCCATCTGATTCAAGAAGGAGCTGTGAAAGCAATTAAATCACAACGCTCTCTCATTCAGGCGGACCAAGTCCCATTCGACCGGATCGAAGAATTAGGCCGCGAAACACTCGGCAAAGACCCAAACAGCCAAATCGGCTTTGAGTTTGAATAGATAAAAAGGCGATAAATTTAACGGTCGCCTTTTTCTTTTGGACGTTTGCTATGGGGGATTTAATTTACCTACAAAAAGTGCTCGAAAGCCGTGATCTAAATAAAAGCCTATAAACAGCTGAAGACCAAATACGTAGGCCGTAAGGCCGTCGGCGCTTAGCGCCGCGCCGTCGCAGGGCGGCAGCTAATGCGGTTGCTTGTGGGCAATCTAAAGCATAAAAATAACCACCGCCCGTGAGACAAAAAGACCAAAACATTGAACTCAGTTAAAAAGCTTGCTAAATCAAATCATGGCTGAGTGTCCAGGAATATATAAATTATCAGAGATGAAAGATGGTCTCTTGGCGCGCATTCGTGTGCCGGGCGGAATCTTGTCATCAAAACACGCCAGAGTTTTAAGCTTTGCTGCGAAAACATTTGGCAACGGCACGATTGACCTCACCAACAGAGCCAATGTTCAATTGCGCGGTATAATGCCCGGTGCAACGGATGAACTTGTAAAAACTCTTTTAGCTGAAAAGCTGATCTCACAATCTAGTCAGCATGATCGCCTGCGAAATATCACAATGGACCCGCTTGCGGGCCTTTGTTATGAGCTGATCGATTGTTCTGAAATGGTCAAGAGTCTGGATAAAGCACTGACCAAATTAGAGCAGCCAGAAATCTATTCTCCCAAAATGGCCTTCGTATTTGATGGCGGCGGTCAAACAAACATTGGGGCAACCCCCCATGATTTTGCATTTCTGGCGGTTAAGAATGAAGATACAAATCATCAACCAAAATTTCAATTAAGCTTGGCAGGAAATTTAACAACGCTCTATTTAAATCCAGAAACCATCATTGATGAGATTTTGAATATTCTAGAGCGGCTAAAACCCTATAATGGTTTTTCTAATCAGAGTGAAATTGCAGAAGATCAAACAAAAAACATTCGCATCAAAAATTTGATAAGCCAGTTAGGTGCTGAGCAGCTTTTAGATATCATCGCACCAAATAGTAGTGCAATGCTGGTGGAGCAGAAGAAAAATAAACTCCTAAACCATCCAAAAAATTTAAGCGAGCAGATAGATAAAACCAAAAGCGCCATCAATTTAATATCCCCAACCGGACGGCTGAAATTCTTCCAGCTAGAAGGCTTGGCAGAATTGGTTGATAGTTATGGTTGCGGTGAACTGCGCCTAACCACCTGGCAAGGTGTTCTCCTTCCCTCAATAGAAGAAGATCACATAGCCGATATTTGGGAAAAAGCAGAAGCCATGGCCTTGCTGACACAGCAAAGTGAGCAGAATTTACAAATCATCTCTTGTTCTGGCAGTGAAGGATGCATCTATGGTGGCTTCGAGACAAAATTAACCGCCTTGAATTTGCGTGACGAACTTTCTGAATTGGCCATGCCAAACCCTGTATCAATTCACCTGTCAGCCTGTGAAAAAGGGTGCGCCACACGCAATAACACCCACTATCTCATTATGCAGAAACGCGGTGCTGATAAGATCTCTCTTTACACAAATGCCGGCCCAAACACTAATTACACAAATGCCGGCCCAAACACTAAAAAAGCTGGTAAAGCCGTGACCAAAGACCAATTAATCTCTGAAATTAAGAAATTGATTTAGTTTTGCTCGCGGATATCTATGAGAGAAAACAAATCCCATGATAAAACTTATACTTGCGCTTTAAAGCGCCTGACTGCATAACGTGCATTTAATAATGATCAAAAGAATTGAAAAAACTGAATGGACTACATAAAAGACGGCGCTGAGATATATAAACGCTCATTCGCGACTATTAGAGCTGAATCTGACCTCTCCAACATTCCAGCTGACCTTGAAAAAGTTGTTGTGCGAATGATTCATGCGGTTGGAACAACAGATTTACCCAAAGATGTTGGGTTTTCAGAAGATGTGCTTCAAAAAGGGCGCGCTGCTTTAGAGGCGGGTGCGCCGGTTTTGTGTGATGCAATGATGGTGGCAAACGGCATAACCAGAGCGCGCTTGCCAGCAAATAACGAAGTGGTTTGCACATTACACGCAGACCCAGTGCCAGCATTGGCAAAAGAAATTGGCAATACTAGAACAGCCGCTGCCCTAGATTTCTGGAAAGATAAAATTGAAGGATCTGTCGTGGTGATTGGCAATGCCCCAACAGCTCTGTTTAGATTATTAGAACTCTTAGATGAAGGATGGCCAAAACCGGCAGCTATTTTAGGGTTGCCCGTTGGTTTTATTGGTGCAGCTGAATCGAAAGAAGAGTTGAGTATAAATCCACGCGGCGTACCATTTCTCACGGTTCATGGACGCAGAGGTGGTTCGGCCATGGCAGTTGCCGCATTAAACGCCATCGCGAAGGAAAAAGAATAAATGAGCGACGCTGTTATACAGGGGAGTGCAAATGCTAAAGCTACTGAAAATCCAAAAGGCCAGCTTTTTGGTCTAGGCGTCGGGCCGGGTGATCCAGAACTTGTAACCATGAAAGCCGTGAAGCTTTTAGCACAGTCTGACGTGGTCGCCTTTCCTACAGCAAAAGCAAGCGGTGGCAATGCGCGCAAAACTGTTGAGCCTTACATAACAGAAAATCACGAGCTCTTGCCGCTGATCTACCCAGTGACAGCTGGACCTGTTGCTGACACCAGCGCCTACCTACCGTTGATGAATAAGTTTTATGATGAAACGGCAGAAGAAATTGCAAAAATCTTGGACAAGGGAAAAAATGTTTCAATCATCTGTGCTGGTGATCCCTTTGTTTTTGGCTCATATATGTATTGGCACGCACGTCTCTCAACCCGCTATGATGTAACTGTTGTGCCGGGGATCTCTTCTATTCTCGCAGCACCCGTGCAATTGGGCATGCCACTTTGCCACCGGGAAGATCCAGTCTCAATTCTCCCGGCAACTCTAAGTGAAGAGGAATTGGTCGAGCGGTTAACTCAATGCGGCAGTGCCGTGATTATGAAACTGGGGCGAACATTTCCAAAAGTTGTGCGCGCTCTTGAAAAAGCAAATATGATAGATAACGCTTATTATGTTGAACGCGCGACTATGGAAAAAGAGCGTATCTTTCCAGTTAAAGACGTGAACCCTAATGATGTTGCTTATTTCTCAGTGATTGTTATTCCTTGCGAAAAACCGGTTTAAAAGGTGAGCTCTGTAACTTCCATGCAAAAGATCGCAATTGTCCTTCTCAATAATAAAGGGATCGAGACAGCCAAACTCATTCAAGAACAAGTCAAAGAAGAAATCATCATTTGGGGGCTTGAAGGCCGCGTAGACGGCGCTGATAAAACCTTTAAAGAAACGGGTACTCAACTACGTGACCTATTTGAAAATGGCATAACCATCATAGGCCTTTGCGCTTCAGGAATTTTGATCCGCAGTTTAGCCCCCATTTTAAATAATAAACGCAAAGAACCCCCTCTTTTATCAGTCTCTGATGATGGCGCACTTGTTGTGCCCTTACTCGGTGGTTTAACCGGGGCCAATGAATTGGCCAAAGAAATCAGCCGCGTAACAAGCGGCATCCCAGCAATTACAGCTAGCGGCGCGCGCCATTTTGCAGTGCAGCTAGAAGCGCCACCTAAAGACTATGTCTTAGCAAACCCACAGGATGCGAAACGCATCACATCAGACATCTTGAATGATACCACCCTGCAATTAGATGGTCATGCCAGTTGGCTAGAAGATAGCGGACTTCCCTTCACGCTAAACGGTGACATTACAATGCGCGTGAGTGTGTTTGAGGAAACTCCACCGAGTAATGGTCTCCTCTATCATCCAAAGTCAGTGCTGGTTGAAGTTGAAAATGTTGAAACAAATCTTGATGACATCGATAAAGCGTTTGAAGAATTAGGATTGGCAAAACAGGCAATCGCAGCAATAATCACAAATGAAAACGGTCCCATAGGGCAAGTAAAAAAACTAGCATCATCTCTGAACGTGCCAGTACGGATCGTTGACAATTACACGGACTTAGAAATTGCACGACGCGCCAAAGTACCACTTTCAAAACAATCAGGGGCAAAAAAACTATCACTCATTGAACTCACTTCACCGCCAAATATAAATTATATCGGAAGAGCAATTGGCAAGGTGACAGTCATAGGCTTAGGTCCTGGCAAAGAAAGCTGGCTAACCCCTGAAGTAAAAACAGCTTTAGAACAAGCAGAAATTCTTGTTGGCTATAAAACGTATGTCGATATGGTGCCTGTGCGGGTTGGCCAGCAGCGCCTAGCGTCTGATAATCGCGTTGAGCTTGATCGGGCTAGAGATGCACTTGATCTTGCCAATCAGGGGCGCAATGTTGTGGTGGTCTCCTCTGGTGATCCGGGTATTTTCGCAATGGCAAGTGCTGTTTTAGAGGCCATCGACAAAAACCCGGTGCGCTGGCAAAATATTGACTTTCAAATATGCCCAGGTCTTTCCGCCATGCAGGGAGCTGCCTCGCTTACAGGCGCACCGCTTGGTCATGATTTTGCGGTTATTTCACTCTCCGATATCCGCAAACCATTTGAAATAATTGAAAAACGACTAATCGCCGCCGCTAAATCAGACCTGGTGATCGCCATTTATAACCCCGCGTCAAAAACCCGCCGTGAGCAGGTTGAACGGATGAAAGAGTTATTGCTTGAGCATAAAGCGCCTGAGACCAATGTTTTAATGGCGAAGAATATCGGCAGAGACGGCGAGCAAACTCATTTCACGACATTAGGTGAGTTGGATACGGATATGATTGATATGCGAACCATGTTGATCATTGGCTCATCAAAAACAAAAGTGATCAAAGGGCCCAATCAAACTCAGTTGCTTTATACACCCCGTGATTATGGATAGGCCTTAAGAGTGTGGAAACGCATATCTACTTAGAGTATGATTTGACACTTTAATTGAAGTAAGCACCATATAGGGTGTAAGCAATTAAGTTGCAGGATACAGAGTTTGGTAGAGAATACGGACGCAGATAAGAAACTCAAATTTGGCTGGACAACAGGAGCCTGCGCCACTGCTGCGACCAAAGCCGCGTTTGAAGCTTTAATTACGGGTGTGTTCCCCAAAGCCGTGACTATAACTTTGCCAAAGGGCCAAACTCCAACCTTTGCTGTGACGAATACAAAGCTTAATGCAGATAGCGCCATTGCGGGCATTATTAAAGACGCTGGTGATGATCCAGATGTTACCCACGGCGCCACGATCATTTCAACGGTCAGTTGGAATGAAGATAAATCCAACAAAATTTCTTCTGTGACTTTCAAAGCTGGGCCTGGTGTTGGCATGGTCACCAAACCGGGTCTCCCCATTCCACCAGGCGAACCGGCGATAAACCCCGTTCCCCGTGAATTGATGACAAAGACCATTGAGGAGTTGGCTAAAGAACATAGTGTCAGCTCAAATGTAATCATTGAAATCTCAGTGCCAAATGGTGAAAAAATTGCCAAGAGCACCTGGAATGGACGCTTAGGCATCGTAGGTGGGTTATCAATTCTAGGAACAACAGGGGTGGTTGTCCCCTACTCTTGTTCGGCATGGATCCACTCGATCCATCGCGGCATTGATGTCGCAAGAGCAACCAATACAGACCATATCGGAGCTGCCGTTGGCAATATGTCTGAAAAACTGATTTTGGAAACTCACCCTTTAACTGAAACTGACTTGATAGATATGGGTGACTTTGTTGGTGGCATGCTCAAATATTTAAAAAAGAACCCGGTACCCAAAGTAACGATTGCTGGCGGCTTTGCTAAAATGAGCAAATTGGCAATGGGTGAAATGGACCTCCACTCAAAACGATCCCAAGTTGATAAAACTTGGTTGGCATCTCTCTTATCATCCTTAGGGGCCGCAGAAGAAATAGTAAGCAAAGCAAAAACAGCAAACACGGCTTTGGAAATATTGAATTTAGCCCAAGATAATAATTTAGAAATCGGCACCTTGGTGGCAGAAAAAGCCAAGCAGAGTGTGGACCAAAAATTAGCTGGTACGACTGTTGATGGTGATGCTGATTGTAAAATTGAAATTCTAATTTGTGACCGAAAAGGTCAACTTGTAGGCCGAGCGGCGGGCGAGGGTTTTTAAACATGATTAGCTATGACGAATTTAACGAATTTTGCAAATCTCTGCCTCAAACAACATATGTCGTCCAATGGGGCGGCGCTCATGTTTGGAAAGTGGGAGACAAGGTCTTTGCCATTGGTGGCTGGAATAAGGGGAATAATTCTGGCATAACGTTCAAATGCTCAGAGATTTCATATGAAATGCTAAAAGAGCAACCTGGCTTGCGCCCAGCCCCCTATTTGGCCTCAAGAGGAATGAAATGGATCCAGATGCATGATGAGCCTGGATTAACGAAAGATGAGTTGTTCTCATATATCGAAGAGAGTTACCATCTAGTCATCAAAAAGCTAACAAAGAAAAAAAGAAAAGAATTAGGCCTGGAAAAAGAAGCTTGATAAAGAGAAAGCTAAAAAACTGGACCTAAGAGCATTTTAGCCCTAGAAGAAGTTGAACAGTGACAATTGAGAAGACGAACATCTTCTAAGGAGGAGCTCAGCCCCTTTAGGGCTGAGGGACATGGCAAGCTAGCTTGCCCGGCGCAAGCGCCGCCACTCGGAGGTATTTACCTCGTTAAATGATTGAAGCAACTGAAGGATCACAGGCCCGGTTGCGTAGTAGGCAACTGAAGGGCCAGAAAAATGGCCCGGTTGCGTAGTGGGCAACTGAAGGGCCAACTAAGAATGACAAAGAAAATTTTTATCAAAAGCTATGGCTGCCAAATGAATGTCTATGATTCAGAGCGCATGGCTGAATTGATGGACACAGAAGGCTATGAGCAAACAGACGAGATGTCAGATGCTGACATGGTCGTGCTCAATACCTGCCATATCCGTGAAAAAGCGGCTGAAAAGGTTTATTCTGAATTAGGCCGTGTTCGTAAAAATAAAGAACAGCGAAGCGAACAAGGCAAAGATACGATCATCGCAGTCGCAGGTTGTGTGGCCCAAGCTGAAGGCGAAGAAATTATTCGCCGTGCGCCGATTGTTGATATGGTTGTCGGCCCTCAGTCTTATCAAAACCTACCCGAACTCTTGGATGAATTTAAGACAGGCAAAAAGCCGGTTATTGAAACCGAGTTTCCCGAAGAAGATAAATTCGGCAAACTACCAGGCATCACAGCCAGCTCACCTTGCTCTTTCGTCACCGTACAAGAAGGATGCGATAAGTTTTGCACTTTTTGTGTTGTGCCTTACACAAGAGGCGGTGAATTTTCACGCTCCGCCAAGCAAATCATCGATGATGCCAATCGTCTTGTTGGTCAAGGGGTTCACGAATTAACGTTGCTTGGGCAAAATGTAAACGGTTATCATGGTGAGGGCTTAGACGGCAAAGATTGGTCCCTTGCAAGATTACTCGATGAGTTGAGTAAAATTGAGGGCATAGAACGCCTTCGATACACCACAAGTCATCCACGTGATATGGAAGATGATTTAATCAAAGCGCACAGAGACAATCCTAAAGTGATGCCCTACTTGCACCTCCCATTTCAATCTGGCTCAGATAAAATTTTAAAAGATATGAACCGCCGCCACACGCGCGATTTTTATATCGAGCTGGTCGATCGCATTAGAGACGCGCAACCAGAGTTAGCGCTATCGACTGATATTATCGTAGGGTTTCCTGGTGAAACAGATAAAGATTTCCAGGACACCATGGATTTGATTGAAGCCATTGGTTACGCGAGCGCCTATTCGTTTAAATACAGCCCTCGTCCAGGTACACCGGCAGCTGAAAGTGAAGAGCAGATCGATGAAGATGTGAAAAAAGAGCGTCTTGCCATATTGCAAAAACGGCTCACTGAGCAGCAAAAATCGTTCAATGAAAGCAAAGTCGGCAGTCAAATGACTGTTTTGCTTGAGAAAAACGGCAGAAAAGAAGGTCAATTAATCGGTCGCTCTCCTTATCTTCAGTCCGTGCATCTTGAAACCGAACATGCTAAAATCGGCGATATGGTTGATGTAACAATTCAGTCTGCAACCTTAAATAGCTTGCAAGCCGTCATAAATTCATCATCATAGGTGTGGAATAGTGCGGTTGCTAGTGGGCAGCTCGAAGCACAAAAAAAAAGTGCGGTTGCTAGTGGGCAATCCGAAGCACAACAATGACACGTAGGTTACTACGCGGATGCCTTGTAAGCATCTAAAGTATTGAGTACCGGGTATTTGAAGTTTATGAGCACTAGACTCGGAAGGTAACAGCGACGGTTGCAAGTGGGCAACCGAAGGAGCATCAAAGAAAGGGTATAAGTTTGGGGGCATATACTAAGTCCGGATCGGATAAAAAGACTAAGAAAACAAGTAGTCATTCCCAATCGATAAGCTTTGAAGATAATCGTTTACTTGCAATTTTGCTCGGCGAATTTGATGGCAACCTTGCCATTATAGAAGACCGCCTAAACATTGATGCCTATATTCATGGCAACATTCTCACCCTTGAAGGTTCAAAAGAACAATGTGACATGGCTCAAGAAATTCTTGAGCATTTATATAGTCGTATCACGACGGGAGCTGATCTCACTCCAGGTGATATTGACGGGGCCATCAGACACGCAGAAAGCTCAGAATTAAGAGAAGAGGTTGAAATGGCATCGGATCAAACTAAGAGCGTTAGTAAATCAAAATATGAACCGTTAGATGATGCGCCACAAAAAAAGTCTGGGAAAAAGACCAAAAAAAGTGAGAGCAAGGGGAAACAAAAATCCTCTGAAAACGGAAAAGCTCAGAACGGTCAAAATCAAAACGGTCAAGCCCATATCCGCACACGCAAGAAACACATCACGGCAAGAACGCCGCGCCAAAGTGAATATATCCGCGGTATGGAACAGAGCGATCTGGTCTTTGCTTTTGGCCCAGCCGGCACAGGCAAAACTTACATCGCAGTAGCCGCAGCAGCTGCCGCTTTAGAGCAAGGCAAAGTTGAAAGAATTATTCTCTCAAGACCGGCAGTTGAAGCTGGTGAACGTTTGGGGTTTTTACCAGGCGATATGCGCGAAAAAGTAGACCCTTATTTGCGCCCTCTCTATGATGCGCTTTATGATTGTTTGCCTGCGGAACGGGTTGAAAAAGAGCTAGAAAACAATGTCATTGAAATTGCGCCTTTAGCATTCATGCGGGGCCGCACCTTGGCGAATAGTTTTGTCATTTTGGATGAAGCGCAAAATTGCACGACCATGCAAATGAAAATGTTTCTCACGCGTTTAGGTGAAGGATCAAAAATGGTCATCACGGGAGACCCTAGTCAGGTAGATCTACCAAGGGGTGAGAAGTCTGGTTTAATGGACGCGGCTTTTGTGTTGCGTAAAGTGGATGAAATAAAGCAGGTCACCTTCCAGGGTGAAGATGTTGTGCGCCGTGATCTGGTCGCCAAAATCGTCGCGGCTTATGATGAGGAAGAATAAGGTTAAAGCTCGTGGAACAAGATGAAACCTCAGTCAATGAAACTCCTGTAATTGAATGGAGAGATCATAAAGAGGGGCAAGATCTAGAAATTGAACTTATCATTGAAGATCAAAATTGGGGTGATTTAAGCTCTGATTTTTCATTTTTAAAAGAAGCTTCCCTTTTAGCCTTAAGCCAGGAAGCGATTAAGTCGGCGCCCTTGGCCATGAAATCACCACATCGGCTTGCTGTCTTGGTCATGAGCAATGATGCATCCATCAGAGATTTAAACATAACTTACCGGGGCAAAGATAAAGCAACAAATGTTCTCTCCTTTCCATCAACCGAAAACTTGTTACCAGGTGAAGAGTTGGAGCCAGTTCATATAGGTGATGTGATTTTAGCCTACGAATATGTAACAAAAGAAGCCAAAAATGAGAAAAAACCGATAAAATCGCACCTTTCTCACTTAGTTATTCATGGAGTGTTACATCTTTTGGGCTATGATCATGAAACAAGCGAAGATGCTGAGATTATGGAAACACTTGAAATTAAGCTAATGAAACAGCTAGGATTAGACAATCCTTATGAAGGTGAGCCTGTTGTTTGAATATTGCGGCGGTTATTGGTGGGCAACTGAAGCCGCATCAAAGAAGTGCAGATGCTTGGGCGGAAGCACTAAAAGAGCCAGCCTGAAGACGTATTAAAAGAAATAGATATTTTACAAGCAAATGACCAACGAAACCGTACCAAGTCCAGAGAATAATAAATCAGCTGATCTAGAGACTGAACCCTCTGGGACGGGTAAAGTTAAACACTTCATTAAAAAGACTTTACGAACTTTGTTCTCCGACAGTATGTCAGATGACCTGAGAAATCAGTTAGAGCAAGCGGTTGATTCAGAGTCAGGCGAGAACGATAGTTTCAGCAATCAAGAGCGTGTAATGATCGCAAATATTTTGCGATTTGGCAGCTTACGTGTTGAAGACGTGATGGTACCAAGAGCTGATATTGAGGCCATTGAAGAAACTGCTAGCTTAAAAGAGCTCTTAACGCACTTTGAAACCATTGGTCATTCCCGCATTCCTGTTTACCGCGAAACTTTAGATGACCCAACCGGCATGGTTCATGTGAAAGATTTATTATGCTGGATTGCAGAACAAGGCGATGCGCCTAATTCTAAAACACAACCTACTGTCGGACTAAAAGTGATCTCTGGTGGCAGAGAAGCCAAAGAAGAAATAAAAGCCCCAACTTTAGTTAAAGACATTGATCAGTTCAGGTTAACGGCAAAAGACTTCATGGTGCAAATTAAAGATGCCAAGATCTCGCGTGACGTGCTGTATGTGCCTCCTTCAATGCCCGTTGTTAATTTACTCCTTAGAATGCAATCAACCAGAGTTCATCTAGCCCTTGTCGTCGATGAATATGGCGGAACAGATGGGTTGGTCTCAATTGAAGATTTGGTTGAGGAAGTTGTGGGTGAAATTGAAGATGAGCATGATGACAATAACGATCGCTTAATGAGTGGTAACCTGGAAACGGGTCTTACGGCTTCAGCTCGAACGCCCATTGAAGAGCTTGAAGAAAAGATCAAATTAGATTTATTTACAAACGAAGAGCGTGATGATGATATAGACACATTAGGCGGTCTGGTCTTTTCTATGGTTGGCCGTGTGCCTGTGCGCGGCGAAATTATAACTCATAAATCAGGGTTAGAGTTTGAAGTGTTAAGCGCAGACCCAAGACGCATCAAAACTCTTAAAATTTCAATTAAAAATTAAGCTGCATATTTTCGCCCTATTAATGACCGGAGCCAAAGCTTCATGTGGAATAACTATGCTCATAAATTTATGAGTTTAAACCAAATGATGAGTGAGCTCTCTAATCGTAAAAAATATTTAATAGCATTTCTGTTAGGTATTTTTTCAACTTTGGCAATGCCTCCGGTTTCTTTTTGGCCCATTCTATTTATTACATTTCCAATTCTCATCTGGTTGATTGATGGTGTTAAATTTTCTCAAAGAAATACAGTTGGAACGCGAAAGCAAATTTTTTTAATAGGCTGGTCATTTGGGTTTGGTTATTTTTTGGTGTCGTTATATTGGTTAGGCTCTTCCTTTTTAGTCGAGCCCGAGAAATTTGCCTGGGCTCTTCCCTTTGCAGTAACTCTTCTTCCTGCTTTTCTAGCCTTGTTTTATGCTGTGCCTTTAGCTGCTAGTTATATGTTTTGGACAAAAGGGCCAGAACGTTTACTAACATTCAGCTTAGTTATTTTCATTGCTGATTTACTGCGAAGCTATCTCTTTACAGGCTTTCCGTGGAACCTTATTGGCCACAGTTTAACCGGACAATTGGAGTTGATGCAGAACGTATCGAT
This sequence comes from Hyphomicrobiales bacterium 4NK60-0047b, assembly GCA_040367435.1. Lineage (NCBI taxonomy): Bacteria > Pseudomonadati > Pseudomonadota > Alphaproteobacteria > Hyphomicrobiales > Hyphomicrobiales bacterium 4NK60-0047b. Next base: position 140,886 of record BAABWY010000007.1, on the reverse strand, counting down.
ATTCGGCCTTCTTGGCCTAAGTGCAATTGCTGCGTTAATTTTTTCAACCCCTGCACTCTTGGACCATCCCCTTAACAGGCATGAAAAGAGGCAAAGACAGTTACCCAGAACCACACTCAATAAAGTTTTACCTCTGACTTTTTCAGTAGTCGTAATTCTAGTGCTTTATGGATATGGTGTTCATCGAATTAGCAAAGAAGGACCAACCAAATTCATCGAGGGAATTGAGTTGGTTTTGATCCAACCCAATATCTCTCAAAAAGATAAAGTTGATTTAAAAAAACGCCCCTCAGCTCTGTTAAAGACCATTGAGTACACAGAAACTCTACCTCCATTGGACAAAACAAAAAATCAGCAAAGACTGATCATCTGGCCAGAGACAGCAATTCCATTTGCGTTAAATCGTTCTCCAACAATTTTAAAAAGATTGGATGAAATGCTGGCTGAAGGCAGCACTCTCATTTCTGGTGCATTCCATGTTGAGAATAGTGAAGATAAAACAGGAGGAAACAGCTACAAAGTGTTTAACAGTCTCTTTGTGGTAAATGACCAGGGAGAAATTGAAAACCTCTATGACAAAAATCACCTTGTCCCATTTGGCGAGTATCTCCCCTTTCCCCAACTTTTCATGGCCATTGGGTTAAGCGCTATAGCTGATGAAAGAGGCGGGTTTAAAACCGGGCCAGAGCCCTCTCCTGTTCAACTAAAAAACGCACCGTCTTTTCTACCATCAATTTGTTATGAAGCGATTTTTCCCCTTTCTTCCACGACGGGGGCAAAGGGAGCTAAATGGTTGTTAAACATTTCAAATGATGGCTGGTTCGGAAATACTGTCGGGCCTCATCAGCACCTACATCAAGTGCGGTTAAGGGCCTTAGAAACTGGCTTGCCCATGATTAGATCTGTAAATGGCGGGGTATCTGCGGTTTTTGATGGTATTGGAAGAATAGTGAAAAAGACTGCCTTAAATAAAAAAGCAATAATAGTATCCGCAATACCTGAAAAATCTAAAATTTCTATTTTCCCTTTCCCGAAAGAATTATTTAGTTTTTTGATCTTACTCATTTTCGGCGTACTAATCAGTACAGAGAAAATTTTGACAAATCGTTCAAAATTAACTAGCAAGCACTAACCAAGATATAAAAAATCAATAGGTTTTCAGTCCAATTTGGTCTAAAAGTCGATTTCATATATATTATATCAGCATGCAAATAATTAGTGCTAAGCTTAAACATATTTCAGTACTTATTAGCCCTTACAGGGAGAAATCTTATGGATACGATGACGGGTTCAACCAATCAGCCAAGAAAACCAAATCCGATTGATATCCATGTAGGTGGTCGCATTCGCTTGCGCCGTATGATGAGTGGTTTAAGTCAAGAGAAACTGGGTGAGCAAATGGGTCTCACCTTTCAACAAATTCAAAAATATGAAAAAGGCGCCAACAGAGTGGGCGCCAGTCGTTTATTTCAACTGGCAAAAGTTTTGGAAGTTCCAATCTCATATTTTTTCGATGATCTGGAAACTGAAAGTTCAGACGGCATGCAAGTTGGTTTTGCAGAATCTAAATCTCAAGATTTTGTTCTCGAATTTCTGAACTCACGGGAAGGACTGGAATTAAACAGGGCCTTTGTAAAAATACAAGACCCGCAAGTCCGTCGCCGCGTTATAGATCTCATTAGAAGTCTGGCTGAAGATGCAGATGCAACTGCTGATGAGAAGTCACAATAATATTGTAGAAAAAACTTGACCGACACCCTACCTTTCTGCAAAGAGTCCCCACTAAGTTTAAATGTTCAATCAAAGTTAATATTTTGCCATATTGGGGAGTGTAAACGTGACGCGTCAAAGCTATTTATTTACAAGTGAATCTGTATCTGAAGGCCATCCAGATAAAGTATGTGATCGCATTTCCGATGCCATCGTAGATACATATCTTGCAGTTGATCCCGATAGCCGTGTCGCTGTTGAAACTCTTACAACAACCAATAAAGTGGTCCTTGCTGGTGAAGTTCGTTGCGCAGGTAGTGTATCGAAAGAGCAATTAATAGATGCTGCGCGCCGCGCGATTAAAGATATTGGCTATGAACAAGACGGTTTCCACCATGCTAAGGCAGACATTGATTGCCTTGTTCACGAGCAATCAGTTGATATTGCCCAAGGTGTTGATGCTGATGGTGATAAGGAAAAAGACGAAGGCGCTGGCGACCAGGGCATTATGTTTGGCTATGCCTGCCGCGAGACTGACGTCCTTATGCCAGCCCCGATTCACTATTCACACAAAATTCTACAAAACATGGCCAAAGCGCGCCATGATGGCTCTTGTCCTGAATTCGGCCCAGATGCCAAAAGCCAGGTGACATTGGCCTATGAAAATGGTGTACCAGTAAGAGCAACGTCTGTAGTTGTTTCAACACAACACAGTGAAGGCACAAATCAAGCTGAGCTTCGCGAAAAAGTACGTGGTTTCATTGAAGATGTGTTGCCAGAAGGCTGGATGTGCCCAGATGAAGAGTTATATGTGAACCCAACAGGTCGCTTTGTAATTGGTGGCCCAGATGGTGATGCAGGCCTAACTGGCCGTAAAATCATTGTTGATACTTATGGCGGTGCAGCCCCTCACGGTGGTGGCGCTTTCTCAGGTAAAGACTCAACCAAAGTTGACCGCTCAGCTGCTTATGCATCTCGTTATTTAGCGAAAAATGTTGTTGCAGCAGAATTAGCTGACAAATGTACTCTGCAACTTTCATATGCGATCGGTGTGTCTAAGCCATTGTCGATCTATGTTGATTTGCATGGCACAGGCAAGGTTGACGAAAGTAAGCTTGAGGCTGCTCTGATGGAAGTCATGGATTTAAGCCCACGTGGTATTCGTGAACATCTAGCTCTTACCAAACCAATTTTTGAGCGCACAGCAGCTTATGGCCATTTTGGACGTACACCTGATGCAGATGGTGGGTTCTCTTGGGAACGCACAGATCTTGTCGATCAACTGAAAAGTGCAATTAGCTAAACAAATTATCATTCCACCACTTTGCAGTCAGCAAGGTGGTGGAATGAAAAATAACTCATTCCTGGCAAAATCATGGCTGAAGACCTTACCAAAAAAAGTTACATTTTCGGTCGTCAAAAGTGCAAAAAACTAAGCGCAAGACAGCAAAACTTGGTTGAAACTCTTCTTCCAAAATTAAAAATAAACCCGGACGATCCTTTTGAAAAAGACCCTATAAGCGGCAATAAAAGTGATCTTTGGCTGGAAATTGGTTTTGGTGGCGGTGAACATTTAAGTGCAACAGCTAAAGCAAATCCAAATGTCCAATTCATCGGTTGTGAGCCGTTTTTAAATGGTATTGCAAAATTGCTTGTCGCCATCGAGAGCGAAAATCTAAGCAATATCAGAATTTTTGACCATGATGCACGAAAGATCATTAACTGGTTGCCGGATGAAAGCTTAAGTCGTGTTTATCTGCTCTATCCTGATCCTTGGCCCAAAAAACGTCATCGCAAACGTCGCTTCGTAACGGCAGAAACTCTAGAAATATTGGCGCGCGTATTAAAACCTGGGGCAGACTTGATCATTGCCTCAGATATTGGCGATTATATACGCACATCACTGAGCGCCATCGAGCAAAGCGAAGATTTTATCTGGTCGCCGCAATCCAGAGAAAGCTGGCGAACTCCCCCTGAAGGGTGGCCAAGCACCAGGTATGAACAAAAAGCCTTACGAGAAGGCCGCTATCCAACTTACCTGAAGGTGAAACGCGCTGTTTGAAAGAGCTTTTCACTAGCGAGCTTGCTGGTAGACAACTGAAACAAGTTAGTAACCTGTTGATTTTATCTGATAAAGCACAAGGTTTTGGAGTTCAAAGTGCCATAAAGCCTGCCAAAATCATAAATAACTTGCGATTTTTCCAATAAAGCACTATATAACAAATCAACTCATGATCATGCCTCATTTGATCATCTCTCGTCAGAGTGGGTCCTCGGGTCCGCTCTTTTTGTTTTGATGAATTGAAAATGGGGATGCGAGGGATAATTTGCACGTGTCAGCAATGGTTTTCATTGAGGAATCAAAAAGTGATATTTGTAAAGTTATTGTCATGGGAAAAATAGTTTAAAGCCAACGAGGCGAAGAAGGAGTGCCGCTCTTTCAGCGGCAGGACATGACGCCAAGGGCGTCCGGTGCCTAGCACCGCCCCTCGGAGGCTCAAGTGCGACAGCACTTGAAATAGCCGTGAGAGAGAACTATGCAAACCGAAGATCGAGATAAAAGATTCGTAACAGAATCTGGGCTAGCTGGTGACATTGCTTCACTTATAGAGCCCGTTATTGCAGATCTGGGCTATTTATTGGTTCGTGTGGTTGTCTCAGGGCGCGATGGCATGACAGTGCAAATTATGGCCGATAAAGCTGATGGCAGCTTTGGCGTGAAAGATTGTGAAAAGATATCAAGGGAATTATCCCCTTATTTAGATAGTCATGACCCAATCCCAGGTGGCTATCATTTAGAGGTTTCATCAACTGGCATTGATCGCCCGTTAGTTCGTATGAGAGATTTCGAGAACTGGCAAGGGTTTGAGGCCAAGATTGAAACAAAACAGGCCATTGATGGCCGAAAGAGATTTCGAGGCACGATTGAAGGCTTCGAAGATGAAGAATTGCTATTAAAAGTAACTTTAGCAGATGGTGAAGAGCCGGTAACGTTAGGGTTCAATAAAGCAATGATTGCTAGCTCAAAGCTTGTAATGACAGATGAATTATTAAAAAGTGCACAAGAACGCACTCAATCAAAGCAAGATGGTTAGTTCTATGAATTAATCAAACGGCACTATATGTTAAGCGGAGAATGAAATGGCTGTAAGCGCCAATCGGTTAGAACTGTTGCAAATCGCAGAAGCAGTAGCCCGTGAGAAGTCGATCAATCGTGAAGTCGTGATTGAAGCTATGGAAGATGCCATACAAAAGGCAGCAAAATCCCGCTATGGCAGTGAAAATGAAATTCAAGCCAAAATTGACCCTGAAACAGGGGAAATAAAATTATCTCGTTTGCTAGAAGTTGTTGAAACTGTTGTGAATGAAGCAACGGAAATCACCCTAAAGGCTGCGAAACGCGCTCAAAAAGACATTGAAGTCGGCCAGATCCTGGCTGAAGATTTACCGCCATTGGATTTTGGACGTGTGGCAGCGCAAAATGCTAAGCAAGTTATTGTCCAAAAGGTGCGTGATGCAGAACGCGAGCGTCAATACGAAGAATATAGAGATCGCATCGGCGAAGTGGCCAATGGCACCGTTAAGCGTGTTGAATATGGCAATGTCGTCGTAGATCTCGGCCGTGCTGAAGCCATTGTGCGCCGCGATGAAAGCTTGCCGCGTGAAAATTTCCGCTATGGTGATCGGGTGCGCGCCTATATTTATGATGTGCGCCGCGAACAAAGAGGTCCGCAAATCTTTCTCAGCCGGACACGTCCAGAATTTATGGCCAAACTATTTGCCCAGGAAGTTCCTGAAATTTACGACAATATCGTCAATATTAAATCTGTTGCTCGTGACCCGGGCAGCCGTGCGAAAATCGCAGTTCTAAGTCAAGACAGCTCAATTGACCCTGTTGGCGCTTGTGTTGGTATGCGCGGTGCGCGTGTGCAAGCCGTTGTTAATGAGCTTCAAGGCGAAAAAATCGATATCATTCCATGGTCACATGATGCAGCTACATTCATTGTGAATGCCTTGGCACCCGCTGAAGTGGTTAAAGTTGTCTTGGATGAAGATTTAGAGCGTATTGAAGTTGTTGTGCCAGATGATCAGTTAAGCTTGGCGATTGGTCGCCGTGGCCAAAATGTTCGTCTAGCCTCTCAATTAACAGGGTGGGAAATTGACATCCTCACTGAGCAGCAAGAATCAGAGCAACGCCAAAAAGAATTCGCTGAACGTACTGAGAAATTCATGAAAGCATTGGATGTTGATGAATTTATCGCTCAGCTACTTGCTTCTGAAGGCTTTACTTCAGTTAATGAGGTTGCTTTTGTTGACCCAAGTGAAATTTCTTCAATTGAAGGGTTTGACGAAGATACAGCCGACGAAATCCAGACCCGTGCTCGTGAACATCTAGAGCAACGCGAAGCGGAACTTGAAAAGCGCTGTAAAGAGTTGAAAATCAAAGATGATATTCGCGAAGTCGAAGGCCTTTCCATTGAAATGCTTGTGGCACTCGGTGAAAACGATGTGAAATGCGTCGAGGATTTGGCTGAATGTGCAACGGACGACCTTATCGGTTGGAGCGAACGCAAAGACGGTGAAGTAACAAAATATGAAGGCTTCTTGGATGGGTTTAATATCCGTAAATTCCAAGCAGAAGAAATGATCATGACAGCCCGTGTAAAAGCCGGTTGGATCAGTGAAGAAGATTTGAAAAAAGATGAGCCTGAAGAAGAAGAAACAGGTGAAGAAGAAGCGGCGGTTGTTGAAGAGCCGGTAGCCTCAACGCCTTTGTCTGATGCCGAAGCCATGTTTGCCGACAAAGGTGAAAAAGAAGAGTAAATTAAAAAACAGCGCGGATGCTTTGTGGGCATCTGAAGCGCAGAAATGCGGATGCTTTGTGGGCATCTGAAACAAAGAAAAGTGGGAAACCTGAAGGCTCACTAAAAGAGGCATCTGGTTAACATACTACGATGTTGGTAGGTAACAGCGACGGTTGCTTGTGGGCAACTGAAGGAGCACTAAGATAAAAAAGGAGACTAAAGGGCCTGAACGGCGATGTGCAGTATCAAACGAAGTTATGCAAAAAAACGAATTGCTTCGATTTGTACTGTCGCCAGAAAATGTCGTAACGCCAGATTTAAAGGCGAATTTACCCGGACGCGGTGTTTGGATAACAGCCAAACGTAGTTCAATAAAAGAAGCGATGAAGCGTAAAACATTTCATCGAGGCTTTGCAAAAGACATTTCAATAGGCTCTGAAATCGATCAGCAGGTAGAGGATTTGTTGGAAAAAGCCGCAATAGGGCGGTTAAAGCTAGCAAATAAATCGGGTCTGGCCATGTTTGGGTTTACAAAACTCATGGCAGCCATCGAAAAAGAGAGTATAATAGCCTTATTTCATGCAAGTGAAACAAGTGTAGATACTGCAGAGAAGTTGGATTATAAATTTCGAACAAAATCGGAACAAAGTGGCATTTTAGAACAAGGTGGCCTCAAAAATCCATGTTACTGCTTCAAAACTGAAGAATTGAGTTTGGCTTTTGGTCAAGCTAATGTCATACATGCAGGATTAAAAGCTGGTGGAGCATCGATTGCAATGGTCGAAGCAACGCAAAAGCTAATCACTTATAAGAACGGCTGAGATAGTAAAAATAGCTAGCTTAACTTTTATCAAGGATAAGATAGCTTTAGGCAAAGAAATTAAAATAAAAGATTTATTAAAGATCGAGAGACAGTCTTTCATTTAGAACCATCTCTCAAATAGGTTAAGAGCAAAAGTCATTATGACAAGTGCTGGTCAAGAAGTAAGAATATTGATCTTAGACACAAATGTTTGAAATGGCAGTGGGTCGAAAAGAAAAGAAACGGAATCTGTGAGCGCAGATTCAGGAAATTTGGAATCTATGAGCGAAACAAAAGAAACTGGCAACAAATCTACAGAGCAATCTGGTCGCGGTACATTAAAGTTAAAGCGGACAGTTGATGCCGGTCACGTTCGACAAAATGTAAGTGGTGGACGGTCAAAATCTGTCGTAGTTGAAAAAAAGAAAAAACGGACGCTAACCAAGCCTGGGACACCCGCCGAAACACCTGCAAGCAAAAAAGCTGAGGGCGCTACAAAAGAGACAAATAAAGCCTCTCAAGCGACCAATAAAAGCCCTGCAAGACAAGGTGTTAATACTGGTGGTCGTTCATCAGGCAAAAGATCTGGTGGGCAAAACAAGACAAGCCAAGGTGGCCAAGGCGGATTATCAAATCATGAGCAAGCCGCACGTCTAAGAGTTCTAGAAGAAGCCAAGGGACGCCGCGAGGAAGAAGATCGCATTGCAAAAGAGCAAGCAGATCGCCGCGAGCAAGAGTCAATCAAGGCTAAAAAAGAGCTTGAAGAAAAACGCAAAGCTGAAGAAGAAGCGTTAAAAGCGAAAGAAGCCAAAAAAGAAGCTGAACAGCAGGCTACAGACAAACCAAAAACAGCAAGTAAAAAGCCTTCAAAAGCACATCCCGCAAAATCGAATACTGGAAAAACTGATCCTAAGATCATTAATCCATTAGATTTGGAAGCTGCGAACGCCAAAGCTGAGGCATCTGGTGCCAAGCGCGTGATCAAACCACGCGAAATTACGCCAGTATCTGTGTCTGATGAAGCTAAGAAAAGACAAAACAAAACTGAACGTAATCGTCGTGGTGAAAGCCGTGTAAAAGGGCGTTTGACCATCGGTAATGCTCTGAATGAAACTCAGCGTGAACGCTCACTTGCATCATTAAAACGCAAGCGTGAACGTGAGAAAAACAAAGCAGCCCCACAAACACCACGTGAAAAAATCGTACGTGAAGTAACAATTCCTGAAACAGTTACCATTCAGGAATTGGCAAACCGTATGACTGAACGGGGTGTTGATGTTATTAAATTTATGATGCAGCAAGGACAGATGCATCAAATCAATGATCTTATTGATGCTGATACAGCTGAATTGATTGTGCAGGAATTTGGACACAGACCTCGTCGCGTATCTGAAGCTGATGTTGAAGAAGGCCTTTACACAACAGAAATCGAAGACGGAGAGAACCAAGAACCAAGAGCCCCGGTTGTAACAATTATGGGCCATGTTGATCATGGTAAAACCTCACTTCTTGACGCATTGCGTAAAGAAAATGTGGTCTCTGGCGAAGCTGGTGGCATCACTCAACATATTGGTGCTTATCAGGTTGAGACTGAAGATCATAAGAAAGTGACTTTCATCGATACACCTGGCCACGAAGCCTTTACAGCTATGCGTGAACGCGGTGCTAAAGTAACTGACTTGGTAATCCTGGTTGTTGCAGCGGACGATGGTGTAAAACAGCAAACTATTGAAGCGATTAATCACGCTAAAGCTGCTGACGTACCTTTGATTGTTGCGATCAATAAGATGGATAAGCCAGACGCTAATCCGCAGCGTGTAAGAACTGATCTTCTGCAACATGAAGTGATTGTTGAAAGCATGAGTGGTGAAACTCTTGAAGTTGAAGTCTCAGCCAAAACAGGTGACGGCCTTAACAACTTGCTTGAAGCTATTCAAATGCAAGCTGAAATTCTTGAGCTAAAAGCCAATCCAGATCGCAGAGCAGAAGGGATTGTCATTGAAGCTCAATTAGAACGCGGCCGCGGCCCTGTTGGCACAATGCTTGTTCAAAAAGGCACAATTAAAATTGGTCAAATCATTGTTGCAGGGCGTGCTTGGGGTAAAGTCCGTGCGCTCATCAATGATCATGGTGAAAACGTTGTTGAAGCGGGTCCATCTGTACCAGTTGAAGTGCTTGGCTTTAACACAGCACCTGAAGCAGGTGATCAATTCGGTATTGTTGAAAATGAGGCAAGAGCCCGTGAAATCACAGAATACCGCATTAAGAAACGCCGTGACATACGAGCTGCTGGTGCTGGATCTGTTCGCACATTAGAGCAAATGATGAACCAGCTTCATGAAGCTGATGTGAAAGAAATTCCCGTTCTTATTAAAGGTGACGTACAAGGTTCTGTTGAAGCGATTGTTGCCGCACTTGATAAATTGGGAACAGATGAAGTTGTCGCCCGTGTCATTCATAGCGGTGTTGGCGGTATTACCGAATCTGATATCTCGTTAGCCAATGCAAGCGATGCGATTATCTTTGGCTTTAACGTGCGTGCCAATATCCAGGCACGTGCCGTAGCACAGCAACATGGATTAGAAATCAGATATTACTCAGTGATTTACGATCTAGTTGATGAAGTCAAAGATGCTATGTCTGGCTTACTTGATCCAACGATCAAAGAGCACTTCATTGGTAATGCTGAAATTCTTGATGTTTTTCATATCTCTAAAGTTGGTAAAGTGGCCGGTTGTCGTGTCACAGAAGGCAAGATGGAACGCGGAGCTGGTGTACGCCTTATCCGTGAAAATGTTGTCATTCATGAAGGCAAGCTCAGCACGCTGAAACGCTTCAAAGATGAAGTCAATGAAGTGCCAACAGGCCAGGAATGTGGTACAGCCTTTGAAAATTATCAGGATCTGAAAAAAGGCGATATCATCGAAGCATTCCGCATTGAGAAAATCGAGCGGACGCTTTAAGGCAGCGACGAATGGGATCATCAAAACCTTCGGGTAACAGTGACAGACGGGCCAAAAAGGGTCCAAGTCAGCGCCAATTGCGCGTGGCTGAAAACTTGCGTCATGAATTATCTCAAATCTTCACGCGGATTGATATCCGCGATGAAGATTTGTTAGATGTCATCATCACAGTTTCAGAAATCCGCACCAGCCCAGATATGCGCCAGGCAACGGTTTATGTCATGCCTCTTGGTGGTAAGAATAAAGATGTCGTAGTTGAGGCTCTTAGTCGGCATCGTAAATTCTTACGCGGCGAATTATCGAGAAAAGTAACGCTTAAATATATGCCAGAGCTGCATTTCCGCTTGGATGAAACATTTGATGAATCTGGCCGTATTTCTGATGTTTTAAATTCCAAAAAAGTCGCACAAGATCTTGGCGATAAACCTGCAGACCAAACGGAAGCTGACACGTCAATCGATGAATAACGCGGTTGCTTGTGGGCAACCTGAAGCGCAACTAAAAAAGCGCGGTTGCTTGTGGGCAACTGAAGTACAGGAATAACAATCTGTAGATCATATATTTTAAATAGCGATACGATGGAGGAGCTCAGCCTTGTTTCAGGCTGAGGGACATGGCGCCAAGGGCGCCCGGTGCAAGCACCGCCCCTCGGAGGCCCAAGCGCGATTAAGCGCTTGGAATAGCCGTGAGAGAAAACTAGAAAATAGCAATTCCGATGGAGGAGCTCAGCCTTGTTTCAGGCTGAGGGACATGGCGCCAAGGGCGCCCGGTGCAAGCACCGCCCCTCGGAGGCCCAAGCGCGATTAAGCGCTTGAAATAGCCGTGAGAAAAAACTAGAAAATAGCAATTCCGATGGAGGAGCTCAGCCTTGTTTCAGGCTGAGGGACATGGCGCCAAGGGCGCCCGGTGCAAGCACCGCCCCTCGGAGGCCCAAGCGCGATTAAGCGCTTGGAATAGCCGTGAGAGAAAAGAATGGCACGTAAGCGTGGAGACCGCATAAATGGTTGGCTGGTCTTAGACAAACCCCTTGAACTAACATCCACCAAAGCAGTCGGAATTGTCAGACGCATTTTTAATGCGCAGAAGGCAGGCCATGCCGGCACATTAGACCCATTAGCAACAGGCATTTTGCCCATCGCTTTAGGTGAAGCTACAAAAACGGTTTCCAATGTGATGGAAGGCGGCAAGATATATGAGTTCACTGTGAAGTGGGGGGCAGAGACCACCACAGATGACCTTGAAGGTGATGTAACATCAACCAGCCTTAAGCGCCCAACAGAAGATGAGGTTGCAGAACTGTTACCGATATTCATTGGAAACATCCTGCAAACACCACCAGCTTTCTCAGCCATTAAAATTAATGGACAACGAGCCTATGATTTGGCCCGCAGCGGTGAAAAGGTCGAGATAAAGGCCCGAGAAGTCAATATTTACGATCTTTCCATCAAGAATTTCATTGAAGACGAAGAAATGACATTCATCGCAGAATGCGGCAAAGGGACCTATATTCGCTCATTAGCACGTGATATTGGCAGAGAATTAGGCTGTTTAGGTCATGTATCAAGGTTAAGGCGACTAAAGAGTGGCCCATTTACCGAAAATATGTCGATTTCACTGGAAAAATTAGAAGAGTTAAGTCATAGTGCAGCCGCTCGTGACGTATTGTTAGATCAATTATGTCCCATTGAGACCGCGCTGGACGACATCCCGGCGTTGGCCATAAATGAGGATGACGCGGCAAGAGTAAGATTAGGGCAAGCCGTTCTGTTAAAGGGACGCGATGCACCGATCATTAAGGGGCCAGCATATGCAATGTCCGGATCAGATATCGTAGCTTTAGGTGTAGTCTCACAGGGTGAGTTTAAACCGGCACGCGTTATTGTTCTCGGCGAATAGCCCCATTTATTTTAAAATTATTTTAAGGAGAACACGATGTCGATTAGTCCTGCTCGTAAGCAAGAATTGATCAAAGAATACGCAGTAAAACCTGATGATACAGGATCACCAGAAGTGCAAGTTGCAATTCTGACAGAGCGTATCACAAACCTAACGGATCACTTCCAAGATCACAAAAAAGACAACCATTCACGTAGAGGCCTATTGAAAATGGTAAGCCAACGTCGTCGTTTGCTTGACTATGTGAAAGGCAAAAGTGATGAACGGTATCAGGATTTAATTAAGCGCCTCGGTATTCGCCGCTAATTAGCTTTGCTTTTAGTGGATATGATTTTGAGATAGTGGGCATGCTTAAACCTAAGCTTGCCCCTTTCTTTTTTATAAGCGCCTTTATCTTGAATTTTCTGACATTTTTCAATGCTAGGAAATATCAAAAAATAAGGCAGAAAACTTTGAAAAGAGCAGATGCACTTTTCATAAAGAAGCGGATGCTTGCGACGGTTGCCTTGGGTCGGTTTCTAGTAGGAAACCTAAAGACCTATCAAAAAACGCAACTGAAGGAGCATTAAAAAGTGAGGATGCTTAGGGCCGGTTTCTAGTGGGAAACCTGAAGGCCCATCAAAAAAGGCATCTGAAGCACAAAAAAGTCCTCAGAGTGAGGCAGCACTAAATGGATGGGCCATTTAGTAACTGAGCAAGGCATTAAGGTTCCAATGAGGGAACTAATATGGCTGTTCAGAAACGTATGAAGAGAAAATATATGTTCGATATACATAAAGAAGAAATAGAATGGGGTGGTCGTACCCTAAAACTAGAAACTGGCAGAATAGCTCGCCAAGCGCACGGTTCCGTCCTAGCGCAATATGGAGAGACGTCAGTCCTCGCAACTGTTGTTGCAGCGAAATCAGCCAAACCCGGCATTGATTTCTTCCCACTGACCGTAAACTATCAAGAAAAAGCTTATGCAGCTGGTAAAATCCCAGGTGGTTATTTCAAGCGCGAAGCACGCCCAAGTGAAAAAGAAACACTTGTATCAAGATTAATCGATCGTCCAATCCGTCCGTTATTCGTTGATGGATTTAAAAATGAAACACAAGTGATCATCACCGTATTATCTCATGATATGGAAAATGATCCAGACGTCCTTGCAATGGTTGCAGCGTCTGCTGCGCTGACCATCTCCGGTGTGCCATTTATGGGGCCAATTGGTGGCTCACGCGTTGGTTATATTGATGGCGAATATATCCTCAACCCAACAATTGATCAAATGGAAGAAACAACTCTTGATCTTGTTGTAGCTGGTACAAATGACGCGGTTCTAATGGTTGAATCAGAAGCTCAAGAGCTTCCTGAAGATGTCATGCTTGCAGCTGTAAACTTTGGCCATGATGCATGTGCACCAGTGATTGATGCGATCATCAACCTGGCAGAAAAAGCCGCAAAAGATCCTTGGGATCTGGTTGAGATTGATAAGTCAAAATACCAAGCTGATGTTGAACGCATTGCTAAAGATGGTTTGATTGCAGCTTATAAATTGGCTGATAAAGGCCAGCGCCAAACAGCAATTGCAGAAATTAAATCTCAAGTGATGACAGAACTCATGCCTTCAGAAGATGACGGCTCTGAAGCTGTTCTTCTAGGCGGTATTTTCAAATCTCTTGAAGGATCAATTGTTCGTGGTTCTATCTTAGAAACAGGCATTCGTATTGACGGCCGTGATACAAAAACAGTACGTCCAATCTTAAGTGAAGTTGGCGTGCTACCAAGAACACACGGTTCTGCATTGTTCACACGTGGTGAAACACAAGCCATCGTCGTGGCAACACTCGGCACAGGTGAAGACGAGCAATTCGTTGATCGCCTGGAAGGCACATATAAAGAGCGCTTCTTGTTGCACTATAACTTCCCTCCATATTCAGTTGGTGAAGTTGGTCGTTCTGGTTTCACTAGTCGCCGTGAAATTGGCCACGGTAAATTAGCTTGGCGTGCGATCCACCCAATGTTGCCTTCAAAAGAAGAGTTCCCATACACCCTACGTGTTGTATCAGAAATCACTGAATCAAACGGTTCATCTTCAATGGCAACTGTTTGTGGTACATCTCTGTCTCTTATGGACGCTGGCGTTCCATTGAAAAAACCAGTTGCTGGTATCGCAATGGGCTTGATTAAAGAAGGTGAAGACTTTGCAGTTCTCTCTGACATTCTTGGTGATGAAGATCACTTAGGTGACATGGACTTTAAAGTGGCTGGTACAAAAGACGGTATCACAAGCTTGCAAATGGATATTAAAATTACAGGCATCACCAGAGAAATTATGGAAGTTGCATTGAACCAAGCGCAAGGCGGCCGTCTGCATATTCTTGGTGAAATGAACAAGGCTCTTGATAGCTCACGTGAAGAAGTAGGCGAGCACGCACCACGCATCGAGACCATTACGATCCCAACGGATAAAATCCGCGAAGTAATCGGCCAAGGTGGCAGCGTGATCCGCTCAATCGTTGAAGAATCTGGTGCTAAAGTTGACATCAATGATGAAGGTATCATCAAGGTAGCAGCAGCGAATTCTGATAGCATCAACAAAGCTCTGACCATGATCAAGAGCATCACTGATGAGCCAGAAGAAGGCGCAATCTATAAAGGTAAAGTCGTCAAGATTGTTGACTTCGGTGCCTTTGTGAACTTCTTTGGTGCGAAAGATGGCCTAGTACACATCTCACAACTCACCAATGAGTTCCGCCCGAAAACGGTGGGAGACGTTGTGAAAGAAGGTCAAGAGATCTTTGTGAAGCTTGTTGGCTTTGATGATCGCGGCAAAGTCCGTCTTTCAATGAAAGTGGTTGACCAGGAAACTGGTGAAGAAATCGTTGAAGATAAAGACGACTAAATCATTCTTTGATTGAAAGTAATTTTATAGAAACGGGCTCTATTTTAGAGCCCGTTTTTTTATGTCTGATTAGTGAAATAGATTGAAGCCTAAATGCTGGCAACGTCGCGAGAACTCTTATCTGGAATTAAGTCAAGTTCAGTGAGTTTAGTAAGCTTAGAGGGATAAAAACACAGGTCTTTCCGGCCATGCTAAAACTAACTTCTCTTCAACGTCTGTAACATCACCTGTTGTTAAAAGCGTAAGTCCAGCATCAGAACAATTCGCATCTAGATAATGTGAATGCCTTTTTAAATAATGCTCAAGCGCTTGAGCGACAATGCGTGGTTGTGATAGCACACGGCAGGAGGTCGGTAGATGTTTCACAAATAAAGGCTCAACAAGCGGGTAGTGCGTGCAACCAAGCACAGCAAAGTGCGGCACCTTCCCAGCTGATTTTTCCATCATTAAAGAAACATAATTGGCGACAATATCATCTAAAATGTCTGTGGGCTCACCAGCTTCAATTGCACCAGCAAGCGTTTTACAAGCCTGGTTCACCACATGTATTTGCGGGCAGCGTTTGCGGATCTCTTCGTCAAACACAGCGCTCTCAATCGTCCGCTGCGTTGCAAAAACAGCGATCACATCTTCCTTATACATTTGAGGGTATTGCGGCTCAGTTACGCCCCAAGGCGTTTGTGTCGCCACTTCAACGGTAGGTGCGATGATACCAAGAACATTGCGTCCCTGCCATTCAGAGTTTGGCAACCAATCTTGTTGCAAAGTCCGGCACGCAATTGAAGTGGCTGTGTTGCAACCAAGCACAACCAGTTTACAACCCTGACTAAACAAAGTTTCGACACCAGCTTTCGTCAGGTCAACGACCTCTTCAGAGCTGCGGTTGCCGTAAGGAGCTTTGGCATGATCGCCAAGATAGATAAAGGGAGTTGAGGGAAACTGATCCCTCAAAGCTTTAAGAACTGTCAGCCCACCGTGACCGGAATCAAAAACACCAATCATAAAATACACTCCGGTTAGGTTAAGTAAGCCCCTTAGCTTATTAATTCAAAAAGTGCTTCAGAAAAGTCTTATCTGAGTATTCCTATTCCGAAGAAGGAGTGACACCACTTCGGTGTCAGGACATGGCAGCGAGAGCTGCCCGGCGTAAGCGCCGCCCCTCGGAGGGCCCGCAGCGAAGTAGCGTGGTTGCTGGTAGGCAACCTGAAGCGCCACTAAAAACCAATAGCCCGTGAGAGAAAATAGAGAAATGCTCTAGGCTATCAATACCCAGTCGATTTCAGTGACTCTAAGTCAGGCATGAACACAGTATTATACCCACAATCAACATAATGCACTTCACCAGTAACACCGCCAGAAAGGTCAGAGAGAAGGTAAAGGCCAGCACCGCCAACGTCATCCAATTTAGGAGTGCGTTTAAGAGGCGAATGTTGTTGTTGGAAATTAAACATTGAGCGCGCATCTGAAATACCTGCGCCAGCTAATGTTCTCATCGGGCCTGCAGACATAGCGTTCACGCGAATGTTGTCCGGTCCAAGGTCTGTAGCCAAATATTTAACACTGGTCTCGAGCGCAGCTTTTGCAACACCCATCACATTATAGCAAGGCACAACCTTTTGCGCACCAGCATAAGAAAGAGTAAGTAAGCTACCGCCATTTTTCATGAGAGGCGCAGCGCGTTTTGCAATCTCGGTAAATGAGAAACAAGAAATCACCATGGTGTTGATGAAATTCTCACGGCTAGTATCGCAGTAACGATCTTTCAGTTCATTGCGGTCTGAAAAGGCAAGAGCATGAACAACAAAGTCAAGCTCACCCCATTTATCACCAATCACATTAAATACATTATCTACGGTCGCGATATCGTTTACATCACAACTCTCAATGATTTCAGAACCAACAGATTCAGCTAACGGGATAGCACGGCGTCCAAAGGCATCACCTTGGTAAGTGAAAGCCAGTTCAGCGCCTTGCCCAGCCAGAACACGAGCAATGCCCCATGCGATTGAACGATCATTGGCAACGCCCATAATCAAACCTTTTTTACCCGCCATCATAGGGCCAGGTGTTGCAATATCTGTTGAATTTACAGGATCAGTCATCTGCTTACAGCCTAAATTATTTAATATTTTCAATTGATTAATAGATAAAACTTAGCGGGTTACTTAGCCGTCAAATTTTTTCATCACTAATGTTGCATTTGTTCCACCAAACCCAAAGCTATTTGACATGATAGCGTTAAGAGGCACATCTTGGCGTTTTTGAACAATTGGAACGCTTGCAAAGGCTTCATCAAGCTCATCAATGTGAGCAGATTCGCAAATAAAGTTATTTTGCAGCATTAAGAGCGAATAAATCGCCTCCTGAACACCAGCAGCACCAAGAGAGTGGCCAGTTAATGATTTGGTGCTTGAGATTGGCGGCATATCTTCACCGAAGACCTCTTGTATTGCTTCAATTTCTTTTATGTCACCAATAGGTGTTGAGGTTCCGTGCGGGTTAATGTAATCGATTTTGTCATTAACACCCTCAAGCGCGATCTTCATGCAGCGCATTGCTCCCTCACCAGAAGGCGCCACCATATCAAACCCATCAGAGTTAGCACAGTAACCGATAACCTCAGCAATAATATTCGCACCGCGAGCCTGAGCATGTTCAAGAGCTTCAAGAACTAATACACCAGCACCACCAGCAATCACAAAGCCATCACGGTTAGCATCATAAGCCCGGCTAGCACGCTCAGGAGTGTCGTTAAAGTTAGATGACATAGCATTCATCGCATCAAATAAAACAGATAAAGTCCAGTCAAGCTCTTCACCACCACCAGCGAACATCACATCTTGCTTGCCCCATTGAATTTGCTCAACCGCATTGCCAATACAATGGCTCGAAGTCGAACAGGCTGATGAAATAGAATAGTTGATACCTTTAATTTTAAAAGGTGTTGCCAAAGTCGCTGAGTTTGTACTCGACATTGATTTTGGAACTTCAAACGGACCAACTTTTTTAGGGCCCCGTTCTAAGGTCGTATTGGCAGCTTTGACAATTGCTTTAGCAGATGGACCACCAGAGCCCATAATCAGACCAGTACGCTCATGACTAATCTCTTTTTCTTCAAGACCAGCTTGTGCAATGGCTTCTTCCATGGCGACGTAGTTCCATGCAGCGCCCATGCCCATAAAACGTTTCGTTTTACGATCAACCAAAGATAAAGCGTCGAGTGTTGGCGCGCCTTCCACCTGGCTTCTAAACCCAAGCTCAGCATATTTTTCAGCTCTGCTAATACCAGATTTACAATTTTGGAGACTATCTAAAACTTCGTCTCTATTGTTACCAATGCTGGAGACAATCCCCATACCTGTAATGACAACGCGTCTCATGTCTATTCCTTATCTATCGGCCCATCTTCACACAGGAGAAGCTGCCAAACACAATCAATTTTTGATAGGTTCTACCTAAATTTTAAAGAACCTGCCAACGCTATTTTTGTAAAACACTCATGTCATGAGCACTTTGCTCAAAATCAACACTCTAAGCTTCGTCTCCGCCAAATAAGCCCACACGCAAATCTTTTGCATGGAAAATGGGCTCTCCATCAGCTTTCACAACACCTTCAGCGACAGCAAGTTTAAGGCGGCGTAAAATGAGGCGTTGAATATTAATTTCATAAGTCACTAATTTTGTCGTCGGCAACACCATGCCTGTAAATTTAACCTCGCCAGTTGAGATCGCACGGCCACGGCCAGGTTCACCAAGCCATCCGAGGAAAAAGCCTGTTAATTGCCATAAAGCATCCAAACCAAGACAACCAGGCATCACAGGGTCACCTTCAAAATGACACGGGAAAAACCATAAATCAGGCTTAATATCAAACTCAGCTTGGATAAATCCCTTACCAAATTCACCACCATTGTCATTGATTTCGGTAATGCGATCAAACATAAGCATAGGAGGCAAAGGAAGTTGAGCATTCCCTGGCCCAAATAGTTCACCCCGTCCGCATGTTAAAAGTTCTTCATAGCTATAATTGGATTGGCGATCCGCCATTGATGCACCCCGTCATTTTTGTTATATAGATAGTAATTCAGTCGTTTTGTAACAATTTTACATTACATACACGGCAATTCAGACTATAATTTTGCTGTTCACGACTGCCTTTAAAACAGTTGCTGGTAACATAATTACAAAACCTCCAAAAGAGGCAGTTTTAATAACACGTGATGTTTTTAACGTTTTTGTAACATATTACAAATGCAACATAAAACAAAGCAATATAACATTGCTAGTTTTTTTAAATATTTTTTGCCATGATTGTGTTTTAAAAGCACAAAAAAACTTTAGTGTGCCCCGATTGATAGGAGCACTTAATTTAATGGGCCATGGATAACATGACAAATACATCAGAATTTGAAGTCTCTAAGAACAATCTTATCGATATGTCTGAGAAATTACGCTCAGCAGGCATGAGACCAACTCGCCAGCGTGTTGCGTTAGGAGATTTGCTATTCAAAAATGGTGATCGTCATGTCTGTGCGGAAATTTTGCATGAAGAAGCAGTTGAGCATAAAATTCCAGTGTCGTTGGCTACTGTTTATAATACTCTAAACCAGTTTCGTGATGCAGGGTTATTACGAGAAGTGGCATTAGTAGGCACCCGGGTTTATTTTGATACGAATATGTCAGATCACCAACATTTCTATTTAGAAGAAAATGCCGAACTTTTGGATATACCGAATTCTGCCCTCTCTGTCTCAGGCTTACCAGAAGCTCCTGAAGGAATGGAAATCGCTGGTGTAGATATTGTTGTTCGTCTCAGACCAAAAAAATAGCTCTAGAGCGTTACGCTTTTATCCAGAAAATTATTTATCAGCTACTTTTAACTTTCACACGCTTCAAGCCTTCAATCGCCGGTTTGTAATGAGGGTTGATTGATAATGCGCGTTGATAGGCACGTGATGCCTCTTCCGGCGCATTTTGTTTTTCCGCAGCAAGACCACGATATGTCCAAGCCTGATAGAAGCCTTTTTTCCGCCGTGCCGCCACGTAAAAATCATCATAGGCTTCTTTGTAATTTCCAGAAGCTATGCGACTTAGACCACGTCCATAATAAGGGGCAAAAGAGTTTGGTTGCAGGTCAATCGCACTGTTAAAATCGGCCAATGCCAAAGCATTATCTCCGCGTGCTAAATAAATCTCACCTCGATTGAAATAAGCACCAGCATGGTCAGGGGCAAACTCAAGGGTTTTATTGAAATCAGCCAAAGCCAATGCTTGCTTGTTCTTAATGCGGTAAAGCATGCCACGACCAAAATAAGCAACTGGATATTCGGTTGAAAGTGTTAGAGCCTGGTCAAAATCACTCATAGCTTTATCAAATTGCTTTAATCGAACATGAATAAGAGCTCTGTTCGCAAAGGCCTGATAGTAACTAGGATCAATTTCAATAGCTTTCGAAAAGTCAGCAATAGCTTTGGAATAGCTGCGCGCGTCTCCATGAGCAGTTCCGCGCATATTAAAGGCACTCGGGTCATCAGGGCTTTTCTCAATCACACTGGTGAGTGAGAGAATGTTATTTTCATGTTGTTTAGTTGAGAGAGGTTGTAAAGTTGCATAATTTTGCTCACCACTGATAACAGGGGCTTGGCAGCCTGACAGGACCGAAATGCAAGAAATAACAATAAAAAAACCAGCAACTGATCTCATGAGAAAAACACCACTTAATTCAAAGCAATACAACCATCAAGTAATATAATGAAAGATTAAGACTCAAATTTGATCATTAAGAAAATCAGTCCAAATAACTAGATAATTTTTGAGTTTTTTAAACAATCAAGCCTACAAACAAAAATAAGCCCACATATGCGAGCTTATTAGAAAATCATCTTATCAGAATTTTTGTGTCTATAAGTTGAGTCAATTAATCAAAACAATTAAAGCAAGGCCAATCAATTCAATCTTTAAGCCCAATTTTATAGGAAAATCAGTCTTAATAGTTAGATCAAGTTCGAGTATCACTAAACCTAATAAGATTTAGTGTGCAAGATACCTATCTAGAACGACCAGGAACTAAACCTTCACGTTGAGCTCTTTTGCGTGCAAGTTTGCGAGCGCGGCGAATAGCTTCAGCTTTCACACGAGCACGTTTTTCAGAAGGTTTTTCGTAAAAATTACGAAGTTTCATCTCACGGAAAATGCCTTCACGTTGCATTTTCTTTTTCAGCGCTTTCAGCGCTTGATCAACATTGTTATCGCGAACGAGTACTTGCACGCGTCTACCTCTCAAATATTAAGGTCCCAAATTCCAAATTTTTAAGGAATCTACCAAGGTGCTCATAAGCCCTTATTGGACCGAGCCAATCTCTAGTCCTTCCCTTTATCAAATATCTATAGGAATGTCCATAGAAATGTCCAATAAAGGGCAAATAATTTACCAAAAAACAGAACTAGCTTCATCTCTCACTATTTGAATAAGTAGCATGACATAATTATAGCCGTGAAAGATAAAAGGCTCAACATCAAACATCCTAAACGAAGAAGGAGCTCAGCCTGAACGGAGCAAAGCGAGTACAGATAAGTTGATTGTAAAAAAAGTCGCGCCCCTCAGAGGGCCTGCCGCTTCAGCAGCGACGGTTGCTAGTGGGCAACCTGAAGGAGTATTTAAAAATCATAGCCGTGAGAGAAAATAGAAAATAACTCAATCAATATCATATAGATAATTGATATGACCCATCTTGCGGCCATCACGAGTTTCGTCTTTGCCATAAACATGCAAAATGGCACCCTCACTTGAGGCCACTTCACCCCATCTATCCATATCAGATCCGACCATATTGACCATCATGGTATTTGAATGACGTCTTGTTGTTCCAAGCTGCCATCCAGCGACGGCGCGAATATGGTTTTCAAATTGATCGCAGACACAGGCATCCATAGTCCAATGCCCCGAATTATGGACACGGGGCGCAATCTCGTTAACAATCAAAGGCGTATCAGTCACACCGCCAATTGCAAAAAATTCAACGGCCAAAACGCCAACATAATTTAGTTTCTCAGCAATCTTGGCGGCAAAGGCACGTGCAAGTTTCTCAAGATCATCCGGTATATTGGCTGGCACATGAGATTCAGCTAAAATCTGATTGCGATGAACATTGCGAGGGCAATCATAAAAAACAATCTCACCTTTAAAATCACGCGCCACAAGGCACGAAATCTCCAGGCTGAAATTGACCAATTGCTCAAAAACTGCAGGTTCACCATTGTAGGCCTGGATAGCAACATCAGGGTCAATGTTAGCGCCTAGCCTGATCTGTCCCTTGCCGTCATATCCCATACGTCTGGTCTTCAAGATACCGTCTTGGCCCAGTTTATAGATCGCTGAAACAATATCAGTTTCACGATTGATCTCAAAATAAGGGGCAACGGGTATGCCATGCGAAGATAGGAATTTCTTTTCTGCCAACCTGTCTTGTGAAATGGCGAGTGCGGTTTGCCCAGGGGCAATGGTCGTGTATTTAGCCGCATGTTCATAGGTGTCTAGCGGAATATTTTCAAATTCAACAGTTGCAACATCCACCTGTGAGGCAAACTCTTTAACCGCGTTTAAATCTGTGTAAGGAGCCACAGTTTGTTTTGCTGAAACTTCAAAGGCGGGCGCGTCATGTTGCGGAGAATAAATGTGCGCATGGAGACCAAGGCGAGCTGCTGCCATAGCAAGCATACGTCCAAGTTGACCACCACCAAAAATGCCAATCGTTGATCCAGGAGCTAAAGGTTTGTTTATCATAATTTCACTTGGTTGCCTTTAACATGGCTATCTTTTAAGTGTCTTAATCGACAGGAGTTAGTGCGATTTTTTCTGTCTGAGCTTTCCGCCATTCGACGATCCGTTCAAGCAACTCTTCATCATTACCACTTAAAATCTGAGCAGCTAGAAGTCCTGCATTAGTAGCACCTGCCGCCCCAATAGCCAATGTACCAACTGCCACTCCAGCTGGCATTTGCACAATTGAAAGAAGGCTATCTTTGCCAGAAAGCGCTTTACTTTGCACAGGAACACCAAGAACAGGAAGGGGTGTCAAAGCTGCGACCATTCCAGGGAGGTGAGCTGCACCGCCAGCCCCTGCGATAATAACTTTAAGGCCGCGGCCACGAGCTGATTTCGCAAAATCATAGAGGCGATCAGGGGTGCGGTGTGCTGAGACAATTTGCGTTTCAAAAGGAACATCGAGGCTTGTTAAGAGATCCGCCCCAAGTTTCATTGTTGGCCAATCAGATTGGCTGCCCATTATGATGCTGATAAGTGGTGACTTTGATGCCATCTAAATCAATTAGGGTATCCCCTAATTCTCCCGGTAATCATCTTTTTAAGTTCTGAGTTAAAGAGCCTTGTTACATTGAAAGCAATTGCAATTCAAAAGCTTACATAAACACGCATACGATAAAGAAAACACTTTTGTTCTATTGGTTTAAAAAAGAAGCCTTAAAGCAGTCCCCAAAAGAGGATGCAGTGTTAATATCTTTAATGATCAGTTGAAAAGCGGTGCATTATAGGCAGAAACATCAAATTTGCAAGCTTCCGCCCAATTCCTCTTAAGTCAGTTTAGTATTCACGCAATGATGTCTGGAAAAAAACGTTCTTCCAGGGCACGTATTTCGTCTTTTAGAGATAATTTCTTCTTCTTCAGCCTGCGAAGTTTTAATTGGTCAACTTGGAGCTCCGCCGTTAATTCTGAAATATCGCGATCAAGATCTCTGTGCTCTTGCCGTTTAGATGCCAAAAGAGCCCGAAAATCCATATCAATGTTATTAGAATCTTCCAAAAGCTTACCCAAACCAGCCCAAAATACGTTGCAAGACAAAAGATTTGCCCTGTTTTAAGATTGCGCAATATAAAACGAATGTCGATCCACACCCCGCACTTAGATTCAAGGATATAAAAAATTAATAGGAAAATCCAAAAAATCAACAATATATGCACAATAACCTATTAATTTTAGGTCATTTTCAAATAATAAATTCAATGGCCAAACAAAAGTTCACATGGCCTTAAATCTATAATTTTCATCTAACTAAGCTTCTTTTGACATTTATGAATGAATTTTACTAATCATGTGAAATGGGTGGTTTAAATCATTGATTTTTATGAGAAAAGTTGAATTTCTGAAGGCTGGGTTGTAACGCTGAATCAGTGCGCGAAGTATAAGAAAAAAAATAATACATCAGTATTCTAACTAAGGAAAATTATAATAAAAAATTTAATTTCCTTTCAATATTGTAACCAAAGGGGATTAGACATAGATAAAGTTCTATGAGACAATTTAAGTCTTAATGGAAACTAACTTACGGAGGGTTGCATGGCAGTTGAAAACCATATTTCTGAACTGAGCCAAAGACACAGAGTACTTGATCAAAAAATTGAGAAAGAACAATCCCGACCGTTAATCGACGATGTAAAACTCGCAGAATTGAAACGCAAAAAACTTCAATTAAAAGATGAAATCAAACGTCTAGAATTAACAATTAATTAGAGCGCTCCGCCCAAAAGTGGGCACCGGTTTTGGGAATCAGGAACGCTTCAAGAAAAAAGAGCGCTCCGCCCAAAAGTGGGCACCGGTTTTGGGAATCAGGAACGCTTCAGGAAAAAGAGCGTTCCGCCCAAAAGTGGGCACCGGTTTTGGGATAAAGGGAACGCTTCAGGAAAAAGAGCATTTTGCTCTCTCCCCCTCTCTTTTGAGTACTGACTGACTTTATTAGGTCAGAAATTGGAAAAAATCCAAAAGTAAAAGAGCAAGCGGATAAGAATTAAGGCGCGGAACTTCCCCCGCGCCTTTTTAATATTAAATCACTTCACATTTTCACGCAGTATCTTCAAGCAGTGTTCCCACACCATGAGCTGTAAAAAGCTCAAGCAAACAAGCATGACGAACGCGGCCATCAACAATCACGACGCCTTCAACGCCGTTTTCAACAACAGCCATGGAGCTTTCAATTTTAGGGATCATCCCTCCGCTAATGGTGCCATCAGCAATCAAACCGCGCGCTTCCTCAAGGGTGAGCTTATCGATAAGTTCACCGCTTTTATCAAGCACACCGGTAACATCAGTTAGCAATAACAAGCGCTTAGCTTTCATGGCTTGCGCCAAATGGCCCGCAAAAGTATCTGCGTTAATATTAAAGGTCTCGCCATCACGCCCCGCAGCAATTGGTGCAATAACAGGGATCAAGTCGCTTTGAACCATTACCTCAACAATATGCGGGTTCATTTCGACCGGCTCTCCAACAAACCCAAGGTCAACCATTTTGGTTGTATTTGATTTTGGGTCATGAGAAAGTTTTTCTAACTTTTTAGCCGTCATCAAATGCGCGTCTTTGCCAGAAATACCGCAAGCCTTGCCACCTTGATGGTTAATAGCGGTTACGATCTCTTTGTTAATAGAGCCAGCAAGCACCATCTGCACGATTTCAACGGTCGCCCTGTCAGTTACCCTGAGGCCATCTTTAAATTCGCTTTTAATCTGCAAACGTTCAAGCATCGCCCCAATTTGCGGCCCACCACCGTGAACAACAATCGGATTAACGCCAGATTGTTTTAGCAAAACGATATCCCGCGCAAAACTAGCAGCCAGCGTTTCGTCTCCCATGGCATTCCCGCCATATTTAATAACCACGGTTTGATTATCATAGCGCTGCATAAATGGCAGAGCTTCAGACAAGATCTGAGCTTGACTTAAAGGTGAAGTACTAGCTGTTGGGGCTTCAGCAGATGGTTTTGTCATAATTTATTCATCCAAAAAAGTGTCTTCAGGCTTTTTAGTGCTAATTGCTCTTAACCACAATCAATAAAAGTTGGTAAAGCTAACGTGAATCTGAGGCACAATTTGAAATAGTGATACCCAAACCGTCAAATAATTGATAAATCTTAAAGGAGACTTGAACCCAATAAGGCTAAAGTGCTCAAAAGTAAACTAATACTGACTATCATATTTAAAAAAAGCTAAAGACTTCAACGAGAAGAGGCCAGAGCTAAAACGAGTAAGAAATTCGTCCGTATTCGGCCACAAACTTTGCTTAGTATTATGGCAAGTGTTGTGTCAAATTTTTTCACTTATCTAGCTAAAAATACGGTCCTGGAAATACAAGTCTAGAGCGTTCCGCCCAAAAGTGAGCACCGGTTTTTGGGGAAAAAGGAACGCTTCAGAAAAAAAGATAGAGCGTGCCTTTGAATTCAAGAGAAATGAAGTACGCTCTAAATAATATGATTTATCTAAGTAGCTAACCTCGGAGGCAGCTTGAGTAGAGTAGAGATGGCTGAACAATTAGATCAACAACTTCCTGCAACACGCAATTTGCACGAAAGCCTCTCTCGCGCTGAGGAGCTGGCAACACGTCGCAAACATTCGATTGTAGGGCTGGATCACCTCCTGCTCGCACTTGGCCAAGACCCAGAGGCCGTTGCCGTTCTATTAGTTTGTAAAGTTGATGTTGAAGCACTTTGCATGGATTTATTACGCAAATTAGGCCCAGAAGCTCGTATGCGTAGTCCAAACACTGTCCCTCCTTCATTTGATGTGACTGTCCAAAATCTCATCGCCCATGCGTCAGCTGCTGCCCTACAAGCTGGTCACACTGAAATTGATGGCTCAAACATTCTATCCGCTATCATCAGTGGTGAAGGCGGAATGATTACCCATAAAATTTTGCAAAAACATGGGCTAACTTTCAATGAAACGGTCTTAAATCTTGAAAATAGAAAACCAAATGAAGATACAAAACAAACAGGCCTCAAACAACAAGAGCCTGCCAAAGAAGTTGAAGGCCAGCCAGACAATGAGCAAAGTGAAAGTTACAAATTAGTTCCTGAAGTTTCAGGTAAAGATGAAGTTAGAGAGCAAAAGTCAGAACAACCTTCGCAGCAAGAAAGTCCTGCCAATAAGGCTGCTGTAAAACCTCAAGGTGATAAGAGAAATCAAGGTCCTCCAGAGTCAATCGTTCAGGCAGAAGCCCGGCCAGAAGATTATGGGATGACTGTAGAAGGCCGTGAATATCATCCAGTTCCCCCTAAGGCAAAACAACCGCTCCCAAAGGGTGGTAAAGTTCCGCAACAGGAAGCTTCAAACCCCCATCTAAATGTTCAAAACCAAAATCAGGTGCGTGGAGAGAGACAACCACCTATCAAGCCGGAAGCTGGTTTAGAAGCAGCGCAAAAAGGAAAAGGTCAGCAACAGACACTGAGACAAGCTGATAATGTGCCACCTCATAAAATGCAAAATGGCATGCCAGCTCCTGTGAACATACCTTCTCAAGGGAACATACAGGCTCAAGCGAACATGCAAGGCCAAGTGAGAAGACCACCTGCTCAAGCAATTCGGACGCCGCAACAACAAGGCGTAAATGAGCAAGAACCTTTGCCATCAATCTTAAATAATAAAGGGCCTCAAGGAGTAAGGGCAGAAACACCTGGCCCAGATGAACAGTCTGAAGCTCCTCAAGCAGCGGGCCGAAAGGTGAGTTTTAAAAAGGCAGAATTCGCACAGCCACAAGATAAGTTCATCAAAGAAGATAAATATGGGAACACACCTCCCTCACTTCCTTTACCGCCACAACCAGGTTCTCAAGAACGAAATGACCAACGCAACGACCAACAAAATGGTCAGCGTGATGTCGATTTATCTGAAAACGCAAATTCAACACCAAAAATTGAAGGGAAAGAAGAGGCTCCAATAAGAACTGCCCAAAACGCAATGCCTCCACATTTTCCGCAAATCAAAGAACCAAAACTAAATGAACAGGCTGCAATCAGCAGAGGTCTTTTGGATCAAGATCTTATGAAACAAGGGCTTATGGAGCAAGGTGCCGTTGATCAAGCGCCATTAAACCTACCCCCGCTCGCGCGGGAAGGCATGCCACTTAAGCAAGGACAGTTTCCGGCAAAGAATATGATGCCACCCCAAGGGCTGCAGCAACCAGTACATCCAGGGCAGCCACCACTGCCGCATGGTGGGCACCAGCATAGCCAAACTCAGGAAAAGATGGATGGCATCGCTAACTCCATCGCCCAAAATCAAAAAAACAGAGAAATTCTTGGCGATCAAGATCAGGTTGTTGAAAATATTCCTAAGGTAATGCGGGTTGGTAAAGTGCATTATTTGGAAGTGCGCGTTGCGAAATTTGCAAATACAGAAATTGAACTAGCACCTGAAGATTATGGTCTAAGATCTAAGCAAAATAGCAACCCATTGACGAAAGCAATTACCGTTCGGCTCACAGGGTCAGATGGTTTGTTTTTAATAGATTGCGCAACAGCTTCTACACAATGGACAGAGATGCAAGGCGGCATAACCAATGATGCTGATTTTGCCGTTTGGCGCTGGCGTGTGTTGCCACGTAAAAGTGGAGTTTCAAAATTAAGGTTAGATGTAACAGCCCGTACAAGCAATGAAGATGGTCTAACTGCCGAAATTCCAATTCAACCATCCAAATCAATAGACATCAAAGTCACGCGCAATTATGGATCAATTTTCAAAAAGCTAATTTTGATTGCCGGAATTTTTGTTGTTGGGTTCGGAGTGGCTCAATATAGTCAGCAAGCTTATGAACTTGTTCAAGAGCAAGTTCAAGAATTTAGCCGCAAAGATTAGAGCCTAGTCTAGAAATAACCAAATTAATCGTGTGATCAATGTAATGGGTTTGGCTTAAGAATTCAGCGCTAAAATTATAGCACCCTTCAGCTCATCAATTCCCTGGCCTTTGTTCGACGAAGTCGCGATTAATAAGGGAAACGCAGCAGGGTGCTTTTTGATGATCGTTTCAGTTTCACTAATTCGTTTTTCAAGTTCCCCTGTCTTTATCTTATCTGTTTTTGTTAAGACGATTTGATAAAGCACGGCCGAGCTATCAAGCTTCTCCATGATCTCAAGATCTTTTTTCTTGATACCATGCCGGCTGTCGATCAGTACAAATGTTCGCTTGAGGTTAGTGCGGCCTCGTAAGTATTTTTCAATGAGTTTTGTCCACCCGGCAACCATCTCTTTCGGCACTTTAGCAAAACCATAACCGGGCATATCAACCAGGAATGCTTCATCCCCAATGGTGAAATAATTAATTTCACGCGTGCGACCTGGCGTGTTTGAAGTGCGAGCTAAATTCTTGCGATTGCATAGCGCATTAATCAAACTGGATTTACCAACATTGGAGCGTCCGGCAAAAGCAATCTCGGGCCGATCAGCTGTCGGCAGCCCACTTTCCGCAACCACCCCTTTGACAAAATCAATGGGTAATCGAAAAAGCGAAATGCCTTCTTTAATGAGGTCATCAGTAATTTTAATTTCGTCTAAATCGCTCATTTTATTATCTCGATGTTAACACGGTTCATAGTCGGCAACTGAAGCGCAATAAAAAACCCATAACTCACCTCCCGAAGAAGGAGTGACGCCTTTTCGGCGTCAGGACATGGCGAAGCGCTTCGCATAGCCGGTGCCTAGCACCCGCCCCTCGGAGGTCCAAGCACCAGCACGGTTGCTTTGCGGATGCATAGTGAGCATCTGAAGCAAAAAAATTCAACCTGAAGCGCCACTAAAAAGAAATAGCCGTGAAAGAAAAAACGGCCACAACTCCATAACTCACCATTCGAAGAAGGAGCTCAGCCCATTTTCGGGCTGAGGGACATGACGCCAGAGGCGTCCGGCGCAAGCGCCGCACCTCGTAGGGCCTGCCGCTTATTGCGGCAGAATAGCCCGTGAGAGAAAACAGAGATATTAACTGCTCTTCTTCTTGAAACCCATATTCTCCAAGAGATTCACCTCAACGCCGTGCCGCCGCATAATATAATATTGTTGGATCACTGAGAGTGTATTGTTCCACGCCCAGTAAATAACAAGTCCCGAAGAAAAACCAGCAAGAATAAACGTAAAGATAATCGGCATATAAGTGAAGATTTGAGCCTGCACCGCATCAGTTGGCGCTGGGTTTAGCTTCATTTGAATGAACATGGTAATCCCCATGATCAATGGCCAAATACCAATCATCAAGAATTGTGGAAGGTCAATCGGGATCAAGCCGAATAAATTGAAAAGAGATGTCGGGTCTGGTGCTGATAGATCCTGGATCCAACCAACAAACGGCGCATGTCGCATTTCAATAGTTACATAAAGCACTTTATAGAGCGCAAAGAAAATAGGGATCTGAATAAGAACGGGCCAACAACCAGATAGGGGGTTGATCTTGTTTTTCTTATAAAGCTCCATCAGCTCTTGCTGCTGCTTCATCTTGTCGTCTTTATAGCGCGTTCTGATTTTCTCCATCTCAGGCTGCATCTTTTTCATATACGCCATCGATTTATAAGACTTGTTAGCCAGAGGGAATAAAAGCAGTTTAATAATAACTGTAACGATCAAAATCGATAAACCAAAATTGCCAACGAGATGATTAAAATAAACCAAAGACTTAAACATTGGTTTCGTGATGAAATGGAACCAACCCCAATCAATCAAGTTGGTGAACTTATTTATTTTAAGAGTATCCGCATAGGTCTCAATCAGTTCACCCTGCTTGGCGCCAGCATAGAGGCGATTGGTCACTTCAATTGTTTTTCCAGGCTCAATGATCTGCCCTGCGAGTAAATAATTCACGGTGTAATTATCATCGCTGCCCTCAGGCGCATTACCTAGAAAATTAGAAGAAAATTTGTGACGCTCATCAGGAATAAGCGCTGCTGCCCAATATTTATCAGTAAGTGCAACCCACCCGGTTTTCCCTGAATGTTTTTCTAATCTGTCATCAGCCAGGTCACTGTAAGTTGTTTCAATTAACTCATCATTGAAAACACCCACAACACCTTCATGAGAAATGAAGATTGATTCACTAATCGGTTTATTACGGCGATAGATTAAGCCATAGGGAGATAGGTCAAGAGCTTTCGAGCCTTTATTCATCACCCGCTGTGTGATGGTGAACATAAAGCGCTCATCAATTGAAATCTCACGCTCAAAAAGCAGCCCCTTACCATTGTCATATTGAAGTTTAACAGGGGATCCAACTGACAAACGGTCACCAGAAACCTTTGTCCAAAGCGTGTCATTTTTTGGAGCAACGACAGAGCTATCACTGCTTACCCAACCAAAATCAGCAAAATAAGGATGCTTCGTTCCTTCAGGAGAAAAGAACTCAACCGGCGGGCTATTCTTATCAACTTTTTGGCGGAAATTCTTTAATAATACATCGTCAACGCGGCCACCAACAAGATTGATCGAACCCGATATTGCCGGTGTATCAATAGCAACGCGTTTAGACGTATCTGATAAAATATCACCTCTAGATTTAACTCTGACAGGTGCTTGAACAACACCAGGAGTAATTGGCGTGCCAGCTTGAATTTTGCCATCAACTTTAGGAGGGTTTGCTCCTTGGCCTTGTTTCTTCAAAAGAGCTTCAGCTTG
Organism: Hyphomicrobiales bacterium 4NK60-0047b; assembly: GCA_040367435.1. Classification (NCBI taxonomy): domain Bacteria; kingdom Pseudomonadati; phylum Pseudomonadota; class Alphaproteobacteria; order Hyphomicrobiales; species Hyphomicrobiales bacterium 4NK60-0047b. Next base: position 109,393 of record BAABWY010000007.1, on the reverse strand, counting down.
TTGACGTTCTTTCTGTTTTTCTTGTTTGGGAACAATGTAAAAATAGTTCCAAACCAGGAAGACCAAAACTGAAAGAACAAGGGCAACTATAAAATTTTTATTATTTTCATCCATGGAAAATGCTCTATTGCTTAAATGTTAATGGCGCGTTTAAATCTTAGTCAGTGCCAGATGATATAATCCGTCTATGAACTTTTTTAAAGCTTTTCTCTAAATCTTTTAGAAGATCAGCATAATCAATTGATAAACAAGCCTGACGGCCAATTATCACATAATCAATTCCAGGCTCGGCAGCGTCAGGTGCAATTTGCCGCAAGGCTTCCTTTAATCGCCGTCTCATCTTATTTCGCATAACTGAAACAGGGCCCCGTTTCCCGTCAGCGTTTGAAGACCTGCCTTTATTCTTAGACCCTTTTTTATTAGTCACTTGTTTAAAAGGCGGAGAGCTGTTTTCTTTAGCCTTTTGCCCTTTTTGTATCTGGGCAATCATCCTTCGTACGGTGTTATTCGTAACAGTTATGCCAAAACGAGCTTCAGCCTTTGTTCCCTCAGCTTTATCCTCAATTTGGCCTTCCCTCACACAAGCTTGCAGTAAAAACCCAGGCGTTCCCCACGTACTACCTTGAGTACCATTTTGAGAACTGCCTGTTTTAACGGCTAAAAATTCGCGTCTCTGTTTTATTATGGAAAGTTTTCTTGGAGGAAGGCTCATGAGATTTAAATCCAACAAAAAATCCATTTAAAGAGGGTAGTGAATGCTGCAAAACTGATTTAGCTTTAAAAATAAAGGACCCTAATAAATTAAAGGGGTAAGCTAAGTAAAAATAAAGGGCAAAGTTGAGTTTCAACATTGCCCTAAAATTTCATCATTAAGTGAGTGTAATCTCAAAAGTTTAAAAGCTAAACTTTTGTTTTAAGCACTTAACTTCTTGCGGCCACGTGAACGTCTGTTAGCTAAAACTTGGCGTCCACCAACAGTTGCTTTGCGTGCTCTAAATCCATGGCGCCGTTTACGTACCAAGCGGCTTGGTTGATATGTACGTTTCACTTGAGGTCTCCATCTAATTGATCTTCACACTACATAAAGTATCAATTGAAAAATCGTTAATCTGACCTAAAATGAAAAAAAAGGGTGAATGCAAAAGCGCCCGCCTCCAAAACAGATTATGCTTTAGAACCAGTCTGCTTAAAGCTTCAGAGCCAGTCTACTTATCATTAAGATCAGTAAATATCTATAAAAAGGGCATATAGCCTGCACAAACCCGAATTGTCAATGAAAAGCTCTTCAAAAAGTCCAAATTTATAAACCTAAGAAGCTTCTAGCAGTTCAAATCTTGTTCACAAACGTCTCACAAGGGTTTGAAGATGTATGATCAGGTAATTTTGCAAACCTGTGCTACCTCTTAAATCGGAAAGCGGGCAGTCTGTTTTTACCGGTTAACCTGTAGAAACAGTTAAAATAGGCTCGAATGCAGCAAATTTAAGCTAAAAAAGATTTATAATGGCGTAGGACACATAAATGAAAATGACAAATCGCAAAAAAATCACTCATTTTTTAATGAGTTTCTCACTTCTTGCAGGTGTAAGCACCATTTCTAGCGGTATTTTAGAGCTGAATGCTATGAGTAAGGCTAATGCTGTCACACTAATGACAGCGAGCGTGACGGAGCAATTCTCTAAAATTAACGCCAGTAGCCAAAAAACAATAGACCATAAAGCCTTCTCACAATTACTAAAGCAATATGTCAAAGCAGATAAGAACGGCCTTAACCGGGTGGATTATAAAAGCTTTAAAACCAAACAGTCAGCTTTAAAGTCCTATATCAAGACCCTTGAAACTGTAAAAGTGACATCTCTTTCAAAAAGTGAACAATTCGCTTACTGGGCCAATCTTTATAATGCTGTCACTATCAATGTGGTTCTGGATGCCTACCCAGTTAAATCAATTAAAGATATCGATATCTCCCCTGGCCTTTTCTCAAACGGTCCGTGGGGCAAAAAACTAGTGACCATTGAAGGCACCAAAATCAGTTTAGATGATATCGAGCATCAGATATTAAGAAAAGTACACAAAGACCCAAGGGTCCACTATGCGGTAAATTGTGCGTCAGTTGGCTGCCCAAACATTCAAAATCAAGCCTTTGATGGTAAAAATCTTCAAGCTCAGCTTAACAGCGCGGCAAGAGATTATGTCAATTCAAATCGCGGCGCTGTAGTCAAAGGTAATCGTTTAGCCATTTCTAAAATCTATGTGTGGTTCAAAAAAGATTTTGGTGGCAATGATAGAAGCGTACTAGCTCATTTGAAAAAACACGCTGATAAAGACCTAAAAGCAAAGATCACAAAAATCGGTTCTATTAACAGCTCATTTTATGATTGGACATTAAATGACCAATCAAAATAATATGACATACACACCAAAGGAGTCCACTTTGATGGAAGATCAAGTACAACAAACTGCCGAAGCTGAGAGCACATCGGTCTGGAAAAAATATCTTCCATTAATGGCCATCGTAGCCTTCATGGGAGTGGCCTTTTCACAAGGGTGGCACAATTACCTTTCCTTCAAGGAGCTGGCCTTAAACTTGGAAAATCTAAGAAGTTTCATCTCAGCGAATTATGTCTCAGCCATCTTACTTTATATATTAGCCTATGCAGTGCTTACAGCGCTTTCTTTTCCAAGTGGAATTGTAATCACAGTCGCAGGTGGTTTGTTGTTTGGGTGGTTCGTTGGAACCTTTGCCACCGTAACCGGCGCAACCATTGGCGCAACCATTTTATTCCTGGCTGCCAAAACATCTCTAGGTGAACATTTAAAATCTAAAGCAGGACCTTTTTTAGAAAAACTGCAAAAAGGCTTTGAAGAAAATGCCCTGAGCTACATGTTTTTCTTACGTCTTGTACCTGCTTTCCCGTTTTGGCTTGTTAATTTAGCGCCTGCGCTTTTAGGTGTAAAATTAAGTACGTATTTTATAGCAACTTTTTTCGGTATCATACCTGGCACTCTTGCCTTCTCATATGTTGGTCAGGGTCTTGAAAGTGTCATCGTTGCACAAAAAGAATCATATGAAGCTTGTTTAGCAGGAGCGAATGCAGCCAATTGTAAATTTGAGTTAGACACCTCATCGCTAATAACAACAGACTTACTTATAGCATTTGCGTTATTAGCAGTCGTATCACTCTTGCCTGTGGCCATCAAAAAATTCCGCAAGCAGTAAAGAGAAAAATAATCGATGGAGGTTACGGTCAATTAAGTAAATTGACCGTATCACCGAGAACATAGACATAGGCCGAACGGCTATCGGAACTAAGAGAGTAGATACAGGTTGCGATCTCAAAGAGAAACTAACCGTATTACCGAGAATAAAAAACGTAGGCCGAACGGCCGTCGGGGCCTAGCCCCGCCCAGTCGGAGGGAAGACCGCGCAGCGGTAAACTCCCGTGAGACAAAAAAAGAGGAAACAGAAAAAATGTCAAACGTACTAACACCAGATTTATGCGTCATCGGAGCTGGCTCGGGAGGGCTCTCTGTAGCAGCTGCCGCCGCCCAACTTGGTGTGGAAGTTGTTCTCATCGAAAAACATAAAATGGGCGGTGATTGCTTGAACACTGGCTGCGTTCCGTCAAAGGCACTTTTGGCCGCAGGTAAAAGAGCACATCAGATGCGCTCACAAAACAAATTCGGCATCACTCCGCAAGAACCGTCAATCGATTTTCGTGCTGTGAACAAACACGTTCATGAAGTGATCGCAGCGATTGAGCCGAATGACTCAGTCGAGCGTTTCGAAGGGTTAGGCGTAAACGTTATCCAGGCAGAAGCATCTTTTAAAGATAGCTATACGGTAACAGCCGGTGACTATGAAATCAAAGCTCGGCGCACAATCATCGCAACTGGATCAGCACCAGCCATTCCTCCAATTGAGGGATTAGAAAATGTAAACTTTTTCACCAATGAAACCATCTTCGATAATGACCAAGCGATCCCGCATCTCATCGTCATTGGTGGTGGCCCCATCGGTATGGAAATGGCACAGGCCCATCATCGCCTTGGCTCGAAAGTAACAGTTATCGAAGCCATGAAAGCGCTAGGCAAAGATGACCCTGAATTAACATCAGTTGTTCTCGAACGCTTAAGAGATGAAGGTATTGAAATTCTAGAAGAAACAAGTGTTGAAAGAGTGAGCCAAGACATCCAAGGGATAACTGTCAGAGTATCTAAAGGAGCTGAGCAAGGCGAAATTAAAGGCACACATCTTCTTATCGCAACAGGAAGGCGTCCAAATCTGGATAGCCTAAAATTAGAAAATGCTGGCATTCTCTTTGATCGCCGCGGTGTAAAAGTGAACAAAGGCCTGGTGACGACAAATAAGAAAGTTTTCGCAATTGGTGACATCACTGGCGGCTTGCAATTCACACACATGGCAAATTATCACGCCGGCATTGTCATTCGCCGTGCCTTGTTCCGCATGCCTGCCAAAGTAGATACAACCAAAATTCCATGGGTAACTTACACAGACCCAGAGCTTGCACATATTGGTTTAACAGAAGAAGAAGCAACAAAGAAACATGGCAAAGTCCATGTGCTGCGTTGGCCTTATGCTGAAAATGATCGCGCTCAAGCCGAGAGAAAGACGGACGGTCTTGTAAAATTAGTCACGACCCGCAAAGGCAAAATCCTAGGGGTTTCTATCGTTGGTGAAAATGCAGGTGAGCTTATTCAAATGTGGTCACTGGCAATGTCGTCAAATTTAAATATCAAGGCGTTTACAGGGTTTGTCTCTCCATATCCAACTTTGAGTGAGATTAATAAACGTGTTGCATACACATATTTTCAGCCAAAATTAATGAGCCCAATGTTGAGAAAAGCAATTAAGTTTTTGGCCAAATTTGGTTGATAAAAAGAAGGTGCCAGCACAACAGGCTTAGCTTAAGTAGACCAAGCCAATCGGGAAATTGCTGGTTACCATTCTCATCATATTTCTTTGCCTATAGAAGTTTCTATAGGTAAAAATAAAGAAAGTAGTTTAAATTGAAAGGCTCTTGTAATCAAAATTTGTTTGATTACATATGAGCTTAACAAAAATGCCCGTGAGGGGCGGGAAGATGAAACGTGAGGTTTTTTCAGTCAAATAAAAGAGTAGCTACTGGCTTTAGTCTTTCAGCAAAATTACTGCTGTTGACGGCTCTTTTTGTTATGTTGGCGGAGATTTTAATCTTTCTGCCTTCAATTGGGAATTTTCGAAAAAATTGGATCGACGAACGCATGAGTGCGGCTCAAATTGCAGCCCTTGCCGTCGAAGCTGCACCTAATAACCAGGTCCCGGAAAAGTTGCGCTGGGAATTGCTCAATAACGCTCAGGTTTATGCAGTGGCTCTTAAAAAAGGTAATCGGCGCCAACTCATTCTCCAGTCTCCAATGCCTCGCGCCATTATGGCTCATTTTGACTTACGTCATCAAAATTTCCTATCTCTTATTCGTGATGCCATTGCGGTCTACTTCCAGCCGGATAATTTACTTATACGTGTTGTCGACAAGCCTGAAATGTCGGATGTGCAATTCTTAGAGGTGCTTATGGTTCAAGGCCCCTTAAAAAAAGATATGATAAGTTTCGCGCTTAACATTTTAGGGCTGTCGATCATCATCTCAATCTTCAGTGCTGCTCTTGTTTACTTAGCACTGAACCGGTTACTTGTTGCACCCATTGGCCAGTTAACTGAAAACATGATGCACTTCAGTGAAAATCCCCAAGACCCAGACCGGCGGGTAATCCCAAGTGGACGAACAGATGAAATCGGAACGGTAGAAAACGAGCTTCTTTCGCTCCAAACTGATCTCGCATCCTTACTGAAGCAAAAAAACAGGCTAGCAAATCTGGGCGGAGCGGTGAGTAAAATTAATCATGATTTGCGCAATATGCTCGGCACAGCCCAGCTGGTCTCGGATCGTTTAACAGGTGTTGATGACCCAACAGTACAACGAGTGACACCAAGGCTTGTTCGTTCAATTGACCGCGCCATTAAACTTTGCTCTGAGACGTTGCAATATGGCAAAATTGAAGATGAGAAAAGTCTCAGCAGAACAAATTTTAAATTAATGGATTTATTTAACGAAGTTTTTGAAGAGCTCGGATTGCCAAAAGCACGTGTGAATATCAAAATAGATATTGATGAAAATACCAAAATCTACGGTGATTATGAGCAGCTCTACCGTGTGTTCGGTAATTTAATACGCAATAGTGTGCAAGTTTTAGATGCCAAAACAGATTGTTCAGCGCCAGATACTGTGAGCATAGAGCTGAACAAAGAAGGCAATTTGAATATTATAGATATCAAGGATACTGGCCCAGGCGTTCCGGATAAGGCCCAGGAATTTATGTTCCAGCCCTTTAAAGGCAGCCTAAGAAAAGGTGGCACAGGCTTAGGGTTAGCCATCTCAGCTGAAATTATCCAGGCTCACAATGGCTCGATTACCTATAAAAACAACGATGCAGGCGCCCATTTCCAAATTCAACTACCAGAAAACGGAAACGGCGGGAATGGAGCCTCTTCTTAAATAGAAAGTCAGTATTAGGAGCCGAGCGGAGCTTTTTAATAAAAAATTTAAAAACAGAAATTTTCTTCAATAAGCCTCTTGCAATTGGCTAATGAAGCGGCTAGTAATACCGCCTGACCTGAAGGCAATTCAAATTAAAGTTCTGATAAATTTGCTTTTTATTAAAGACTTTAAGGGTAAACCCTTCAAACATAATAATCAGTGCCAACTCATGGCATCTCGATTAGGCGCCGGTAGCTCAGCTGGATAGAGTACCTGACTACGAATCAGGGGGTCGGGAGTTCGAATCTTCCCCGGCGCGCCATTTCACAATAAATGATTGATTAATTAATCTACTGGCTTGTATCGGCAAGCGGTCGCCGTGTGAATTGTTTCCAGACCATTTTCTCGCCTTTAAACTATTACATATTATGATCTATATAGCTTAACGTCTTTAGTTTTGTTATATTGAATATATAAATGAAAAAGGAAAATTTTATGATTGTCGTTGAATTTATCTCTGAGGTTCGAGATTAATTGAAAGACCGATTGATGAAACTAAATAGCTAAATTCAAAGAGCTATTTCATAATCGTAATCTCACAACCTCGCTGAAACTGAAAGTTCCTACCCTTAGTAGTAAGGCCTTCATGGTGCTTGACATTTTACTGCGCCAGCTTTTTAGCACGCGGTGCTTAGTGAGAAATCAATGACATATAAAATTTCTGAATTGGCCAACCTTGGCTGGAATGCTTTCTTTTTATCACAACTTGATACAACAGATCTAAATTCATACGTTCCCGTAAAAGTTATAGAAGTGCACCGCAATAATTTGCGTGTTGTGGGAATTTCCTTAGATCGAACAATACCACCTTTTCGCTCTGATGATGGGGAAGAAAGCTCAGTTGCAACGGTAGGTGATTGGCTGTTACTCGACGCCAAAACTTTAAAGCCAAACCGTTTACTGCTTCGCAACAGTTTATTCAAACGCCGGGCCTCTGGTACAGGCCGTAAGCTTCAGCTCATCGCAGCAAACGTGGATACATTGTTTATCGTCTCTTCTTGTAATCAGGATTTTAATATTCCAAGGCTCGAGCGTTACTTGGTTATAGCTAGCGAAGCGAATGTCACCCCTATAATCATTTTAACTAAGAGTGATTTAAGTGAGGATCCAGAAAACTTTGCTCATGCAGCCCGTAAATTACAACCGGGCCTCCTGGTGGAAACAGTAAATTCACACGACCCAAACACATTGGAGTGTCTAACCCCCTGGTGTGCAAAAGGACAAACAGTTGCCCTCCTAGGCTCTTCAGGAGTTGGAAAATCCACATTGGTTAATTCTCTAATGAAATCAAGTAAAATTGCGACGCAAGCTATACGAGAAGATGATGACAAGGGGCGACATACAACAACTTCACGAAAGCTATACTTCACGCCCCAAGGAGGCTTGTTGCTGGACACGCCAGGAATGCGTGAGCTTCAATTGACAGACGTTGCAACCGGTCTTGACGAAGTGTTTTCTGATATACGGGAATTAGCTGAACAATGTCGTTTTAAAAATTGTGAACATAACACCGAACCAGATTGCGCTGTTCTTTCGGCTGTCGATAAAGGTGAGCTAGATGCCAATCGTTTGAAACGATGGCGTAAACTCCTCGCCGAGGAAGCTTACAATTCTGAGAGTCTTGCAGAACGGCACGAACGAGAGCGAGCATTTGGTAAGATGGTTAAAAACGCAAAAAAACAAAAACAAAGAAAAGATTTCTAATGATCAATAAAGAAATCTTTCATTAGATTTAAAATGTAGAGATCAAAATTAGGTGTTAGCAAGTAGAATAGATGGTTCAGTCATGTGGTTTGATTGAAAAAATCATTCAGTCACACTTGCTAGCACCAAGCCTTTTTCAATCCAAAGCCGCACGCGCAAGCCTTGCAATTGATGCTCTAAAGGTTCTTCCCCCTTGTCGACATTGGGGAGGAAAGAAAATTTCTTAGGATGATATGAGGTTTCGTAAAGAGTTGAGGACTTTCCATTGCCCGTATCATAACGCAATTGGACAGCCAATGCGCGCTTGATGCTGCAATAACGACCGCCGAGCAATCGTCCATGCATCTCGTTAAAGACCTTCGAAACAATCGGGTTAAATTGCAGTTCAACCAAATGTTTTTTAATGGTACCCATATCAGAAGATTTAACCTCAAGCGGTTTCAGCAAAATATGGTTAGAGACAACTTCATGGGATATGTCTTCAGCTAAATCAGTTGGCTGCGCAAAGAGAATGAATGAAAGAAAAAAGACAACACAAGCCACCATGCCGTTAAGGTAAATTGATGAGACAGGCAAGGCAAAGAAATTACGCACCTTAGTTTTAGTCGGCGCAGATTGATGGTATTGCTCTGCTTCTTGCAAAGCTTTTAAAGACGAAAGTTGTTCTTCAGACAAGTGAACGTTAGCAAGGTTATCTTGAAGATGTTGATTTATTGATTTTCTTTCCATGATCAAATAACTTTCTTATCTTCATTTAAAAGTTCGAGCTGAGTTCTCAAGCGAGCCTTTAACCGGTGAATTTTAGAGAGCAAGGTTCCCTTTTTCACCCCGAGATCATCTGCAATCTCCTGCACGGTGTATCCCTCAATTGCAAACAGATACAAAAGCTCTCTCTCATCAACATTCATCATGGACCAACATGATTGAAAGTCTTGCTTTGTAATAAGGATCTCTTCAATTGAATGATCCTCAGTAATTAAAATCGGCTCCAACTCACAATCATCATAATCAATATGATGAAATTTTTGGTCATGACGCATCTTGTCAATAAATAGATTTTTGATAGACCGTCTAACATAAGCCGCAGGGTTGAGAATATGGTCTTTGTCAACGGTCGACTTTTGTGCGCGAATAAAATTCTCTATCGATTGTTGTAACAATTCAAACGCATCATCTTCATTGCCAGCCAAAGCAACGCCATACTTAAATAAATTTTGATAATCAGCTTCAGTCAGCATTTAGTCTGGACTCACTCTAGTCGGGCTAAATTTCTCAAGTATTATAAAATAAAATCACTTACAATCCCTTTAGAAATATAATCTCCAAAAGGAGGGGGCTGCATAACCCCATCAATCTCTCTAGCAAAATTTTCGCAAAGATCATTAAAGCAACATTCATCTTTTATAGCGCTGAGAACTGAAAAATTATAAGCATCCACTTGGTCGATGAAGAGCTCAAAATTTGTTTCTGCAGAACCACGATGGATCACATAGAAATGTTCTTCTAAGATCACATCGAATGAGCGCTCATTGAGTATATTCTCTTCTTGTTTGTGAAAGGTGTAAATATCTTTCACATTATAGTGAGAGTGCAAAAGGCGAACGTCAGGTCCAAGTTTAAGAAGCAGTTTCCCTCTTTGCTCGTCATTTAATTGGCCAAATTTATCAACATCAAAGGGGTGTTTTTTATCAGCGAAAAAAGCTTCATTGAGCGCCCATTCTAAAGAGCTCAAATCACAAAGAAATTTCAAGTTCGCCAGCTCATCTCTAGTCTCAACCAGCTCCACCATAAACCCAGGAAAATCAGAGCCATAAACATTCAGGTCATTGTGAAAGAGTGGATAGAGTTGACAAAAAGAGGTCGCGCATTGGTCAAAATTATCTTCACCTAATATATGCTGGCATGTCTCAAAGGTCTCTTTAATCGCGTTGATTAGCGCCGACAGTGACGTCTGACGGTAAACGTTTACACCAACAGATTGTCCAATCGGAGTGTCTCTCAAAATGTTAGATAACTCAGAAGCCTCACCCTGCATCAATGCGTCAAATGCATCTTCAGTTTCACGAAGGGATATGGAGCCTAATGGTTTATCATCCATAATTGATCTCACTTACAAGAGAGTGGTCTGGCTGAGTGCGATCTAAAATTTTTTGTGCTGTTTGTTGTTCGCCAAGAAGCACATCAAATGAGGGAATATCATTGTCCCATTCAATAAGTGAGGCAACTGGCCCCGTTAAATTGATTGTCCGTTGGTAAATGTCCCAAACCTCAGGGCAAACTTTATTATTATGCGCATCAATTAAAAACCCTTCGCCAGCCTCATGACCACCAAGGTGAACTTCTTGCACTGCGTCAAGAGGCAAATGTTTAAGAGCCCTTTCGGCATCACGGCCAAGGTTAACTTGATTGACATACATATTGTTCACATCAAGTAAGAGACCACATCCGGTTCGTTTCACAAGGTCAGTGATAAAATCTTCTTCACTAAAGTCATTATTGGGGAAATCAATATAAGCCGAAACATTCTCGATCAACATTTGTCGGTTTAAAAACGATTGAACAAAGTCAATTTTATTGGCGACATGCTCAAGGGTTTTGCTTGTAAAAGGAAACGGCAAAAGATCAGGAATAAATTGAGACCCGGTACGGGAGAAACTCAAATGTTCCGAATAGACTAGCGCATCTGATTTATCTAGTAGATTTTTGACTTGCTGCAAATAGTCTTCATCAACTGGGGAGGAGGAAGCAATAGACAGCCCAACCCCGTGAAACGTAATAGGGAATGTATTGATAAGTCGCTCCAGTCTGTCGGCAACAATGCCGTCTTCACAGAGCCAATTATCAAGAAGGAGTTCAATCCATGGAACTTCATCTCTTCGCTTCATAATATCCGCGAAATGTGGCATACGGAAACCAAGTCCCGCAGATTTAACAGCAGAAAGAGATGAACGTTTCATAGGCTTGAACCCCTTCTTTTAAGAGAGCTTACGATTTAGCTGGTTTCTCACCAACAACAGCTCCACCAGTGATTTTCTCACATGTGCCTTTTGGTAAATAAACCCACTCAGTTTTGAGGTTGTCAGCTTTCGCTTGACCAGCACAAGCATGACTGCCGTCTTTAGCGCCGCAATCATTCTTGCCAGCTTTAGAAACGCCAGCACATTTTTCCCATGCGGCAGGGCTATCAGGCACAGCAAAAGCCGTTGTCGCGCCAAGGCCAGCTGTTGCCATGATACCAGCAGCAGCAAGAGTAGATAGTGTCGTTGTTTTTTTCATAACGCTCTCCATAAAATTAAGGATATCCATAGAAATAGACAAACTTATCCAAACCATAGCAAAACTAAAAAAGCTAAAAACTATGGTCAAATAACCCTGTCATACCAATAACGATCTAGAGATAGGTTTGATTGCAAAAAAATGAAAAAAAGTTCAACTTAAGTAATAAAGTTCAACTTAAGTAATACAGGGACTGAATTGTTCGTTTGAGATGGAAGACACAATTAAATATGAAAAATCATTCAAACCCGCCTCTTTTCATAAAAAAAGGCGAATTTGAATGGAATTTTGCATCAAGGCATGAACTCGGCCTACTTACTTAAACATGCGCCAGCCAGAGATCATTGTTGAAATCATTGATTGACGAGAGACCAATTCCTCACGAAATGCTGCATATAAATGCAACATGATAAAACAGATGATCACCCACATACCAAGATGATGATAAGTATGAATGGCCATTGTGCCATCAAAAAACAGCAACATAAAATCGGTTACATTATAAAGCCAATGCCCCATACCTAGCCCTTCTGCATAGAGAGCAAGTCCAGAAACAATCATAAAAATAGCAGGAAGAACGAAGCCAAAAAACATTATGCATTGAGCCACCGGATTATGACCAACAAATTGCGGCGCTTGATTGTTAGCAAAACAATACCATTTGATCTGCTCTAAAAATCCGGTTCGCCATTCTTGTGAATGAACAGGTAATAAAAATAATTCTCTTGCATATTTATTACCAGTGAACGCAAAAAATATGCGCCCCAAAAATAGATAAACCATAATTTGTCCGGCTGCAAAATGAGCAAACCGAGTATAGCCCATCAGGTAATGGTCACTTGCTTCACCTGAAAGGGTTGGTGGTGGGCTTCCAATAAAATATCCGCTGACGCAAAGCACAATAATGCAAAACATATTGAGCCAATGCCAGGCTCGGATAGGGCTTTGATAAACATAAATCGCTATCTGAGATTGTTGCTCTTCCTTAGTAGAACTTGAAAAAACATCAAGTGATTGAGCAGAAGTGGAGGGTGTTGGTGATTGTGTTGTATCGGTCATGTTAGCTCTCTTGTAAAGAAACATTCCAACGCAAGTACAAGGTGAAAAGAAAGGTTCCAAAAAATAAGATTTCGAAGAATTTGGAACAAAATAAGTTCAATAAAAACAATAAATTAAACCAGACGTTTACCTTAGCTTTACAGTTTTTTGGCCTATAGTACAAGTATCAATTCTACACGGATTATCAGCAGTCAAATGAAGTGATTGCACCCTGTATGAATGGAAGGAAAATAAAATGGATTTAAATATATTACGCAGACGTTTTGTCTTGTTCCTCACCGTGATGATGTGGTTGCCATTGATGTTGTCTGCCATGGCATATGTGTCATCGGATTTGATGACAAATGTCTTCCCTCTAACATGGTCAGACTTCAACACCTCGGCATTCCCGTTGCTGTTTGCTATCGGTCTCACCGTCTATTCCACCTACCTGTTGAGAACACAGCCGATGGAATTGCAAACCAGATATATAACAAGTGCGAACTTGGCTGTGAACATGATCGCGTTGATCATTATGCTGCGTGGTAATCCATTGCAGATTGAAGCGCAGTTTGGCCTGGTAGCAGTGATCGCTATACTTTCTGGTTGGTGCGATAAAAAAGCGACAACAATTGCCGCCGTATGCGCCATGGGCTTCACTTTGAGTGCCGCAATTTTAGATCCAGCAGCTGCGTTCATAGGCGATGTTGGTATCGTTCTCACCATGATCCACCTTGTGACCATTTTCATTACTCAAGAAGGCGTAAACTGGATTGTCGGTAATATGGAAACAGCGGCAGGCCGTGTTGGTGAAGCGCTTGATGAAGCGAATACTGCGACAGCTAAAGCCGAAGGCATGGCATCAGAACAAAAAAGATCAGCAGTAAGGCATGAAGAAGAGCGCCGCGAACGATTAACTGAAATAGCTGAAAGTTTTAGATCTCGGATGGATGGCTTCATCAAGGCTGTTGGTCAAGGTGCTGGTCAAATGACCGGCTCAGCCATTGAGCTTACAGATATTGCAAAACATACAGCTGAGCTCGCCGGCACAGCAAGCTCAGCCTCCCAGTCAGCAGATAATAATGTAAGATCACTCGCCGGTGCTGCTGAGCAATTGGCCAGTTCAGTATCTGAAATCTCAACACAAGTTGTAGACACCTCTACAGCTGTACGCAAAGCAACAGATCAAGCCCGCCAAAGTTCAACAAGAGTAAGGGCGCTAACCGAAGCGGCAGAGAGCATAGGAACGGTTGTTAACCTAATTGAAGAAATCGCTGAACAAACAAATCTGTTAGCATTGAACGCAACGATCGAATCTGCAAGAGCAGGTGAATCTGGTAAAGGTTTTGCAGTGGTAGCTGCAGAAGTTAAATCATTAGCTGAGCAAACCAGTCAGGCAACCAGCGAGATCGCAAAGCATATTCAAGAGATTCAGGCAGCATCAAAAGATACGGCAACAGAAATTAACGAGATAGCTCAAACCATGACTCAAGTTGATAAGCTTTCAAGTTCAATTTCTGATGCTATGAATGAACAAGGTGCCGTGACAAGTGAGATCTCTTCAAATGTGCAAGAAACAGCCTCACACTCAGCTGAATTAGCCAGCGCTGTATCAGGCGTAGATCACTCAGCTGATAAAACCAGCGTTTCAGCAGAAGAAGTTCATAAAGCCTCAACCAAGCTTGAACAAGACGCAGATCGTCTAAGACAAGAAATCGATAATTTCTTAAACGAAATAGCCGCATAAATATTGCTGAAGATAAGAAAACAAAAGCCCTCCAAAACTTTGGAGGGCTTTTGTTTTTAGAGGAGATGAAGTTGGCCTGCTTTAAGTCGGTAAGTCCTCTCAGTCAAAGCCGACAAGAAAGTCTCGTCATGAGAAATGATCACTTTAGAAATATCAAGTTTTTTTAAAATGTCAGTAAGGCGCTCATAGGCGGGCTCATCAAGGCCGGTGGTTGGTTCATCTAGCAACAAGACTTTCGGTTCCATAGCAAGAACACTGGCAAGGGCAACCAGCCGTTTCTCACCGCCAGAAAGATGGTGTGTGATACGTTTCTCAAATCCTGAAAGGCCTAATTCACTTAGAACCTTCATTGTTATCTCTTTCGCCTTTGTATGGTTTAGTCCAAGGTTCAAAGGACCAAAGCTCACATCTTCTTCAACGGTTGGGCAAAACAATTGATCATCTGAATTCTGAAACAGATATCCAGCCTGTGTCCGGACAGCTAAGAAATCATCTTCTGATGAACAAGCCTTACCAAAAGCAATGATTTCACCTGAGCCAGGTTTCAACAAGCCCATCATCAAATGAAAGAGGCTTGTTTTCCCAGTTCCATTGCCCCCAATCAAACCAATAGTTTCATCCTTTAAAACTTCGAAATTCAGTTCGCTAAACAATGGGGCAAAACCAGGCCGTGAAAACGAAATGTTTTGTAACTTAAAGTAAGGTTCAGCCATAGGTGATAAATTCCATAAAAGATTTGAAATCTAGTGAGGAGCTAAAAACTAAAAAAAGCAAAAGGCCAGAAAAAAAGGTGAGTATCAAAAAAGTATCCTGGCGACCATAATGAAAATGATGAAGAAGCGGAAACGTACCCTGGAACCCTCGGCATTTCATAGCAATTAAAATTTGCTCGCCTCTCTCTATCGAGCGCACGAATAACATCCCAATTAAATGGCCAATGCTTTTCCAGCAATGCCAACTTGTCGAATATTGAAATCCGCGGCATTTCATAGCTGTACGCATGCGTTCAAGCTCAAAGCGTAACACATGAATATAGCGCACCATCAAAAGAAGGATCTGGACAAATTGGGTAGGCACTTTCAAATGAGCAAGAGCATGTGCAAATTCAGCGACACCCATGCGACCCATTAAGGCTGTGAAGCATAAAAATATACTATTTGCTTTAAGGGCAATGCTCACCGCCAACCAAAAGCCATCAAGATAAACCGGAACTCCCCAAATCAGCAGAGACGGCCCGCTCGCAAATGTAAAAGGGAGAGAAAAAAGAGCTAAAATCATAAAGCCATCGAGGAACATGATTTTTTTAAATGTAGAGACCAGAGGAACACGAAATAAAACGGCCAACCCAAAGGCAAAAATGAAAAGTCCCAAGCTAAGCTGTAATGAAGAAACGCTAATCGCTAGAACCGAAAAACTAAGTGTAAGGAAGATGAGCGTGCGGGGGTCAAAACGGGCATCAAAAAAAGAAAGGGACATTAGACATCCCTCTTATCAACGAGTGCCCGCCGGGATAGAAAAAACATCCAAATTCCAAACCCACCAAACAAAACCCCAAGACCACCTAAAATTTCGAGCAGCCAGATCTTTTGATGCAACTTGGAGATTTGCTCTTTTAAAGGCGTGAGCTCTGAAGAAATGATATGTCTTAATTCTTGTGCATCAACTTTGACGCCTTGTTGAGGTTTATGTGTTTCTCCATCAACAGTGCGTAGCTCTTGCCCATGTATCTTCATAGCACCATGATCAGATAACTTCGGCGTAATGATCCTTTCAACAAGATGTCCGTCTATTGATCGACATTGAATTTTAAATGGAGCTGTTGAGGGTAGCCGCCATTGGAAGCGTCCCTGCTTATCACTACGCAAAACATGTATCTTTTTGTTTTGAAGCGATGAAATAGTAATTTCTGCATTTGCTAGCGGGGAGTGAGCAGAAAAATAAACTTGCCCTAAAAGCTGAAAACCAGTTGCTTGAACTTCTGTTTGATTAGACTGAGAAGAAAGCGCTTCAAGTGTAACAAACATCTGTAATTTATGAGCGTTAGCTGGCTGAATAGAGAACAGCAGTAAAGTGCAAATTATAAACAAGTGACCTAATTTCAGCACACTCCACTTCATGTCCGAAGTTCCGAAGATGACTGAAGAGCAGGTGTTTGTTGTATAGTGTGCCCGACAAAGAGTTCAGGTTTGAGGCTTGTTAAAAATTGTAAAATAACCCCAACAACAAGCCCTTCGCTAATAACAAGAGGAAGGTTTGCAATCACCATAAATTTTGCAACAGGAATAAAAGCTTGCCCAGAAAGCGCAAGACTGAACGCCACCATGAGAAGAGAGCCAGCTATGGCAAAACTGCCCGCACAAAAGCCAATCAGAAAAATTCTGTTTTTTTGTATGAGTTCAAAAAGTTTGTGATTAGATGATGAGAGCGTATAAAAACCCTCCGCCCCTCTGCGAAGTTCCTTTTGTAGAAAGGGCATAAAAATCAAGTAAGCCAAAAACCCGGGCAATGCCATATTCACAAGGTTCAACCCCAGCACCGTGATCCCGCCGAAACCAAAAATGAAAGTTTGCAGCATCAGTCCCGCTAATATCGCAGGAAAAATAGCTGGACCCAAAACAAGCCCCAATAAACCGGTTAACATAAGATGAGCTGATGTCGGACCTATCGGCACACGAATAACACTGGCCACAAAAAATGCAGCAGCAAGAAGGGCGATCTTAGGGATATCATCAGGCTCAATTCGTTTTAAACCAAAGCCAACAGCACTCACCGCAACAATCGCGGCACCAACAACAAGAGGAGAAGAAACAACACCATCCATAATATGCATCAGATTAATCTCCATGTTTCTTTAGTGTCTTGTGTTTCTTTTGCATTCTGTGTTTCTTTGAAATCATGTCTCTTGCAAAAACCCAAATCACGCCAGCTTCTTCAACATCTGTTAACTCGCCCTTTGGGTTGGGGGCTTTTTCAGCGCGCGTCGTGAGGGCCGCAAACCCCCACCAACCAGCACGTGGTAACCCGTAAGAAAAGACGCCATGACCATCAGTTTTAATCACTTGAGTAGAATAGGCTGCAAAGGGAACGTGAACCTCGTTACGATCATTGCGGTATTCAACCTCGACAATGGCAAAAGGAACAGGTTTGCCAGCTTTCAAAACACGGCCTCTAAAACTATTATGGGTCCACAATCCATAAGGCCGCGAAAGCGGTTCAATCTCAACCGGTAAACCAACCAGTTTATCCCAGCCCTCACCACCGCCAAATCCATCAACAACAACCTTTGTGTGGTGTTGGATCATTTTTTGCTCACCAGGCTCCCAATAAAGTGCTGGGCTCACATAAAAAATATGATCGCCCGGTTCTTGCAATTTATAGGGAGCAAGCCAAGTCGTTTTATTCGCTTGTTTAAAGGGGGTTAAGTTCGCTATTAAGCTACGTTTCTTGCCATTTATCATCACTCCAAAGCCCAGTGGTTTGGTCATTTCCATCAATGGACCGTTGTCCATTGGGTGGGTAAAACGTAGAGAAAGTGAAAAATTTTGAATTTGGGGGGCACCAACCGTTTCTTGAATAACAATATCACTTGTTGGAATAAGTTCTTGAAAATGCGCCTTAACCAATTGAGAACTAATTAAAAAAATACAGCTACCAAAAAATATTTTGGCCACAAAATCCGAAAAATATGAATAAATCTGCTTCATTATTAAGTCTCAAAACAAAAAAAGTATTACAAAAATAATATTCATCATATATGATGTTTCGTAAAATTATCATACATTCTGTTGAGCTTGTAAGTCAATCGATTTAAACAAAGGGAAAAACCAATCAAGACTGGTTTGAAAGAAAGAACCAAACTAAGCTTCTCTAACAAAGAGAGATGAAAAGCGTTACGAAAGAGGCTTTGACAAAATGCAGCGCGTCACAATCACCATAGATACAGATCTGCTAAATCAGTTAGATCGTTTTATGAATGAGAAAAATTATGCAAATCGATCAGAGGCGATCAGAGATATAACCCGTGACCGTTTGGAAGCAGAGCGCATAGAAACCAATACAACGAGCAAAAATTGCATAGCCACCTTGTCTTATCTTTATGATTTTGAAGAGCGTGAATTAGCGAAAAGATTAGCAAAAAAACATCATGCAACCTACAGCCTTCATCAAAGTACAATGCAAGTGCATATTGATGAAAAAACCTGTCATGAAACGGTGATCTTGAAGGGAAGTGTGCGTCAGGTCAAAGAGATAGCAAATTCCATTATTGCTGAGCGCGGTATCCGTCATGGCACACTTCAGATAACTCCCGTTGAATTTCCTAAAAACACAATCACTGATTTTGAAGATGAAAGTGTAGAGGAAGAGAAACAACACAGCCATGAGCACACTCATGAACATAAGCATATTCATACCCATGAGCATACGCACAGTCACGAGCATTGGCACACACATAAAGATGGCACATACCATTGCCATCCCCATGAACACACTCACAGTCACCCCCATGAACATATTCACGAACATGGTCACTCTCACACCCACAGTCATGCGCACAAAAATCATCATCACCATAATCATGATGGCGATCACATTCACGATTTTCGTGCTCACGATCATGATCACATCGGTGAAGATCACGGAGCCCATACCCATGACCACCCCGGCCATGAAGCTGAGCTTCATGACGATCATAGTCATTAGAGATTCTTAGGAATAGAATATGGCTCCCCCATCAGGGTGAAAACACTTAGTTCTGATGGGGGAGAGCATTTTTATTTTGAGATGTGTTTTAAAAAGGTAAGAAGAAAGTCTTGTTCGGTTTTATCAGTGATCCCTACATGACGCATCCGAGTACCAGGCATAACGGATTTATTATCCTTAATCCATTCTCGCAATTTCTCTTCATTCCATACAATACCAGAATTTTTCAAAGCATCTGAGTAATTAAACCCAGGAACAGAACCTGCCTTACGGCCAAGAATGTTTTTCAAAGGAGGTCCATAAGACGGATGTTCCATATCATTAGAATGACAAACCCTACAACGATGCTGGTACATGGTTTCTCCAGCCTTAACTAGTGCTTCTTGTCCAGCCGGTGTCATCTCAGCAAAAGCAAAAGGTTGAAAGCTCAAAAGACTACAAGAGCTAAGAGTAATAATAGTAAGCAACTTATATATATTTTTCATAATTTTACCTCTGGGGAAAGTGGTTAAGCCTCCAACTTGTAAATTAAGTCACTGTATTTAATGGATATTTAATTTGAATATATGAGATCAAAATGAAAATGCAGAACGAAAAGGAAAGTAAGAGGACATGAAAAATCTTATGTCAAATTCCAGGAGTAAAACTTTAACTTAGATCAAAGAATACGAAAGTCTGGACGAAAGTAGAAAAGAAAAAATAGAGAGAAAAATTGGTGGGCGTTTTCCTAAAGAAGTTCAGCTGATTTCAAATTTTTTGAGGCGAGGAAATCAACCAAATCATTTGTCTCATGATGGATATAAACAGGCAGGTTATCCCAGTTGAGACGTTCTTTTTGTGCGGGGTGGTCTTCATAAGATGAGTGCACCAATACGGTGGCCATTCCAAGCTCGTGAGGTACTTTTAAGTTCGGGTGCAAGTCCTCAAACATGATCGAATTTTGCGGCGTTACATTGTGATGTTTTAAAAATTGATCATAAGCCGGTTTATTCGGTTTGGGTGTAAAGTCAGCGGCTGCAATATCAAAAATTCCATCAAAAACATCAAGAATACCAAGAGCAGCGGCTACATTTTCACCGTGTGCAGCTGAGCCATTTGTAAAAATGAATTTACGCCCCGGCAAAGCATCCAATGCACTATTCAGCTCGGGTAAGTCAGGTAAAACTGAATGGTCAATATCATGCACATAATCTAAATAAATATGCGGATCGAGCTGGTGTTCGCGCATTAATCCATTCAGTGTCGTGCCATAGCGATAGTAATAATCTTTCTGAACTTTACGAGCAGTAATCCGGTCAACATCAAGAAGCTCAGCTATAAAACTTCCCATTCGTTCATCAATTTGGGCAAACAAATTACACTCAGCCGGATAGAGTGTATTGTCTAGATCAAAGATCCAATTCTGAATGGAATTTGCCTTTAAATTGTTCATTGAGAAATAAATCACTTTCCTTCAAAGCAGGTCCCCAGTGAGAAGAAAAAACACTCCGAATATTATTCACATCAGAGATACCAATTCTTTGGCTCAATAGGAGTTCAACTTGAGTAACCACATTTGATAGGTCATTGATAAGCTGCCAACCCGCATCTGTAAAGACAATCTGCTTTCGATTATCGTTTGAAGGATCACGAACAATCTTGATAAATCCGAGTGTTTCAAGATGATTGGCTCGATCATTTGTGTCAGCCACGTCCCAAGATAAACGCTCAGCGACATCTTCAATTGTAAGTAAACCATTATCAAGAACAGTAATGAGTTCATAATCTAAGGTTTCAAGAACTTGATAACCAAGGCCAGACATCATATTCGAGCAAGATTGAGCCATCCAGCGTGAGGCACAAAAGAGCTGAGATCTAAGATTATGTGGTTTTGAAGGAGGTACGCCTTCAATCGGCTGACTCATATAATTCATTTAACAAACCTAATTTTTAAAATACGTAAAATGCCTGTCTTAGTGGTCTCTAACTATATAATTTAGAGAAATTCTAAGAACTATGCTCTCCGTAATAAGTGCTGAAAAAGCTTTTGTACAGAAATTTCAGCAATTCCTGACAATACTAGTCAAGTATAGGTCTGTTTAATATCAACACGTTAGCTGCTTTGATGGTCCGCAACACGGTCAAGGATGGAAAGGCATTTCACCAGTTCAGCCCGGTCTATAAACTCGTTTGGCTTGTGCGCTTGTTCAATAGACCCCGGCCCGCAAATCACACTAGCAGCCCCCTGGTCTTCAAATAAACCAGCCTCAGTTCCATAAGAAACAACAAAACTTTCATTCTGATTGGCAAGCTTCATCCCCAAGCTAACAGCCGAGGCAGAAGAGGCTAACCCGGGAACTGATGTAATTTGTTCAGTTACAATGTCGGTAGCAGGTGAAATAGATTTCATTCCTGGTAGTAAGTCTTTTTTCGCATATGCCATCATGGTTTGAGAAATCTCAGAACCATCAAAGTCCGGAAGTGCCCGAACTTCCCATAAAAATTCGCAATCCTTGGCAACAATGTTACGCGCCGTTCCACCATCTATTCGCCCAACATGCACAGTCGAATAAGCCGGATCAAAACGAGCATCATTTTGTGTGGATTTAAGTTGTTGCTGAGCATCTGTGAGATGATTGATTAATTTTGCAGCAATCTCAATAGCGCTAACCCCTTGATGCAAAAGACTAGAATGCGCTTCATGCCCAATAATACGTGTCACATAGCTAGTGATGCTTTTATGAGCTTCAACAACTTGGCAGTTAGATGGCTCTCCCACCAAAACCAAAGAGGGCATCGGAAGGTCTACACCCAATTGATTGACAAGTGGCCGAACACCGGTACAGCCAATTTCTTCATCATATGAAAAAATGAGATAAATCGGTTGTTGAAGTGGTGCTGCTTTAAATGCAGGAATTGCGGCTAGCATACAGGCTAAAAAACCCTTCATGTCGGTTGTGCCACGGCCAAAGAGCTGGTCACCTTTTTGAGTGAGTGTGAACGGGTCTGTATACCACTCTTGCCCCTCAACTGGCACAACATCCGTATGACCTGAAAGCCCAATACCAAGCGGTCCTGAAGGGCCAATAGTTGCAAATAAAGAGGCTTTATCACCCTCATCATTCGGAACAAGAGAGTATGGAACAGCGGCGTCTTTTAAAATCTCTTCAATGTAAGAAATCAAAGGAAGGTTGGTTTTATGAGAGGTGGTATCAAAATGAACGAGCTGAGCTAAAATCTCTACGGCTTGCTCAAGGTAATCATTCATATTTACCATTAATATAGTTTCCCTCTGTGTTGGTCAGCATGAAATTACAAAATCTTTATAATCACATATGTTTGATGGATTTTTCTACGGGTTAGACTTTAAAACGATCGTCATATCCTGTTCATCATGGTTAAGATAAGATTTATAGCAACGAATGAGTGAGAAAAAAGAGAAATATTCCCAATTTTAGACGGAGTTTGCCTCTATCATTCGTAATATATTGAGGAATAAATGGCATACTCTTTGCTGATATTATGGCTGTCACCTTTTTATGAGGAGCTGTCCTATCATTGTTTATAAGTTTTGAGCCTCTATATAGTAAGAAGATTAAGTCGCGAGTTTGAATGAAGCAAATGGATCAACGAAGTCAAAATAACTCACAATCCTCTGAAGCTGAAACTGCAGCTAACGCAAAAGTTTCAAAGGGGGCAGGCCTCCATGGGCAATCTTCAAAGTCGGCTAAAAATTCTCTTTTCCTGGCAGTCATAAAAACTGTTGTCCCGTTAGTCATCCTCTTTGTGGCTTTCTCAGGGTACAGCTATCTAAAAGCTTCGAAACCAAAACCCAGAAAACCCCAAATCGTTGAAAAAACATGGCCAGTTGATAGTGTTACTGCAATCGTTAAAAACCATACCCCAAAGTTAAAATTATATGGCACAACCGTCGCCAATCGACGGGTTGATTTAAGAGCTTTAGTATCAGGTAAAATTACACAAGTTGGGGCAGGTTTAAAAGAAGGGGCCTTGATAAAAAAAGGTGAGCTCCTTCTCAAAATTGATGATTTTGATTACAAAGGTGCCCTCCAGGAAGCACAAGCAAATTTAGCTGAAGCCGTTGCCCGCAAAAGTGAGATGCAAGCAAGTCTGGTATTAGAGCAGGAAAATTTAAAATACGCCAAAGTGCAGCTCGCTTTAGGTGAAAAAGATTTCAAACGCGCTCAAGACTTATCGAAACGAGGAACGGTAACCAAAAAACTTGCCGACGATAGAAATGTAGTCCTATCGCAGCGCCGTCAAGCTGTGGCAACCAGCAAAGTGAATTTAGATTTACTACGCGCCCGCAAGGCACAACAAGTCGCAGTAGTCGATAGATTAACCTGGAGAGTAACTCAAGCCAAACGCCGATTAGAAGAAACACAGCTCATCGCACCATTCGATGCTTATGTCAGCGCTGTCAACGCTGAGATTGGTCGTACAATGAGTGTGAATGATAGTGTTGCCACATTAATTGATCAAAATAAAATCGACGTACGCTTTACGTTAACAAACGCTCAATATGGCCGGATCTTAGCTCAGGAAAAAACTTTAAACGATCGAAAAGTGACTTTGAGCTGGAAGGTTGGCGAAACTCCCATCCTTTATAAAGCAACCATCGTAAGAACTGCGGCCGTTATCACTTCACAAAGCGGCGGCATTGAAGTTTATGCCCTGGTCGAAAATCCTTTTACACCTGTGCCATTGCGCTCCGGTGCTTTTGTTGAGGTGAAGCTAGATGATAGAGAATACAAAAATGTTATCCGATTACCGCAAACAGCTATTTATAACGGTAATAAAATTTATCTGATTAAAAATGAACGCTTAACAGAACGAACAGTTGAAGTCGTCGGTGCCTCGGGAAGTGATACTTTGGTGAAGGTCAACTTACCAAAGGGAAGTAAAATCCTCACAACGAGGCTAACTCTCGCTGGTGAAGGCGTAAAAGTTAAAGTCAGGTCGAAAAATAAAAATTCTCTAAACGGCAATAAAGCTTTAAGCCAACATGACGCTAAAAAAGCATCCTCTTCAAAAGGTTTATAAGCCATGTCAAATGATAAACCTCTTGAAGAGACCACTGCTGGGCAGACAAGTAAATCTCAATCAAATAAATCAAATCTTGTAAGTATTTTTGTTCGCCATTCAACCGCAGCAAATCTACTTATGGCCATCATGGTTTTGATGGGGCTTTATGCTATTTCTAAAATTAATGTCCAGTTCTTCCCTACTGTCGAAGTACCGATCATTAATGTCTCAGTTCATTGGCCGGGAGCCAGTGCTGAAGATGTAGAAAAAAACATCCTAGACAGTTTAGAACCAGAACTTCGTTTTCTCGATGATGTTGAAGAAGTGAATTCATATGCCCGTGAAGGCGTTGGAACAATCTCACTTGAGTTCTATGCCAACGCCGACATGCAAAAAGCGCAGTCAGACGTGGAGCAAGCGATTACAGGCGTTACAACCCTGCCAGAAGACAGTGAAGAGCCCATTATTAACCGCGTGGCCTTTTATGAAAATGTCGCAAAATTAGCCATCTCCGGCCCTTTTGCAGAAGAAACGGTGAAAGCCTATGCTAAGCAAATAAGAGATGGTCTTCTTAATAGCGGAATTGATCGCGTGACTTTGAGCGGCGTTCGAGATGAAGAAATCTGGATCGAAATTAAAGAAGAAGAACTTCGTCGTCTTAATTTAAGCCTCGACACAATCGCGCAGCGCATCCGCCTCGAGACAAGAGACCTTCCTGCCGGTACGGTTGAAGGCGGATTAGAAATACAGTTACGCGCCTTAGCTGAGCGACGCACACCAGAAGAGCTTGCCAAGATTGAAATCATTTCCCTTTCAAGCGGCGAAAAAATATTTTTAAAAGATATCGCCACCATTCACACCCAGTTTGATAAAGATGGAAATACAGGCATCATTTCTGGCAACCGAGCCATCCAACTGTCCATAAAACGAGCATTGTCTTCAAACACTTTGAAAACAATGGAAAGTTTTTATGCCTACGTTGAGAAAATAAAACCAACACTCCCCCCAAGCCTAAAAATAGCTGTTTATGATGTTCGCGGTGAAAATGTAAAACAACGTTTAGGCATCTTGATCGAGAACGGCTTACAAGGGTTAATTTTAGTCTTAATCGTCCTCTTTATCTTTCTAAATTGGCGGATTGCCTTTTGGGTCGCTGCTGGTATTCCTGTAGCACTTATGGCGACGGTTCTTGTCATGTGGGTCTCAGGCCAGACAATCAATATGATCTCAATGTTCGCCCTGATCATGATGATTGGTATTATCGTCGACGATGCCATTGTGGTCGCTGAAGACACAGCCACGAGACAATCGATGGGTATAGGTGCAAGGTCATCTGCTGAGCAAGGCGCCTTGCGTATGCTTAAACCCGTAATGGCCGCCACACTAACAACCATGGCAGCTTTCTTCCCAATTTTTCTTATTCAAGGCAGGCTTGGCGACTTTATGTCAGCGATACCACTTGTTGTGATGGCAGTGCTCATCGCAAGTATTGTGGAATGTTTTTTAATTCTTCCCGGTCACTTAAGGCACGCTGCCACGACAGGTAATATGGAAGAAAGAGGGCGCTTCCGTGCAAAATTTGACGATAGTTTAGATGCGTTTAGAGACGGACCTTACAGACGATTTGTGGAAATTTGCTATGATTGGCGTTATAGCTTCTTTGCACTTACAGTTCTAACGTTGATTATATCGATGGGATTAATCGCTGGTGGCCGCGTGGGTTTTCAATTTTTCCCTTCACCAGAGGCGGAAAAGGTGACAGCGAAAATCAATTTCGTTCCCGGCACACCAAGCGAAGAGCAAGTGAAAATTCTCAAAAAAATTGAAGAGACATTAAACGCGGTAGAAACTAAACTGACCAAAGGTAAAGATGAAAAACTAATTGTAGCCGTTTATGGTTTGCAAGGAAAATCAGGCCGTGCCCAGGGAGATAACTTAGCTGAAGTAACCGTAAACTTGTCGCCAAGTGAAGCCCGTTCCGTTCGCACGAGAGCCTTCATAAAAGAATGGCGCAAATCAGTTCCTAAACTCCCTGCTATCGAGCGTTTTGCTATTGGCGGAAATCGCACCGGCCCTCCCGGTGCTGATATTGATATCCGATTGCAAGGAGCTGATGTCTCAACTTTGAAAAAAGCAGCTGAAGACATTAAACTGGCATTAGCTGGTGTCAGTGGCGTCTCCAATGTTGATGATGATCTCCCCTATGGCAAACCTGAATGGATTATTGAAGTAACACCTAGAGGTACATCTCTTGGCCTAACCGCACAATCAGTTGGTACTCAAATAAGAAATAGTTTTGAAGGTACGATTGCCACGCGCTTTGCAAGGGGTGACGAAGAAATCACAGTTCGTGTTAAGAGAAAACATGATTTAAATGGTATTGAGGCATTACGTTCGATTTATCTCCTGACACCAGATAACATCCGTGTACCTTTGCCAGAAGCAGTGACCCTTCGCGAAAAACCTGGTTTTTCTGTTATCCAAAGAAGAGACGGTTCTCGCACAGTTTCGGTTACAGGAGATATCGATCCAAAGGTAACAGAAGTCACAACAGTCATCGAACAATTGCATATCGAAGCTTTACCCAATGCTGAAGAAAAATATGGAATTACCTATAGTCTGGCTGGTCGTGCTGAAGATCAGGCGAAAAGCTTTGCTGACTTGAAGTTAGGTGCTCTTCTTGCGCTTGTCCTCATATATATCATCCTAGCCTGGGTATTTGAAAGTTATGCCAAGCCACTAGCTGTAATGGTTATTATTCCTTTTGGTGCAGTCGGCGCAATATTGGGTCATATGGTCATGGGAAGTGCGCTCACCATTTTATCTTTCATAGGTCTTCTTGGTTTATCTGGTATTTTGGTAAATGATTCCATCATCTTGGTAACAGAAGTGAAAAACAGACTTGATCGAGGAGAAGGTCTGCACGAAGCCGCTATTGGTGCCAGCCAAGATCGTTTGCGTGCTGTGTTGCTCACGTCTCTAACAACCATTGGCGGGTTATTACCCTTGTTGTTTGAAACAAGCCGCCAGGCACAGTTCCTATTGCCAATGGCCATCACAATGGTCTTTGGTTTAGCTGCTGCAACTATACTTGTTCTTGTACTCGTGCCCGTCATCGTTGGCATCGGCGGCGACATCGGCAAAATCAAAAATTGGTATATGGCACTGGGCACAAAACCCACCCCTCCAGAGCCAGCTGAATAATGCCAGTTCACTCTTTGTTTATCGCAATTGCTCGTGAGAGAGAAAATAAATCTCAAAATCAGCAGTGCTCGAAAAACGTAGGCCGAACGGCCGTCAGCGCTGAGCGCTGCACCTCGTAGGGCGGCAGCTACGCTGCATCGCCCGTGAGAGAAAACAAACCTAGCTTCGCCAGAAGGTAGGTATAAACAATACAAGAACCGTAAAGAGCTCAAGCCGACCAAGCAGCATGCCAGCAGCAAGCAACCATTTTGCCCCATCTGGCAGGCTCTGAAAATTGCCGGTAGGACCAACAATATCACCAAGTCCAGGGCCAACATTTGTGAGCGAACTAGCGGCAGCTGAAATCGCGGTCATTAAATCAAGATCATAGAGCGTTAAGAGAAAGGTCAAAACTGCAAAGCAGAATAAAAACAAAAAGATAAAGCTTAAAACCGCCGTTGAAACCCGTTCCTCAATAGGCCGGCCAGAATAACGCGGAATATAAATGCCGTTGGGTTGAATAAGGGAAAAGGTGCGTTGCTTTATGGTTTGAAAAAGCACTTGCAGCCTAAAAATTTTAATACCGCATGAGGCTGAGCCCGCACAGCCACCAACGAACATCATGATAAAAAATAACACCTCAGCAAAAGTGCTCCATTGACCATAATCACCAGTTGCATAGCCGGTACCCGTCATAATAGAAACGGAATGAAATGCCGCATCTCTTAATTGGTCGGCCCAAAGGTTTTTACCATCGGCACCAGAACCAAACTGAGAAATCCAGGTTAAGAAAATAAAAGCTGACAATGTGATGAAAAACCAGTGCACCTGGCTATCTTTAAATAAGCGATCAACACGGCCATTAACCGCATAGAGATAAAGGCCAAATGGTAAGCTACCAAGAATCATAAAAACAATAGCAACATATTTAACCGCATCTCCTTCAAAATAGCCAAGAGACGCATCATGAGTGGAAAGCCCGCCCGTTGCAATGGTGGTCATAGAGTGAGCGATCGCGTCAAATAAACTCATACCTGCAAGCAAGTATCCGACAACACAAAGTAATGAAAGCGTGACATAGAGGCTGGTAATCGAGCTGGCTAGCTGCGCAGCACGAGGAACAATTTTTTCAGAATTATCTGAGCTTTCTGTTCGAAAGAGCTGCATACCACCAATTTGCAACATCGGCATAACAGCAAGCGCCATCACAATAATACCAATACCGCCAAGCCATTGCAGCAAGCTGCGCCAAAGTAAAATGCCGGGTGATTTCTCATCAAGCCCTGAAATAACCGTCGCCCCGGTGGTGGTTAAACCTGACATGGCTTCAAAAAAAGCATCAGAGTAACTCATACTCATATCAGACCAAACAAAAGGAAGAGCCGAAAAAGCGGTCAGAGCAAGCCAAGCTAAAGTGGTGAGCAAAAAGGCCTGCTTAATGGAAAGTTCGGGGTTGGGTGTATATTGAGAAAAACCAAGTCCAACACCGAAAAAGAGGGTAACCAAGCTAGCAGCTGCAAAGCCTAGCCAATTCGAATTGCCTGCACCAAGGTCGATTAATGTCGGAATGATAAGCGCGATGCCAAGAGTGGCCAGCAAAATACCAATAACAAAGGATATGGGGCGAAAATCAACCATTCGAAAATGCAGTCCCTCATCCAGTCTCAAGCAATGTTTAGTTTAATAAGTCAAACGCAAACAAATAATTAATTCACTGCATGAATGTCATAAGGGCTATCAAGTGAGAAGGCCGGAATATCAATCATAAAATCTTCACCAGCAGTGCTTTCCATTTTATATTCTCCGCCCATAAATCCGGTCGGAGTGCCAAGAGGGGCACCAGATGTGTAGCTATATGTTTCCCCAGGTTGGATAACGGGTTGTTCACCAACGACACCTTCCCCAATAACTTCCTGAGTATCACCATGGCCGTTTGTAATCCGCCAGTGCCGCCCTAGCAATTGGACCGGTTCAGCACCTTGATTTTCGATTTCAACATAATAAGCCCAAAAATACTGATGGTCCTCAGGACTAGATTGCTCATCCAGAAATTGAGGTTCAACTCGCACTTCAATGGCTTTTGTTGTGGCATGAAACATAAACTTACCCATATTCTTTTATAACACAGTCAGATTTGAACGATTATTAAGCCCAAAATCAACCGAAAAATTGATAAAAATGACCGAAACTTAGTTTCTTTACTTAAGAGCATCTGCAATATCATTTAAAAGGTCATCACTATCTTCAATTCCAACAGAAAGTCTGATCAACGAAGGAGTAATAGAAAGCTCAAGACGTTCCTCTTCCTCCAACCGTTGATGGGTTGTCGTCGTTGGATGAGTAATTAAGCTCTTTGTATCACCTAAGTTATTAGAAATGCTAATAATTTCCAGTTTATTCATGAAGCTGAATGCATCTTCTTTTGACCCAACAATTTCAAAGGCGACCATAGTGCCAAAGCCCTTCATTTGGCGTTTGGCAAGCTCATGTTGAGGGTGGTCTTCCCGTCCAGGGTATATCGCGCGCTTCACTTTTGGGTGTTCGCTAAGAAAATCAGCTACTTTGCGGGCATTAGACGCCGCTTTTTCAATGCGCAAAGGCAGTGTTTCAAGCCCCTTAAGCATAACCCAAGCGTTAAACGGGCTAATAGAAGGCCCGGTTTGGCGCATAAAATCATGTAAATAGTCGTCGATATAGTCTTGTTTGCCAAGTACGACGCCCCCAAGACACCGCCCTTGTCCGTCAATATGCTTCGTTGCTGAATAACAGACAACATCAGCCCCAAATTCCATAGGTTTCTGAAAATATGGTGTGGCAAAAACGTTGTCCACAATCACCAAAGCCCCAGCTTCATGAGCAATGTCAGCTACAGCTTGCATATCTACCAATTCAAGAGCTGGGTTGGTTGGTGTTTCAAAAAACACAGCCTTCGTATTCGGCTTCATAGCCGCTTTCCAGGCCTCTATGTCACTGCCATCAACCAATGTTGTCTCCACGCCAAAGCGCGGTAGTAAGGTCTCTACCACATAACGGCAAGAGCCAAACAAAGCTTTGGCTGAGACAATATGATCGCCAGCATTTAAGTAAGAAAGAACGGAAGCAGAAACCGCAGCCATACCAGTAGCTGTGGCGCGGGCATCCTCGGCCCCTTCAAGTGCAATCATGCGTTCTTCAAACATTTTAATCGTAGGGTTCATGAAGCGGCTGTAAATATACCCATCTTCATCCCCTTTAAAACGCGCTTCAGCGCTTTCAGCACTGTCATAGACGTAACCAGAGGTTAAAAACAAGCTTTCAGAGGTTTCACCAAACTCACTACGAATGGTGCCGCCATGCACAAGCTTTGTTGCATCTTTCAATGAAGCAAACCGATCTTTAGAAATTTTTGTATTAGACATAGAAAACCCTTATGTATTGCTCTGAATTTAAGTGTGTGAGCAATAAAAAACCCAGCACACCAGTACCACCAATACCGATGACACAGGTCCAACCAAATCAAGTTAGGGAAAACCGGGGCAATCGGCCTTTTAGCAAGTTATTTTATGTGGCTGCAAGCCGACCGGCCAAATCACCACAAGGGTCTAAACCCTTATTCGATGGCCCATCTAAGTACAAAAACGGGGAAAGGGTCAAGAGTTTTTCACAAAAAGTATGTTTCCAGCTTGTAACCTCTACCTCCTTCAGCGATTATGGGGCCAATTTAGTACTGGAAGTACTCACCCCGGTTTGTCAGTTGCAGCTGTTGTTTTGGTGTCTGGAGCGCAATTTGTGTATACTTAGTGGGTATCTGAAGCAAAAGCTTGCAGTTACTGTCCCGGTTGCTAGTGGGCAATCTAAAGGGAGCACAAAAGTGTGGGCATCTGAGATAGTAATCTGGACGCCGCGACGGTTGCTTGTGGGCAACTGAAGGAGCACTAAAAAAGGATTGAAAGATGGCTGAAGAAGCAAAAAACCTTTGGAATAATGATCAGGAAAATGGGAGCGAATTGCCCAAAGCTCACTTGCCCACAAAGGGAGGCATTTTTCCAAGCCAGGCCATTAAAGATCTCATTCATCGTGGGTTTTTAAAAACCGCAAACGGTGTAGATATTCTTGATAACCAAATTCAACCTGCCAGCCTTGATCTGCGTTTGGGGAAAAAAGCTTATAGAGTGCGCGCAAGTTTTCTACCAGGCGGCGGCAGAACAGTAGAATCTCAGTTAGAAGACCTATCACTCCATGAGTTTTCACTCGAAGACGGGGCCGTTTTAGAGCGTGAATGTTTCTACGTCGTGGAAGTCGAAGAATGCTTGAAATTGCCAGATAGTGTGTCTTGCTTTGCTAATCCAAAAAGTTCAACGGGGCGCCTCGATGTGTTCACGCGGCTTATTTCTGATGGCGCCGAGATTTTTGATTATGTTGAAGCGGGTTATGAAGGCAAACTCTATGTCGAAATTTCACCGCGCACATTTTCTATCAAAGTGCGCCCAGGCAGCCGTTTAAATCAGTTGCGTTTTCGCCGGCGCATCGGCCAGCAAGACAGATTTGAAAGACCAAAGCTCACAGACAAGGAGTTGCGTGTCTTGCATGAAAAAGAGCAATTAGTGAATTGCGAGCCAACTATCCGCGATGGACTGAACACACGGGTTGATTTGCGTGGTATTGATGGCAGTAACTTAATTGGTTACAGAGCGCAAAAACACACAGACATCATCGATGTTGATAAACCAAACAGCTATAAAATGGATGAGTTCTGGGAACCACTTTATGGCCGTGCCGACGGCCGGTTAATCCTGGACCCGGGTGAGTTTTATATTCTTGTCTCGAAAGAAGCACTGCACATTCCCATTCAATACGCAGCCGAAATGGTGCC
The DNA here is from genome assembly GCA_040367435.1 of Hyphomicrobiales bacterium 4NK60-0047b. Taxonomy (NCBI): domain Bacteria; kingdom Pseudomonadati; phylum Pseudomonadota; class Alphaproteobacteria; order Hyphomicrobiales; species Hyphomicrobiales bacterium 4NK60-0047b. Next base: position 77,272 of record BAABWY010000007.1, on the reverse strand, counting down.
AATTGACCCGATGATGGGCGAGTTCCGCGCGCATTATGCCGGCTTTTTTGACCCAGGCTTTGGCGCAGAATCAGCAGGTGGCAAAGGCAGCCGTGCGGTGCTAGAGGTGCGCAGTCATGATATACCGTTTGTATTAGAAGATGGCCAAATCATAGCAAGGCTCATTTACGAGCCACTCACTGAAATCCCAGAGACAATCTACGGCGCAGACCTAAAATCCAACTACCAAGCCCAAGGCCTTAAGCTCTCGAAGCATTTTGTCTAATCGCGGTTGTAGGTGGGCAACCTGAAGGGGCTCCAATAAAAGATTATCAACTAGAACATAGTTTTTTGGATAATGTTAATGGATGATGTGCGTCAGAGTAATTCAGAAAAAATTGAAAAAGTTCTTAGCGATTTTCACAAAAACATACATTCTGCTTTGCTTTATAGAAATGTCTATGATGAAATTTCCGAGAATGCATTAAAATTAAATGATAATAATCACGGATATTCGTTAGGCATTTATCAGAAACTCGCATTAGAAAGTATGGTATTGAAAGTATGTAATGCTTACGAACCACTTGAAAAGCAATATACAAAATATAGTGTAGGGCAAATATTAGAATTATTAAAAGGCTGCGAACCTATAGAGAGGCAATATTTAGTCTCTTTCATTGATTCAAAATATCTAGAGATATCTGCTTTTAATGATCTAAATATTGGTGAGAAATTTATAAAGATAATATCGTCTAAGATGCCTAATCGAAACAGAAGTGGCACTCTAAAAAAGCTAATTGAATTTAGAAATAATTATATTGCTCATCCAAAATTTTTTGAAGACAGTGAAGATGAGTGTCTACCCTGCCTTGAATCTATCTCAGAATTAATTGAATGGGGTCAAGAGTTTGGAGAAACTGTAAGTTCAGCCTATCTGGCGTCACATTGGGATCATTCCTACGATGCAGCTAGGATTAGGACAGCCTTGAAAAGGCTATTTAAAGAAATTGAAGTCATAGAAAAAGGCCCAAATAGCCCTTAAAATTTTTTGCTTCTGTCAGTCGACATTAATATTCATAGTTCATATTTTTTAGAATGAGAAAACGTGAAAATGGTCATCACGAAGAAGGAGCTCAGCCTTTTTCAGGCTGAGTGACATGACGCCTTTGGCGTCCGGTGCCTAGCACCGCCCCTCGGAGGCCCAAGCGCCATAAGCGCTTGGAATAGCCGTGAGAGAATTTAAGCCGCTTTTTCCAACGGCCCGGTTATTGGCAAGCGCACAGTGAATGTTGAACCAACGCCGACTTCACTTTCAACTGAGATTTCCCCACCATGATGTTCGATAATCTGCTTTACGATATGTAAACCAATGCCAGTTCCCGCAATTCCAGTTGAAGTCTGGGCACGGAAAAATTGTTCAAACATATTAGGTAAGTCATCACTGCCAATACCAAGTCCTTCATCTTGCACAGAAAGAAAAACATCAGTTTCATCATGGTGAGCTGTAACTGTTATATTCGGAGCATCAGGAGCATATTTAATCGCATTTGAAAGTAGGTTAGTAAGTACTTGATCCACTTTAGCTTTATCAGCCTGAATTAATTTCGGCAGATTAAGTTCATCAAAATGAATGATGTGATGATGAGAGATCTCCTGTTGGCGAGAACAAACACTTTCAATAAGTCGAGTAATATCGCAATCTGAAATTTGTACAGTGAGTTTACCCGCGTTCACCTTGGCGGCCGATAATGTGCTCTCCATTAAGGACTGCATTCTCTGAACAGCTTCCATAATGATACTTATACGCTTAGATAAAATTTCATCGGTAAGTTTACCTTTTTTACGCAATAGGCGCTGGGCAGAACTATCAATGATAGCAAGGGGTGTTCTAAATTCATGTGACGCCATGGAGACAAATTGGCGTTGCATTTCATTTAGTTGTTGTTCAGCGGCCAGAGCCTCTTCAAGTTGAGTGGTCTGTTCAGCAATCACAGCGGTTCGCTCGACAACGATTTCTTCAAGATTTTCTTTATGCTGTCTTAGTTCTTCTTCTTTACGGCGCATTTCAGTAACATCAATACGGATACCAACAATTTGTCCAGACGCATCGCGGCGTTCTCTTCTAAGCATAATACGACCATCAGCTAAATGTGCTTCTGTCTCAAAATTAAATTTATCATTAGAGCGGTTTTTAAGTTGGCTTTGTACCCAGTCTTCAGGATCCCAATCACCAATATTCCACATACCTTTAGCAAGAGAAGCTCTAACAAGGCCTTCATATGTAATGCCAGGTTTGACGTCATCATGAATGCAGTCATAAAAATCAAGAAACGCTTGGTTGACCATCACAAGGCGGTCATTTTTATCATAGACCACAAAGCCATCACGCATTGAATTAATCGCAAAAGCTAACCTGGAATAAGATTCTTGAATTTCTTCTTCCATGGCTTTCTTTTCACAAAGCGTATCCAGATAAGATCTGGATTGTCTTGCCAATTCACCGATTTCATCATTTGAATATACATTAAGGTCTACATTAAGATTGCCTTCTTGCATATTGCGCCAAAATTGTAGAATTTTTCTAATCGGCCTAGAAATGAGAGAGTTAGCTAAAAACAAGGCTAGACCGATACTTGTTATAAAGGTGCCGATTGAAAACCAAAAGATAAAAGCAAGGGCGGCTTCTTCATGGTGCTGAACATGCTGAGCTGATTCATATGTAAGTTGGATAAGTTGGTTCTCCAACCGATAAAGTCGATCAGAAATAAATTGTTGTTGATCAATGAGTGCGGAAATATGCGCAATGACATCCTTTGATACATAACTATCTGGTTGAGAAAAAACAGAATATGCATTTTTACTAAATTGCAGGAGGATATCTTCTACATATTGCATTTCATATTGGACGTTACCAATATATGAATTTGTAAAATGCGTATGATTTTCTTGCTGAAGTAATTTCTTCCCCTGAGTGAGATTATCTTTAATTTGAAGGGCTATATTTTCAAGATCTGTTCTTGCCCGCAGGAAATATCCTTTTGTAAAAGCATATTGATTATCTATAGAACGGGAAACATTTGTAAGAACTTTGTTTTGTTCATGTTGTAAAAGAATGATTTGACTGATAACGCGGTTGAGTGGCAAGAATTCTTTGGCAATCGCATGAGTTTCTTCATTCATCTTTGACATTTGATGAATGCTAACAATTGAAACCGCTAGAGTTGATATAAAACTAACTCCTACGATTGCAAGAACTTTCGCTGTTAACCCAATACGCATCATAAAACCCTACCCAAAACAAAAGAAGCTAACCTTGTTTGAGCTGGATTTTGAAAGAAACAAAAATTTCATTATACTTAAGCAGCAAAAACAAGTTTGCTCATATTAAGAAATAACGATTAAGAAACGATTTTGAATTGATTAAAAAATCAATAAACTTCGTTTTGGAAAAGCACAGCTAAAGCATTTAATGTGTAAAGCTAAGAGTTTAGCGAAGTTATGAGGTACAGCTACCCCCACCAAGAACGCAAAATTTAGAACAATGAATGTGACAAAGCTTAACGGCACCATGATCAAACATACCACCATCGATCTTCAAAGATTTTTTTAAAGTATCACCCATTTCAAAATCAGCTCTATAAGGTAAAAGTGTGCAAGGTAATATTTTCACGCTGGCTTCACCTTTACGTTTAACAACCATACGGCTTGATGAGCACATCAGGTCTTTCGGACTAAGGCTTAAAATATCCCAACATTTTTCAGTAATTTCAGGTTTGTCTGCCTGTTCATCCATTTCTGGAAAAATCATCAAATCATCAGGGTTAGTTGCGCAAAGTGACCAACCTTGCGTTTCAAATAAATTTTGGAATTTACCTGTGACATCTTCCGAACCTTCATCCCACAAGCTTCGTCCAGCAATTGAAAATTGAAAGCCATGCTCATTCAACCAATTGAGCCCGGTTAAACTTTTTGCAAAGCTTCCCTTGCCACGCTCTATATCATGAAATTCTTCAGAATAATGGTCGAGACTAATCCGCAGATTCAAGCGATCACCAAACCGCTCTTGTAAATCAAGCAAACCAGCCCGAACAGTCTTGCGCATCATAGGGGCCATAGCATTTGTCAAAATGAGGACTGAAAAATCACGTTCCAAAGCAGCCTCAGCCATCTTGATCATTTCAGGGTTCATAAAAGGCTCACCGCCAGTAAAAGCAATCTCCTTGGTACCAAGTTTGAGCTGCTTAATCTCATCGAATAAAGGGAGAATTTCCTCAAGGCGTATATAGACGAGGTCATCATTCTTAGGGCTAGATAGGATATAACAGTGGGCGCACTCAATGTTACAAAGAGACCCAGTATTGATCCACAAGGTCTCTAATTTTTCAAAAGGAACTTGAGCCCGTGTCTCTCCATCAAGAGTGATATCAGGATTTGAGAACTTACCTTCGATTGGTTGCCCTGATAATTTAACCGTTAATTCATTCATAAGAAATTGTCCCCGTGAAGTTATTCAGGGCGAATATAACAGAAGAAAGTGCTTTATGACTTCACAAAAATACAGAAAATTGTGATGAGAGCGGACAAAATTAGAGCTTTACAAGAATAAGTGCATTTCAAGTTGTTTTGAACCATGAGCATCAAGACATTAAAAAGGGATCTGTAGCCGTGGTCTTGGGGGTCATTTGAGGGTAATGAATACTAGTTGATGAAATTTTGCGCCACGTTCTCATCTTACCTGCCGGCATATTATCTTTTAGGTTTTTCATACTATCAAGACGTTTCGTGCTTCGAGACGGTCCAACATATGCTTCAGTAATTACAAATGGGCATGGGCGTGTTAGCATTGCATAAACACGATAATAAAGGGCGCTTGGTGCAATCGGTTTAGCAAGCAATTCATTAACACCAGACTCAAGGGCCTTTAAAACTTTTTCATGATTGGGAGAGGCCGTAATCAGCAATATGGGAATCCTACGGTTGATGCAACTCTCATCACCGCGGATATGCCTGGTAAAATCCCCTCCATCTAAATCTCCTAAAAAGAAATCCGTGATAACGAGGTCAAATTTTTGGCTGTAAATCAATTGAATAGCGTTGGTCACATTATCTGTTTCAATCAAGTTGGTCATTTTGACACCAAAACTAAGCAACATTTCACGCACAAGCCGACGCATCATTTTATTATTTTCAATCAACAAAATCTGTTTGGTACCAAAATCAAACTTCTTCTTAGACATCTCAACCCCGAATCAACTGAAACTTAAAGGAATAGTATGCTGTGAGAGAGTTAATAAATGTCAAAAAATGAGAGGTTTTAAAAACCAAATTTGTACCTAATCTTGTGTCTGTCCCTTATGATCGGTTTTTTCCCAATAAAATGGAGCATGTATGAGCTGGAACAAAGCTCGATATGTAGCGAAAGATATTAAGAGCCAATAAAGAGGTAATGTGAAGATGGTGAATAAAAAACCAGATAATTTACGAAAACGAAGAGCTTGCGACCCAAGCCACATAGTCGCAAAGTACCCAACAGTTAAATTGAATGAAGCTAGTCCCCACAAAGGCCAACTTAGGGGCCAATTTTGTGGCCAATCGTCATAATAGTTTGGCAATTCACAGAAGGACAAAGTCCAAACTAAAAAGCCTAAAAATAGGGGGTGGCCAAGAGCAGAAAAAATAGGAGCACCAATAACCAACTGAAAGCCAATGAACTGCCACGTCCCAAGCTCTCGCCATAAAGTAAAAGGATGGCGCATATGAACATAATAAGTTTGCATCCATCCCTTCAACCAACGGGTTCGTTGATAAAGCCAGCTCGAAAACGAAGAGCATGCTTCTTCATATGTTGTAGAGCCTAGAATATCAGCACGGTATCCATGTCGATAAAACCGCATGCCAAGGTCAGCATCTTCAGTAACATTATAGGGGTCCCAAGCACCAACAGACTGCAAAATATCTGCTCGAAAATGATTTGAAGTTCCGCCAAGAGGTAAAGGAATTGAGAATTTTAAATAGGCAGGTAGTAGACCATCAAACAGAGAGCTATATTCCATAGTAAATTGTTTAGTGAGCCAGTTTTGTTTTTGGTTGTAAAAATTCAGCTTTGCTTGAATAACAGCACAATTTGAAGCGCTGTTTTCAAAAGTCTCTAGGGCGCGCCTTAATTGAGATGGTTCAGGAATATCCTCAGCGTCATAAATAACAACATAGTCACCTTGTGCGAGTTGCAAGCCATAATTCAAAGCTTTTGGTTTCGTTCTAGGCTGACTATTCGGCACAATGACTACATGAAAATAGGGCGGTAAATTCATGGCCTTAACAGCGTCTATAGTCGTGGCATCTATCTCTTCCAACAGTAACTTAATATCAAGTTTCGCTTTTGGATAATCAAGTTCTTCAAGGGCAGAAATTAATTGGTGCAACACAGCTGTTTCACGAAATAGCGGAACGAGTAACGTATAAACCGGAAGTACAGGGTGGTTTCGTGGTAGAGGGTGTGTTGAAGGCCTGAACTGTTTTGAAATAGATTGAAATTTCAGTGCTGTAATTAAGCGAAAGAAAATCAAACAAAAAAAGAAAAGAGAGAAAAAAGCAGAAAGTGCGTATATAGAAATTTGATAAGAGCTCCACAATCCATAAAAGCAGAAACCAGTCAAACCTAACAAGCCAATTGTCTGTAAAACTGAAACTCCACTCTTAGCGCAACTTAGTGGGGCTTTTTGCGCCAACTCTTCCCCAGCACAAAACAACAACTCATTGGAAAATCGAGTTTGAAATCTATTTCGCATTGTAGTAGGGCTGACCAAATAAATTTTGGCTTGGTTGAAATTCGGGTGTAAAGCTTGCTTATCTTCAATGAATTTTTGCAAAGAAGCTCGAACTTTTTTAGGTCCCATCCCACTTATTCCAAAAGGGATAATCGCAAAACCATCATCGGTTTCATAAGATGACCAACCAAAGCGTTGGTTGATTTTTTTGTTGTCATCAAATTGCAGTTGCAATTTTGGGGCGTGATCAGGAGGCAAGTAATTGACACCAACAACTTGTGAGAGTAAGCGGAAATAATTTTCTTCATCCATGAGGCCTTCTTGTAGCAAGAGACCATCAAGAGAAATGCCTGTTTGTACCGCTTTAGTAAGTGCTAAATCAAAAAGAGCCTGAGTGACAAGACGACCAACAATGAGTTGTTTTAAATCTTCAATATCTTCGGTTTGCATCTGTATGGGGTCAAACGATTTAGTATGATTATAAAAAGGGTCTGAATTTTGTGACATGAAACCTGAATTTTTCGTCATGAAAAAAAACTCTTCGCGTTTAATTTGAAGGTTTCAGTGAAGTTACATCTTTAAAAGTTACTTCAGTTTGTTCGCTTAAGGGAACAGGTGCTTCATCAATGAATTCATCAACATCATTGCGTTCAAGTGGAGAAGAGTTTTTCATGACATCTAAGTGCTGAGATTTTAATGTCTTGTCTTTGTAATTTTTGTTTTGCAAGTCCATAACCGTATTAGATATTTGATAACCTTCGACGATCTCACTTAATAAACTTAACAAAGCTTCTGTATCATAAGCTTCTATTGAGTGGCGCAAGGATTTAATTTTTGGGCTTAATTCAGCAGCCGAGAGATAATTTTCATTATTGCGTGTAATGCTAACATGGTCAGTTGGTGAGCAATTCTCATTGATCAGCAATTCTTCATATAGCTTTTCACCTTCACGCAATCCCATAAATTCAATCGCGATATCACCATCTGGGTTTGCTTTATCAGCCACTTCAAGACCGGAAAGGTTGATCATCGATTTCGCCAAGTCCACAATCTTAACAGGTTGTCCCATATCAAGCACAAAAACATCGCCCCCCTTAGCAAGTCCACCTGATTGAATAACAAGTTGAGCAGCTTCAGGAATAGTCATGAAATAACGAATGATTTCAGGGTGCGTAACCGTTACAGGACCGCCTTTTTGAATCTGCTCACGAAAGCGAGAAACAACGCTGCCTGAAGAACCAAGAACATTTCCAAATCTCACCATCGTAAAAAGTGTATTGGTATGTGGCTCATCAGCAAGAGCTTGAAGAACAAGCTCAGCCATCCTCTTACTGGCACCCATCACATTCGTAGGTCGAACAGCTTTGTCAGTTGAGATCAAAACAAATAGATCAACTCCACAATCCTTTGCAGCAAGTGCAGTAAACTGCGTACCAAATACATTGTTTTCTATTCCGGCAAATGGGTTGTCTTCAACAATAGGTACATGCTTGTATGCGGCTGCATGATAAAGTGTATTCACCCCATATGTGGACATTGTTTTTCTCAGTAATTTGTCATCTAAAACCGAACCAAGAACACGAACAATTTCGATATCAGAGGTGGTCGAAGTTGAGGAAGGTGACTTTGTAGTAGCCATATCTTTTAGTTTTTGCCGTAGCTCATATTCGATTTGGTAAAGGGCAAACTCAGAACGCTCATAAAGAATGATCATTTTAGGGGCGAGCGAAATGACCTGACGCGCAATCTCTGAACCGATGGAACCACCAGCACCTGTAATCATCACGATTTTTTGTTGAACTGTTTTCTCGAGAAGGTCCTGTTGAGCTGGCACTGGCACTCGTCCTAAAAGATCTTCAAGCCCGATAGAGCGTAAGTCTGAAATCATCACTTTACCTGAGGCGATCTCATGTAAAGCGGGTAACGCTTTTACCTTCACGGAAAAAGGAGCTAATTTGTTAAGTAAATCTCTTTTAAAGCGTCGTGTTAAGGACGGATCAGCTAAAAATATTTCTTTAACACCATGATCTCGCACAAGGTCTATAACTGAAGTTGGCTCATTAACCCGAAGGCCAAACAACATCTGACGCCATAGGGATGGGTTGTCATCAATAAATCCAACAAGTCGGTAATCAGCTGAACGGTCTAAATCATGATAAAGCTGCGTACCCTCTTCACCAACACCATAAATTAATACAGGTAAAGCTTGGTCTAAGTCTTTTTTGTAAGAATTCGGAATATAATCACTTAATAAATAAGTGATGAAACTTCGGCTGGTCCATGTATAAATAATTGAGAACAAGCCATACATGACAATGACAGAGCGAGGTACATTCGCCAGTGTGAACTTGGTCATGTAAAGTAGTAAAAGCCATCCCAAAATTGAAACCGCAACTGACACGCATATTTTTAATGCACCACGTCGTCCAGCAAAACGGGTAATGAGTTTATACAAGCCATAATAATGAAAACAAAAAATTCCCAAAGTTGGCGCTGCCAGTTGAACAGCCAAGAGTTGCCAACTATCTGGCATGTAAAACATGCCAAGTCTAAGGGAATAAGAGCACCAAAGCGCAAAAGACAAAAGGCTAAAGTCAAGTGACATTAAAATGGCTCTTTTGGTATAGCGCGGTAAAGAAATAAGCCGCCCAATAAAGTGAGATCCTAATGTCATGCGAATACTACTCTTAACACCTTTTGTTCATTAAGTCATTTAAATTGGGCGCTACAAAATTGAAAATGGAGCGCAAAACAAAGCAAATGTCTCTTTTCATGATATATTAGATATGAAAATTAATTGGCCGTAAAAAGAAAAATAGAGTTAAGGGCCTAAAAAAGACCATCCCTCAACTATTTAGAGCATCCCAATGATTTAAAACAAAAGAAATATGCTCTAGTGAAAAAATTTATACAATAAACTGAAGAAAAGAAAAGCGAGTTAATCCCAGATTTTCACAGACTTCCCAGTTTCTTTCAATCCTTTAATTCGCTCATTGAGATAGTCTTGTAATGTGTCTTTCTTATAAGCGCCGCTTTTAACAAATCGCAAAACGGTTTCAAAATGAAAGACTTTCCAAAAGCCCGTAAGGCGAAAGGCTTCAGCTTCTTTTCCTTTTTTGTTTAAAACATGAGCAGGATCAGCTGGAAAGAAACTTAATGTTGGCGTGAAGTTAATTTGCCATTTTCGTGAGAATTCTTTTTCAGAATAAGTTTTTCCCGCAAAATCAGTAACTTCGCGTGAGCCACGGATGTCAAGTTGGATAACCCTGTAGTTTTCCTGCATAAATTTCTTAATTGAAGGGTTTTTTAAATTAACCTGGTGCAATTGCTTGCAATAGGGGCACCCTTCTTGTTCATAAATGATGACAAGTTGTTTACCCTCATCAGCAGCTAATTGAAGTTCCTCACCAAGGTCAAGAAAACCATCTTCAAACCAGGGTTGGCTATAAAGACCATTACCACTTTTAAAAAGGTCACCATCTTTGGCTTTCGCTAATGATAAATGAGAGAGTTGGCCAGCCATATATGCACTAAAAAAAACACTTGCCTTTAGAAAGGTACGGCGAGGGTGAAACATGGTTAAGCTCCTGAAAAGAAGATAAAAAATCCAATATCTAAAAGATATTATTGCATAGAAGGCTCATTCTAGCATATTATTTAAATCTATTCAGCTTTGGTTCATTCACTATATTGTAGTGTGAATTAATCGATTTATTAGCTATATAAAGGGTGCTAGAAGGCATCAAGGGGTATGAAGCAGTTTGCCCCAGTTGGTAGTAGGCAACTAAAGGGGCACTAAATTACCCCGGTTGCGTAGTAGGCAACTAAAGGGGCACTAAATTACCCCGGTTGCGTAGTAGGCAACTAAAGGGGGACTAAATTACCCCGGTTGCGTAGTGGACAACTGAAGGGGCACTAAATTACCCCGGTTGCGTAGTGGACAACTGAAGGGGCACTAAATTACCCCGGTTGCGTAGTGGGCAACTGAAGGGGCACTAAATTACCCCGGTTGCGTAGTGGGCAACTGAAGGGGCACTAAATTACCCCGGTTGCGTAGTGGGCAACTGAAGGGGCACTAAAAAAGGCAAGAGGGCAGTTATCGTGCAAAAAAGAATGATCATCATTTTAGGGGTTTTAGCATTTGCTGGTGCAGCACTGGCAACTCAATCTTTCCCCCTGCCTGAAGCACAAGCTAATAGTAAAGTGAAAGCTCTCCAAGCTTGTATGGCATCTTGCCGGTCAAGAACCAAAGCTTGTTTTAAATCAGGCCAGACAGGGAGTTGCATCAAACAAAGAAACGCCTGTTTTGCTTCTTGCCAAAGTAGGCTTGGCCGGTAATCCCTCAAAATACGCTTCCATTTGATTGAATTGATTCATGAAGGTTTTACCTCTCATTGCTAATCTATAAGCACAACCATGAGAGGTTTTCATTATGAAAACACATACATTTTATTATGTAGGACTTAGCGCCTTATTCACGACCCTATTCTTAATTGGCCCAAACGGTCCTCACATACCAACAGCTTCAGCCTGCATAAAACCCTCTCTAGCTACAATATGGGTAAACTCAGACGCCAAAGAAAAAGATCTGGTCCGCTTAAAAATTGATTACAATTGCGGTGAAAAACCAATTAAATCATATGATCCTCTATCAGCATCTCTTTGGATTGTGCGTGGCTTTATGAAATGCGGTAGAGCAGAATGCATTTGGGGTCGCGCGAAAGGGACGATGATAAACTCAAATGAAATGCACGTAACCTTCAGCTCTTTTTCATATGTCAGAGAGCTTAAAATATTTATTGAATCAGGCTTGCTACGCGTTGAAGTGCAAAATAATTACCGCGACACAAGACGCCAACCCACAAAGCAGTCTTTCTATCTTCACCCCAAGCAGTAATTCAGTCCATTCCAGTTTGAGTGATATGACCCCAGCACGGTTGCGCGGATGCTTTGTGGGTATCTGAAGCGCCACTAAAAAAGAAATAGCCCGCGAGAGAAAACAAACTAAAAAAAACTTTAGTCTCGCGGGTGAGCAGCATCATAAATACGAAGCAATTGATCCCGATCAACTTCAGTATAAATTTGTGTTGTTGAAAGGCTGGCATGACCTAGAAGTTCCTGGATCTGGCGCAAATCAGCTCCGGTTCCCAAAAGGTGCGTTGCAAATGAATGTCGCAAAGCATGCGGAGTTGCCGTCTCTGGCAATTGCAAAGCATGGCGCAAGCGCGCCATTAAAAGTTGAATAATTCGAGGCGATAATTTGCCGCCTCTCTCCCCGCGAAACAAAGGCTCATTTGCTTCGAGTTCAAATGGACAATTGGTAATGTAAGTTGAAATCGCATCAGAAATAACTGGTAAAATAGGAACTCGGCGCTCACGTTTGCCCTTGCCAGTAATCTCTAAAATTGTAACCCCTTTAATGGGAGCTTCATTCCTTAGGAGGCCAAGTGCCTCAGATATACGAAGCCCGGCCCCATATAAAAGCAGCATCACAGCTAAATCCCTGTCGTTTATCCAGGGCGCTACATCCCTGACCACATCAGTTGAAGCCAAACTTTCAAGCGCTTTATCAACAGGAAGTGGTTTTGGAATAGAATGTGGGATCTTCGGAGATGAAATTAAATGTAACTCTGAATTTTGAAAATTGAAATGACGTTCTAAATATTTAAAAAACATCCGCAATGCAGAAAGCCCACGTGCAACAGAGCGATCAGAAGCACCGCTATCTCGCCGGTATGCAAGAAAGCTTCGAAAGTCTCGTGCCTGCAAGTTCGACAAATCAACCAGGGTTATTTTCTTATCTTCTGAACGATGAACAAATCCAATAAATTGCCGAATATCTCGTTTGTAACTATCAAGTGTTTTGAGAGCGAGGTCGCGCTCATCTTCTAGATACGCACTCCATGAACAAAGAGCCGTATTCAAGTCTTTCTCAACAGGCCAATTTTCAAAAGCGGTATTCATAAGGTGTAAGTTCCCAAATCATAATGATGTAAAACAAATTGACTATATACTAAAAAGGATTAACAAGCTCTATTCGGTCACTGCGACGGTTGCTTGTGCGGATGCCTATTGGGCATCTGAAGCATAGAAAAGCCAACCGAAGGAGCATTAAAACAGATGGTTGTTTATGAGGTACCGAAAGAGTTTGTAAAAAGAATAGCTGTAAGAGAAAAAAGATAAAAAACTAAAAACGAGCTATACGAAGAAGGAGCCTAGCCTCTTCGGCTAGGGGACATGGCGAAACGCCAGTGAAGCCCGGCGCAAGCGCTGCACAGTGCGGTTGCACGTGGGCAACCTAAAGTACCTTAAAGTGGAGGCCTATGAGCTTCAGCTCATAGAATAGCCGTGAGAGAGAACAGAGCATTGAAATGTCGAAAAGCCAACCATCAAATCCCAAAAAGGTGCGCCTTGACCTCCTCATGGTTGAGAAAAAATTAGTGCCGACACGATCTAAAGCAAGAGATCTGATTAAATCTGGCCATGTGAGGGTTGATGGTGAGGTAACAAAAAAAGCCGGCCAAATATGGTTGGAAACAGCCGAAATTAAAATAGCAGAAGAAGCTCCAGGTTTTGTATCAAGAGCAGGGATTAAATTGGCGCATGCTCTAGAGCAGTTTGAAATGGAGTGTAAGGGAAAAACCATTCTAGATCTTGGCGCATCAACTGGTGGTTTCACAGAAGTTTTATTAGGTCATGAAGCTGCCCATGTTTATGCGGTCGATGTCGGCCGGGATCAACTTCATAAAGATCTCAAGGAAGATGAGCGTATCACCTCTATGGAAGGCCGCGACGCGCGGACCCTGATTAAAGATGAATTCAAACATCCAATTGATGCCATCACGGTAGATGTCAGTTTCATTTCTTTAATGAAACTTCTGGAGCAACCCCTTACATTAGTTGAGCCAGGTGGTTGGGTTATCGCCCTTATCAAACCTCAATTTGAAGTGGGTAAAAAAGCCTTAGGCAAAAAAGGCATTGTGAAAGACAAGGAAGCCATACAGGTAGTTTTAGATACTGTAACAAGTTGGTTTGAAAACCAAATGTCATGGCATGTTATAGGTTTGATTCCATCACCCATAACAGGGCAAACAGGCAATCAAGAATTTTTGATTTGTGTTGGAAGAGAAGACTAGACCGTAAAATCATAAATCATACTATTTGCTTCAAGCATCAGTCCCAGCAAAAAATAACCTGATCGAGCGGTGCATTCTATGAGCTCTATGTTCAATTAAATAAACACCCTGCCAAGTCCCCAGGTCCATCTTTCCATCAACCACAGGAATAGATAATGTAGTGTTTGTCAGCATGGTCTTGATATGAGCTGGCATATCATCTGGCCCCTCCATGTTATGACGATAGTCACGGGTCTCAGGTGCAAGCTCATCTAATATCGTGAGCAAATCATCCCGAACAGTTGGGTCGGCATTTTCCTGAATGGTCAAGGAGGCTGACGTATGTTTGACCAAAAGTGTCAAAAGTCCTTCAGATGCCCCAATCTCTCGCAACCAAAAATCTAGTTTTGAAGTGATCATATGAAACGAAAAAGGAGAGGTATCAATCTGAATTAAATCTGTTTTCTGAAAAAAGCTATTTTGCATATCTTCAAACTTCCTATGAGGTTCGTGATTAAAACAGATCAATAGTAAAATAAAAAATGTAGACTTTAGGCCAAAAACAATTTGCCAAATTTCAAAAGAACTAACACTATAAAAATTCCAGAAAATTAAGTCTGGAATAAAAATAAAATATAAAAGATAGGTTAGGGGAATATATCTAATTGAGCACCATATGTATAGCGCGGTTGCAAGTGGGCAATCTGAAGCGCAGTCAAAGAAAGCGCGGTTGCTGGTAGGCAATCTGAAGCGCATGACGCCATGGGTGTCCGGCGTATAAGATCAGCCCGAAAGGAGCAAAGCGAGTGCGGTAAGCTGATTGTAAAAAACTGCACCTCGTAGGTCTAAGCGCCATGAGCACTTAGAATAGCTGTGAGAGAAATAGAACCTGACTACCCGAAGAAGGGAGTGCTCTACTTCAGAGCACGCACATGGCAGCTTAGCTGCCCGGCGCAAGCGCCGCCTCTCGGAGGGCCCGCTGCTCTGCAGCGGAATGGCCCGTGAGAGAGAAAAAGCGCATTAAAAAAGAGAAATCTAAATCATGACGAAAAATATTTTTGAACAAAATTTGGATAAAAATCCAGCAAACTATCAACCTCTCACGCCTCTTTCTTTGTTTGAGAGAACATCCGCGATTTTTCCAGAACACGTGGCCATCATTCATGGTGAAAGCCGTACAACTTATTCTGAGTTCTATAAGCGCAGTATTAAGCTTGCAAGTGCGATCAGTCAGCAAAACCTTGGAAAAGGCGATACTGTCTCAGTGATGCTGTCAAACACACCGTCCATGTTGGAGGCTCATATGGCCGTGCCGATGGCAGGCGCTGTCCTTCATACAATGAACACGCGGTTAGACGCGGAAATTATTGCCTTTCAGATGGACCATGCAGAAACAAAATTACTGATCACTGATTTAGAGTTTTCGCCAGTTATAAAAGCAGCGCTTGAGATTTGTAAATCTAAACCAGTTGTTATTGATTATGTAGACCCTGAATTTGATATTGAAGGTGAACGGCTTTCATCAATTGAGTATGAAGAATTTTTAAATAAGGGTGATGAGACATTTCAATGGAAAATGCCTGATGATGAATGGGATGCAATTTCGGTTAGTTATACATCTGGAACAACAGGAAATCCAAAAGGCGTTGTCTATCATCATCGCGGCGCAACTTTAATGTGTTACAGCAATAATCTAGCCGCAGATCTTGGTACACATCCCGTATATTTATGGACCTTACCGATGTTTCATTGCAATGGTTGGTGTTTTCCCTGGACAATTTCAACAGCTGCTGGAACCCATGTTTGTCTGCGCTGGGTCCGGGCAAAAGCAATTTATGACGCACTTGCTGATCACAAGGTCACACATATGTGCGGTGCCCCGATCGTCATGTCGACTATGATGAGCGCTTCAGAAGAAGAAAAAAGAACGTTGGCGCAGCAGGTCACGTTTGTAGCCGCCGCCGCCCCACCACCAGAATCTGTCTTGCGCGCTATGGCCGAAGCTGGATTTAAAGTTGTTCATGTATACGGTTTAACCGAAACATACGGACCGGCCACCATGAACGCCTGGAAAAGCAAATGGGATGATTTACCCGTTCAGGAACGAGCCTCCAAAATGGCGCGCCAGGGGGTAAGTTATCCAGCACTAGAGGGGCTCACCATCATGAACCCCACCACCATGAAAGAAGTTCCCAAAGACGGTGAAACCATGGGAGAGGTCATGTTCCGTGGGAACATTGTGATGAAAGGGTATTTAAAAAACACTCAAGCAACGAACGATGCATTCTCCGGCGGTTGGTTCCATTCAGGTGACTTAGGTGTCCTTTATGAAGATGGGTATATCCAGCTTAAAGACCGTTCCAAAGACGTCATTATTTCAGGAGGTGAGAATATTTCCTCGATTGAAGTGGAGAATATTTTATTCAAGCATGAACGAGTAACAGCTGCTGCCGTCGTTGGTATGCCAGATGAAAAATGGGGTGAAACGCCGTGCGCATTTGTCGAGCTAAGTGAAGGGCCAGAACTTAGAGAAGATGATCTCATTGAATTTTGCCGTGATAACATGGCGCGATTTAAATGCCCCAAAAGGGTTGTTTTTGGAGAATTACCAAAAACTTCAACAGGAAAAATTCAAAAATTTAAATTAAGAGAATATTTCAAAAGTTAAACAAAATCGAATTTTAATCGGGAGTGCTTTCAATTCTAAGGGCCTCCCTTTTCTAATTCTTGCTCCCTAATTCACAAAATCTCGAATCAGTTTTTTAAATTTTCTCACCTTACTCTTAAGAAAAAAAGTCACAAATTTTCTATCAATTTCACATACTGATCAAAGTTTGAAATATTCGAAAACCAAACCCTCCTCTCCTTGTAAGAAACGGTATGGACTAAAATAGGAGGCGACAAATTAACCAGTTTAAGGTAAATTTCTCTATATATTGAGGGGGTTACAGAGCCGTTCAATAATCTTAAATTCGTATAACCATCATCTTTTATTGATAAGAGACAGGTTATGGAATTTAAAAATGAGATAAATCAATACATCCCTCCCCAGCTTGTCTTATGGGATTAAAGAATGATTTCTCGCCAAACCAAATCAGAAAATCTAAATTTTAAAATCGGAAGATGAAAGTCATGACATCAAAATCAAGGAAGAATCTGGATAATCAAACAGCTGAGCAAGCGCGTGACTTTGCTCGGCAAAAAATATCTGAGGTTCAAGGTGCACAGGAAAATATTCTAGAAGCCATCACAAAAGCTCAAGAAGCGGTGATTGAAGCATCTGCTCTTAAAAATAACGAAGGTGTTGTCGAGCTAAACAAAAAAGCATTAGATTTTACAAAATCAAACATTGCTAAAAGTTTTGAACTCGCAACTAAGTTAGTTGACGTAACTGACATGTCAGAATTGGTTGAACTCCAAAAGGATTTCGTTAGCAAGCAGCTTGATGATTATACTATTCAAGCAAAAGAGCTAACCAGTCTAGCAAGCAAATCAATAAAAAAATAAAACGTATTAATCTAAAACAATAAAGTCATGACGACATAAAAAAGCAGCGCTAGGCTTAGCGCTGCTTTTTTTATTTCAAATTTAAAAAAATTTATGATGTTGCTGTCAAGCCAATACGGCGCTTCGCGCTGATCTTCGATGGCTCATGAGATTTAATAAATTTATGAATCTCAGGAAAGATAAATTTTCTAAACCGTGAGCCATTAAATACTCCATAATGACCAACACCAGGTTGTACATATTGAGTTTTCTTTTTCTTTGGTAGATTTGAGCAAAGATCAAGTGCAGCTGAACATTGGCCAACACCTGTAATATCATCAAGCTCACCCTCAACCGTCATGAGAGCAACGTTCTTAATTTTAGCAGGATCAATTTTTCTATTTTTATATTTTAACAAACCGCGAGGCAGTTGTTTTTCAATAAACACTTTTTCTACGGTTTCTAAATAGAATTCAGATGTAAGGTCCATAACAGCAAGATATTCATCATAGAAACTTTGATGTTTTTCAGCTGATTCATCATCACCTTTAATCAGATCAAAAAAGTGATCGGAGTGAGACTTTGCATGGCTATCGTAATTCATTGCCATGAAACTTCCGAGCTGTAAAAATCCTGGGTAAACTTCGCGCCCACCACCTGGAAATGTCCATGGAACAGTAGAAAGGGAATGGTCTCTAAACCAACTTATGTCTTTTTCTTCCGGAAATTTATTCACAGCTGTTGGATTAATGCGGGTGTCAATTGGCCCACCCATGAGTGTCATGCTGTTGGGCACATAATCAAGGCCCTCAGCCTCCATATGAGAAACAGCTGCCAGTAGTGG
This sequence comes from Hyphomicrobiales bacterium 4NK60-0047b, assembly GCA_040367435.1. Lineage (NCBI taxonomy): Bacteria > Pseudomonadati > Pseudomonadota > Alphaproteobacteria > Hyphomicrobiales > Hyphomicrobiales bacterium 4NK60-0047b. Next base: position 59,081 of record BAABWY010000007.1, on the reverse strand, counting down.
AACAGATGGCTGGCAAACAGCAACAGTGTGCACATCACCACCAAAGAGTTTCATCATATCGATGAGATAAGTGATATAATCATCAAGTCCAAACGTGCCGGCACATGTTGGAACCATCCGAGCATCAACCCAGTCTGTAATATACACTTCCGCATGAGGTAAAAACGTTTCGACAGTGCCGCGAAGAAGCGTTGCATAATGACCAGACATCGGTGCAATTAACAGTACACGAGGTGAAGCTTTAGAGACAGAAAGAGGAACATCTCTTTCAAAGTGACGCAAACGGCAAAAATCATTGCGCCAAACGGTTTTCTCAGTCACGTCAACTTTTTTTCCATCGACGAGCGTTGTTTCAAGTTCGAACTGTGGTTTACCATATTGGCGAGTTGCGCGTTCAAAAACGTCGCACATAGCAGCAACGCTACGGCCAAAAGGCGTTTGAGAAACAGGGTTAAGAGGCGAATTAAAGAGAAGGCTACCAGATTTTGCTGCTATTCTAGCGGGATGAAATAGCCCGCGATTCATTTCATATAAATGATAAAGCATGTGGTTTGCGACCTCTCAGATAAGTTAAAATATAAATTCTCTTGATGCAGATTATTAATTTAAACAAACACTTAGACAGACAAGTTCATCATACGAAGCATAGATATGGGGCTAACCCTAAGTCAATATTCTAATTTTTCGCTTTAAGTACCTTATCCATAAAATATTAAATTACAATGGTACAAACGAAACATTTTCTGCATCGCAGCAATTTTGTCAAGTTTAATAGCTGTACAAATTTTAAGCAGAAACGAAAAATTGCAAAATTCGAGTGCAAAATGCTGCAGATGCATAAAGCATTGGAATTAATGAACAATTTTGAAAAATTGTCACAACCTAGAATAGGCTTTGCTCAAACTTTGTGTTACATTTACCACGTAAATCAAAAATATGAATTTACCATAATCAAATGAATCAAAAAATGAATACTTTGTAGGTGCAGCTCATGAAAATTATAAATTTACTGAAAGAAACTTCATCACTTTGGAAAGATTTTTAGTGTGTCTTTTCCTAATCAGTACAATGTAAAAATTATTATATAATAATGGGTTATGCCTAAAATTTAAGAAGTTATTAAGGAATCAAGAGCAAAAAAATATATAGATAAAATATTGGTAAGGTCGACCATGACTGTTAAAGAAAATCCTATGAACAACCTCTTCACGCCCCCTGATTTTAAGTCAGAGGATGCGGCGTCTAGAATGGCGTCAGTTATGGATCATAGCCAGAGAATGGTAAACGATTTTTGGGCGAAACAAACAAAACAGGCCTCAGGATCTGATTTCCAGTTTTTCGACCCCTTTGCCGCAGGCCGTGCTTTTATGGAACTCGGCGCACAAATGATGGCAAATCCGGCGAAATATGAATCAATCATGCAAAATGTTGCACAGCAGAATTATCAGTTGATGCAATCCATGTTAGAGCGCATGAGCGGTGAAAATGTTGAACCGATTATTCGTCCCGACTATGGAGATAGACGGTTTGCTGATCCATCATGGTCAGAAAACTTGGTGTCTGATTTCATCAAACAATCATATCTGATTACTTCAAAATTTATGAATGATATCGTTCATGACCTGGAAGGTATCGACGCTGAAAGTCATGCAAAAGCTAAATTCTATACACGCCAATTCGTAAATTCCATCTCACCAAGTAATTTTGCGTCAACCAATCCTCTTGTTCTGAAAAAAGTTCAGGAAACTGGTGGCGATTGTTTGATTAGTGGAATGGAAAATTTATTACGCGACTTGGAGCGCGGCCAGGGCAAACTAAAAATCAGCACCTCTGATGATAATGCATTTAAGGTTGGAGAAAACATCGCGGCGACAAAAGGTAAAGTTGTTTTCCAAAATGACCTAATTCAATTAATACAATATGAACCGACAACCAAAACCGTTCATCGTAGACCCATTCTCTTTGTGCCGCCGTGGATTAATAAATTTTATGTTCTCGATCTTCAGGAAAAAAACAGTCTGATTAAATGGACAGTTGATCAAGGTCATACTGTTTTTGTGATTTCATGGGTCAACCCACGCAAAGACTTGGCGCATAAATCTTTCGAACATTACATGACCGAAGGGCCCCTTGCTGCCATCGACGCCATTCAAGAAGCAACCGGTGAAAAAGAAGTAAACCTCTTAGGGTTTTGCATTGGTGGAATTCTTAGTGTTGCAACACTCGCCTACATGGCGGCTAAAAAAGATAATCGTGTGAAAGCTGCAACCTTTTTAACAACCATGGTTGACCTCACTGATATTGGTGAAGCCTCGATTTTCATTGATGATGAACAGCTGAATGCCATGGAAGAATATATGGGCAAGAAGGGCTATCTTGAAGGTCACCACATGTCTGGCATGTTCTCGCTATTGCGAGAAAATGACCTTATCTGGTCATTTGTTGTCAATAATTACTTATTGGGCAAAGAGCCTCTTCCTTTTGATCTCTTATATTGGAACTCAGATTCAACGCGCCTACCAGCATCAATGCTGATTTACTACTTAAGAAATTTTTACAAAAAAAACGGTCTCATGAAAAAGAATGAGCTCGAGTTAAATGGTGTTCCGATTGATATTGAAAAAGTCAAAACACCAAGTTACTTTTTATCAACCAAAGATGACCATATTGCCCCTTGGCGCTCATGTTACCCAGCAGTACATAAACTAAAAGGGCCAGTGAAATTTGTTCTGGGTGGCTCTGGTCACATTGGCGGTGTCGTTAATCCACCAAAAGCGAAAAAATACGGTTACCATACAAACAGCAAGAAATGTGAAACAGCTCAAGAATGGTTTGAAACATCGAAAGAGCACAAAGGCTCATGGTGGACAGACTGGGGGAAATGGGCGAAAAGACGCGGGGGTAAAAAAGTCCCAGCCCGTATTCCTGGAGATCACAATTTAAAAGTAATCGAAGAAGCACCAGGCACCTATGTAAAAATCCGCATAAGTGATTAAAGGCTTGTGCTGTTAGAGTTAGTTACTTGCTGAGGTCATCAATGAAGATACCTTATTGCCTCTTCCACTTCCTTGATTTTAAGCACAGCGAGTAACTGTGCTCATTGTCAATGTAATCTTCTTTTCCGTTGTCATCGATTATCAATTTGCCACCTGAAATGGTGATTGTTGATTTGCCATCAAAATTAGCTTTATGACGATTAATCCAACCTGGTATGTCTCCGGTGGTCTCAACTCGTTCCATTTTCAGTGTATTTATATCCAACCGAAAGGCTTGCGTGTAACTAGGTCTTCTATCTTCACCATAGCCAAGGTTGCCAATAATATAAATGCACTCATCAACGAGGGTTGCCGTATGGAAGTCAGTCGGGGGGAATAGGTCTTTTGGGTAAATATAAATCTCACAATCACCCTGCCCATCATGCACAAAAACATCGTTGTAAATGCAAAAGTCAGGATCATAGTGGTCTTCATGTTCTCCCGCAATTTCAATGATACGTCCATCTGGTAAAGGTGTAATCGATTTGCCAAAACGATCAAAACTCCAATTAGGACCATTTTTGTTTATGACGTGATTTTTACCAAACTTGCTGGCAGCCTGATACGCCGTCCCACCGCATCTTACCATAGCTAACCAGAAAGGATTATTCGCACGTTCCGGGTTTGATATTCCAAAGACGCGATTTCTACCTTTAAAATACTCTTCTTCAGAAATAACAGGGGCTTCATCAACGTTGTAACCCATCATCTTAGCCCGTGTTTCTTTGCGAAGGTCATTGATGTCAGAGCCAGCTTTGACCAACACAGTGACAATTTCTAAATTGCTTACAACCGCTATTGCCTGTTCTTGAACATGGTTCTCTGCGAATATATCCACACCCCTGTCAATTAACGACTTAGAACATTTCACCGCACCATGTTCTGAAGCCTCAATCAGAGCGGTGTTGCAAAATTCATCTCTTTGCTCAGGATTGAAACCATGCTCAAGCAACCAGTTCAGCATGGCTACGTTATCTTTTTGAATTGCATAAGCCAGAGGCGTTCTGCCGCAACGCCCAACCGCGGTAACATCAACACCCGCCTCTATCAGCATAGCTGTCTTATTCGTGTCTCCGAAAAGAATTGAAAATAACAACGGCGTTCTACTCCAAAAGTCTCTGTGCTCTAAATCACAACCTTCAGTGATCACCTCTTCAAGGCGTTCAATAGTATCGTAAGCAATAACATGAAAAATATTTGACCAGCCGAGCTGAGAGCCATCAGCCCCATTTTCAAGCAATAGTTTTATCGCATCAAAACGGCCATTATTGGAAGCAACCCGTAGAGGGGATTCATTGTATTTTGTTATGTGGTTAGGGTTTTCACCTTTATCCAATAGAGGTTTGAGCTCTTCCATCAGAGTATCTCTATTTTGGTAAGTCACCGAGAGTAATGACATTTCCATGACAGTTCCTCTTGTTTTATTCACCCTAAACTTACACCCTCCAAGAAGCTAATTCTTAGAGGGTGGTATTTAGCCTTCGGTTATCATATCTGTGCTTCAGATGACCTGCAGTATACACCTAAAAATTGAAGGGACATTAAGCCCCGGTTGCAGCTGGGCAACTGAAGGGGTATCAAAAAATTCTTTTATTCGCAGTTGATGTTGAACTTACGAACCATAATATTATCTGTTTCGTCAATTTCTTGAATTTTGTTATACGGGTCAACCACCGCATATACGGTCACAGGATTATCTCTCACTTCTGTCTTAAAGATGCCCGCATCGATTAAACCTTGAGAAGCACGGCGCACTAGAGTGTAAGTTTCGCCGCGGCTTAAAGTGCCCGTACGTTTGTTGCCCAGGTCTTTTTGGAATTTTTTAATCGCGCCGCGTGTAATCGGGCCTTTAACACCATCAAAATCCTTCGGTCCATAGCCAAGCACATAAAGAGCTTTTTGTTGGAACTTAACTGATTTCGCATCAAAGTTTTTAATCCGTGTCACTTGAGGTGTAAAATTACGGCCACGTTTAACTGTGCCTTTACCGGCTGCAAAATTTTTCGTTTGAATTTCACCAGGGGCAAAAGAATTAAGCCATCTGACTTCATGTTTGATATCAAGCGCAGTTGGCACATACACAGCCAAGAGCGGTGTCACAACAAGTCGCTTGGCACGGCCACCACCATCATTCTTAACAGCAATAATACCTTTAAAAAGCGGTTCTTTCTTATCACAGCCAACAAACTGTATGCTGGATTCTTCCTCGATGATGAAAAGGTTTGGTAAGTCTTTGGCATAAGCCGTACCAGCTGAAAGGCAAGCAAGGCCAGCGGCCATTGCCAGTGTTTTGAAAGAGGCAAGTGATTTAATGGATAGATTAAGTTTCATGTTTTTTGCTCCCTAATGTGTGCAACTCAAAATTAGATCTCTGTGTTAGTTTTGCGCGGATGCTATGTGGGCATCTGAAGCGCAGGTCAAAAGCGCGGATGCTTTGTGGGCATCTGAAGCGCAGATAAAAAAGCGCGGATGCTTTGTGGGCATCTGAAGCGCAGATAAAAAAGCGCGGATGCTTTGTCCCGGTTGCTGGTGGGCAACCTGAAGGGGGCAGCAAAAAAGGCATCTGAAGCGCAATCAAAAAAGAATGCTCAGGTTGATTTCAAACAAACTAACGTTCAATAGCTGAACGTAAGATGACCAACCTGGCCAGAAAATTTTCATATTTCTGAATGGCGTTTAATTTATGGCGTCAGCCTGTGAAATTGAACAAGTCAAAAAAACAAAAAATCGTGGCAATAGTGCGTTGGAAAGAAGGTAACAATTTACAAAAATAAAAATAATAGAGTTAGAATGATCTAAAAAAATAGCATGTTTCAGATGCAAAATAAGAGCGCTGTTTTCTTAAAGATCGAAAGGGCCGTCTATATGATTAGACGATAGACTTTACAATAAACTATAACAGCTACTCGGAATCGAAATGACGATCACGCATGAAATTGGAACATAGCTGTCATGCTTTAATCTCTCTAGCTCAATCAAAAAAACAGGTTTAACCTTCTCTGTGTTATGAACTGATTGCAGAGGTCGTAGGTTGAATTCTTTAGTAATTGATCTAACAAATCGATGAAGTGCCGATATCCTCTTAACAATCTATTTTTAAGATATTCTCTTACAACAATCTATTTTAGAGGTGCATCTATGAAACAATTTAAGGTTATTCCAATCGTTGCGCTACTGACCTCAATTATATTCACTAGCACAGCAACCGTATCTACAGCAGATGAGAGTGTAACATTAGAACCAGGTAATGGTATGAGCTTTGTGGTTGGTACAAAACGTGCCACAGCATATTTCTATCCAAAGGCCGGAGAATGTGAGTTAACATTGATGCTTGGAGAAGCAAATGCAACGACAGGACGGGAATATTTAAAAGCCTCTCGTTTAAAAATCAGACTTACTCCAAAGAATATGACTCGTATTGATACCTTCAAAGGTAAGTCTTTAAGTATCGTATGTAATAAAGCGGCTGAAACAATCACAATAATTGACTCTCGATTAAAACTATCAAGCTTATCTCAATAAAAACTGCTAACTGAACTCAAGCGCATTCCCAAAACGGGTATCCCTTTTGGGAGTGCGCGGTTGCTAGTCGGCAATCTAAAGGGCTACTAGCAAGCGCAATCAAAATTCATGTCTACTGAGTTTACGGTCTAATACCTCTCGCCCATCAATCTATAAAACCAATAACTTTCATCGCTGTCGATCAGTTGATTGAACTTCGCGGGAGACACGCCAACTAGGCGCTTCACTTCACGTCCCATATGAGATTGATCAGAGAAATCATTTCCAAAAGCAAGGTCTGACAAATTTGTCTTAGGTTTTCCTTTTTCTGAAACCCAAGAAGAGAACAAATTTTCTAAACGGACATAAGTCATCAAGTCACGTTGAGTTTGGCCGCTTAAATGTTTTAAGCGGCGCTGCCCTTGTCGTAAGCTTCTACCTGATCCTGACATCGCAGCCTGACGCAAAATTGAATAAAACCAGTCCTGCAAATTTTGGGCAAAAACGGAATGTTGAGGCCGAACATGTCGCCAGTCTTCACTCATTCGTTTTTCAAAGTTAAAGATTTTGTTCTTTACTGCCCCTTCACAAGTCATCTGCTTAAAATTTTCTAAAAGAGGAGAGCTGATGACATCATTTAAATCAACAGTACGATCTATAAAGTCTGAAACGGGAACCCCTGTTAGCTGCGTCCAGGCATCTGGGTAAATCGCAAGCGTTAACGCATTAATCGCACCAGGGTTGTAACTCACAACAGGTTTTGATTGAGGTCCACTAAACGAAATTCGGGGCATAGGTTGGTCTGAACCAATCAGATAAATTTCTCCATCAAAAACCCATGTAATAGTAGACAAAGGAGACGCTGGAAACCTATTCATTCGCTGAGAAGCGGATAACCTTAGCGCTCTCGTATCTCGCAAAATATATCCAAAGGCAAAAGAAGAGAGTGACTTCGAGGGAGAAAAAAAGCCTGATGATTCACATCCATTATCCAATGGAAATTTTACGCTAAAGTCAGACATGTCGTTTCGCTTCTATACTTCAAGTCATTTGAGAGGGCTTACTATGTTTCAAGCTTAAGAAACAGGACAAATAAGATATGTTAAAAATAATCTTCAAAGGTAAACTAAAATATCAGCTTCAAAGTTACCTGACCCTTTCAAAAATTTCTATAGATGTTTTTATAAAAAGAATGTTTCAGAGATCTCTAAATAACGCATGGCCTTTTCTTTTTGAAGTAGGAGTTTTGTTTTGGCGCAATCAATTTAACAGAGCGTTTGAACATAAAGATATAAAAGAGGGACGAGCTTACTTTGATAGCTTGATCACCACCACAGGCGAGACGTTTTCCGTAACTTCTGAACCCTCAAAACCAAATGAACCATCTGGCTATTGGTATAAACCGAGCGAGAAAAAATCAGATATACATGCCCTATATTTACATGGTGGTGGTTATGCATTCAGGTCAGATATTTCTTCTAATTTTGCTAAAGCACTCACCTCTTTGCTACATGCAAATCTGTTCATGCCGCACTATCGCCTAACACCAGAAAACCCCCACCCAGCTCAATTGGAAGATGCAGTTCAAGCATATAGATATATGCTTGAAAAAGACATTGATCCGAAAACCATTTTCTTCATCGGTGATTCAGCCGGTGGACATCTGCTCTTGATGCTTCTGCAAGAACTAAAGAAACAAAATCTACCCCGCCCCTTTTTATCAATTCCGCTTTGTCCATGGACAGACATCGGCAAGCGAGGTGCAAGTTTGTTCAGCAATGACAAATATGACCTCGTACAAGGATATATGGCAGTAAAGTTTGGTGAATGGTTACAAGGAAACACAAGCTTTACTAGAGAGCAATTGTCACCCATGTCACATGACTACTCTGACCTAGGTCCTATCTATATGCAAGCAGGCGATAAAGAAATCCTAGTGGATATGATCCGTGATTTCGCAGAAAAAACAAAGTCGCAAGGAACAGAAATCATGCTCGATGTCTGGCCCGAAATGACCCATAATTTCCAAATGCATGGTGAAACCCACCCTGACAGCAAAGAGGCCTTCGAAAGGCTAAAGGAAATAATTCATCTTAAGATACAGCATAATAAAACTTGGGATATATCCCCTCGAACAGAATTGAGTAGCCAACAGTTTGTTGCATCACCTCAAGAATAATCCCAATATGTAAAATTAAGAACATTAAAGTTGTCCGATAATTTCTAATTGACAACATGCTGTCAAAATAATATATCTTTTAAGGAAACCGAATGCAGCGTTCACCTGAAGCACTAGCAATGACTGAACTCATAATTGAAACATTTCGTCTCAACGGCCAACTCCTGGAAGTTGGAGACCGGTTGACAGCACCACTGGGGCTAACAAGTGCCAGGTGGCAAATTCTAGGAGCCATCGAAACTGAGGGACAATCTCTCACGGTAGCTCAAATTGGAAGACGAATGGGCCTCTCAAGGCAAGCCGTTCAACGGGTCGTTAATGACTTGGAAGCCAACGGATTTGTGAAACTAGAAGAGAACCCAGATCATAAACGAGCAAAGCTTGTCGTGCTCACGCCATCCTGTGTCAAAACAATGCGTGAGCTAGATGAAATACAAGGGGCCTGGGCAAATGAGTTGTCTGATGCTCTTTCAGAAACAGGTTTGAGACGTGCGTTCAAACTGATGAAAGAAATACGAGAGCGATGCTCTTCAATTGAAGAAAAATATGCCAACAGAAGTTAGGAGAATAACCCGATGGTCAACTTTAAAGAACTCGATACAAATGTAACTCTTGCTGAACAAATGCAGGAAGAAGAAGGCCCTATCGTCCTTGTTAATGTGTTTACAGTTGAACCATCACAAGAAGAGGAGTTGGTCAAAGCCTGGGCACGCGATGCAGACTTCATGAAAGCTCAGCCAGGCTATATCTCAACACAAATGCATAAAGGGCTAGCTGGAAGTTCAACCTTCATCAATTATGCAATCTGGCAGGATGTCGAGAGCTTTCGAAATGCTTTTTCAAGCCCAGAATTTCAAAAGCGCATCGGCGACTATCCTTCAACCGCTGTCGCATCTCCGCACCTGTTCAAGAAGCTATCAGTAAACAACCATTGCGTTGCTTAATACAATCACTCTTTTTAAATCCTAACAAAGAGACCGATGTGAAAAGAATGTTAAACGCATTCGCAGTGCTCCTGTGCCTAATATATCAGTCTTTTAAGAGGCAAGATCTTAAGAACTGGATGTTTGAAAGACCCGTTTGATTGAGGAGTTTATGATGCCTGCTAAAAGTACGAATACAAACTATGGCGCTGTTGCAATATCCATACATTGGATAAGTGCTGTACTCATTATTGCAGCCCTTATTTCCGGGTTTCGAGCAGCAAATGCAACTGACTTAGCAGTCAAAGTACAAATCCTAAGCGTTCATGCACCGCTCGCAATTGCAGTTGTCTTCCTAACGCTAGGACGTCTCGCATGGTGGTGGTTTGCAGACAAAAAGCCTTCCCCTCTTGCGGACACGCCAAACTGGCAACATAAAAGCGCGAGTGCGGTACACTGGCTCTTTTACATCGTGATTTTTGGTATGGGAGCAAGTGGCATCGGTATGTTAATCCTCTCTGGAGCCGGACCTATGATCTTCGGCGGTGCAGAAGGTCAATTGCCAGACTTTTGGAACTTCAAGCCACGCATTCCACACGCCATTGGTGCACGGTTAATGGTGATCTTGCTATTCCTTCACATTGGAGCAGCCCTATACCACCACTTCATCCTCCGCGACGGTATATTAAAGAGAATGCGGTTTGGTTCCGATAAGGGGTTAGTTGAAAAATAATTCAAAAAATTGGGGGGGAAAGCTTTTTTGAAGTATTAAAGAAAAGAGCATATTTCTTTTCGTTCTCTTTCTTCCTCACATGCGTTTATTCAAATAACAAAATCTCTTCATCAGGCCAAACGGACCAAACCTTTGACAGAAGCCAACGGGGATGAGAGGCCAGGGGCGGCGTTGTTTTAGTGAGTTCGTAACGAAAATTGTTTGTGGAACCACGATCATCTCGTTCAGTTGAAATTGAACAATTGCAATCATCAATCATTGTAATGTCTGTGATCGTTTCAAGGTCAGGGCAATGGCTGGGTTCGCTTGCGTAAGACCCCAACATTGAATTGCGGTTAGGCGTCATCCACATAAGGCAGAAATTTCGCCACGCTAAATTATTATTGTGCTGTGCACTACGATATTTATCGTAATAAATTTCTGTTTGACTACGGTAGTTAGAAATCTCTTTAGATAATTCATAAGCATTTTTTTCAAGTTCTCTATAGGATGTTAGCGCTTCCCTCCATGTCTCTTGAGGAGTGTCTTCAACAAGGGGACGGTTTTTTAAAAATGTTTCCAGTTTTGACCGGATATTATCTTGCTCTGTTTTGCTCGCAATTTCCAAAAAACGATCCGAATTTCGAATATAAGCACCATAGAGATTGGATTGCTTTTCGTCTGTAGATCTAACCGAGCGAGATAGTCCAAGCATACGAACTGTATTATCAAAGGTACGAATAGTACGGCCTGCATTTTCAAAAGCTGTAACAGCCTCTTCTTTTTCTCCCAAAGCAAGGAGAGTAGTGCCTTCACATAAATAAAGCCAGCCAGCTGGTTCCATATCAATGAGAGCTTTGCCAAGGTTCTTTTTGAGGGTAGTTATAAGGTTTAAAACTTCCGCATAATCATGAGTTTGATAAGCCAGGAAGGCCTGATTGAGTGATGCTTCAATAGAGGCCAATTCTTGATCATTAGGTTGCAGGTCAGCAATTTGATTATTGATGATCTCTTGCATAAGTTCAAAAGGACTAGGTGTGCGTGGTTTAAAAAGACGCTCTGTAATTGTCTTGCTTGAACTTTTTTCAATACCGCTTAAAGTCATGAAAATAAGTGTTTTTCCACTCGGGCCCATGAAACAACATTGAGACTGCAGCTCTTGAGCCGCTAATGAAAGTAGTGCTACACCATCACGAGCAGTGGCTTTAAACTTTGCTTCAGAAGCAAGGGAATAACTTATGTCTCGAAGGATTTGTCTAAATTGTTTAGCATACCGAACAAGGGTCTCATCTATAGAAGGGTTCTCATCACCCCATAAAAAACTGGTTCCATCAAATGTACCAATAATTTGATAGTTAGCTTTAAGTTCCTTTTCGTCCTCGAGGCTCAATTTGATAATACCTTCACCCTGGTTTGCTTCCCAGTGGTGACATAGCTCATTTGATATTTGAGTTTTTTGCCGAGATAAAAAAGCATTTGTTAAAGCCTGATAAAACTGACCAGAAGTTTCAATTGTGCTGTTATCGTAAAAAAATAACCGCCATGGTTTGGGTAGGGGTAAAGCATTAGATTCAGTCATTTAAACAATCTTTTCTAACCAGTCATATCATCAATCAGAAGTGGTTAGGATGCCAGTAAGGCAAAAATGCGACGTAAACCCATGAACTTATAGTACGGTTTACAGCGACGGTTGCTGGTGGGCAACTGAAGGAGCAAATAAGACGGTTGCTGGTGGGCAACTGAAGAAGCAAATAAGACGGTTGTTAGTGGGCAACTGAAGGAGCAATAAGACGGTTGCTGGTGGGCAACTGAAGGAGCAAATAAGACGGTTGCTGGTGGGCATCTGAAGGGCAAAAGCCCGGATGCTATGTGGGCATCTGGAGGGCAAGAAAAAATCAAGCATTCCCGATTAATATGCCGGCCGCAAACACAATGAGCCCTCCCACCACAATCTCAAACGCGGCACGTAGGAATTTTGTGTCCATATATTTCGCTCTGATCCAGGCAATCACCCAAAGTTCAATGAGCACAACCAGTATAGCAATCACCGTCGCCCAGTAAAAATCAGGGATGAGATAAGGAATGGTGTGACCAAGTCCGCCTATCGCTGTCATGAGCCCAGTAATCCAGCCTCGAATAACAGGGCTACCCCGACCAGATATTATCCCGTCGTCAGACATCGCCTCAGTAAACCCCATAGAAATACCAGCGCCAACAGATGCGGCCGTACCAACCAGGAAAGTCTCCCACGTGCTTTGTGTTGCAAAAGCCGCCGCGAAAACAGGGGCAAGCGTAGAGACAGAGCCATCCATCAACCCCGCCAAGCCAGGTTGCACATATTGCAAAACAAAAAACCGTTTCGCGGTTTCCTCTTCGCTATCAAGTGTCTCTTTATCAAGATGAGTTTCGGTTAAGCGCTCTGCTAAACTTTCATGCTCACGTTCCGCGATGGCCAAATCTCCAAGCAATTTCCGAATAGCAGTATCGCTTGTGCGCTCTAAAGCGTTTTCATAAAACCGGCGCGTCTCATATTCGATCAGTTCAGCTTGCTCACGCACAGCATCTAGCCGAAGAGGTGTTGCAAGCCATATTGGCTTATGTTTGATAAACCCCTTCACATCACTAGAGCGAATGAGAGGAATGGTCGTACCAAATTTTTCTTCAAATAAATCGAGGAGCATCCGCCGGTGTTCATTCTCTTCTAAGGCAAGCTCTTCAAAAACTTTGGCAGAGCCAGGAAAATCAGCCCGTAAACCATCCGCATAGGTCAGGTAAATACGCCCATGTTCTTCTTCCATAGAAATAGCCAGGGCCAAAAGCTCTTTTTCACTCAATTCAGAAAAACGTTTCATTGGCCTCTCCAACAAATTAGGGGCTAAAATTTAATGAGCCCACGAGTGGGTCAGTGACTATCTTTCGCAGTATCTTAAATAAGAATAATCGATAAGGCCATATAACTTTAGAATAATTCTAAATAATATGTAAATAAACTAGAAATGATCAAGCTTCATGTGACAAGCAAGTATTTTTCAATAATTCTATCCTACAAAAGAAATCAGGCCCTATAGTTGAGTTAAGAACTCAATTATAAAAACGATTACAGGAACCCGGCAATGGCAATTGTGAATAGATTTTTGGATCCGTTAAGTGATTGGATAGCAGCAAGGCTAGAGACAACCTCAAGCGGCTACGAACCTTTCACCCCCTCAGACCCAGCAACACTTTCAAGAATCTTAACGCCAGGCGATATTCTGCTCGTTGAGGGAAATCAAAAAGTCTCGTCTGCGATTAAATATTTAACCCAGTCTACATGGTCACATGCTGCAATTTATGTCGGAGAAGCTCTCTATAACGGAAACGGCTATAGTAATGAAGAGCCGGTTACAACAGCCATTGACCCAAAATTCAATGAAGGGCAACTATGTTTAATAGAAGTTGAGCTGGGCCTGGGCTGCATTGCTGTGCCACTTTCAAAATATGAAACCTATAACACGCGCATTTGCCGTCCCTTGAACTTAACACCGGAAGATCGCGCAACAGTCATTAATTTCATGATTGGAAATCTAGGCATTAAATATGACACGCGCAATATTTTGGATTTGGCCAGATATCTCTTTCCAACACCTCCAATTCCAGTGAGGTGGCGGCGGCGGATGCTACAGCTTGGCTCTGGCGAGCCAACAAGAGCTATATGCTCAACCCTCATCGCACAAGCCTTTCAAAAAGTTCAATACCCGATTTTACCGCGCATAGAGCGGGTAAAAGGACAAAAAAGATCAACTAGCGCCTATAGTCGCCGAGAAATTCTACACATTCGCCATCACAGCCTGTTTGCCCCTCGAGATTTCGACATTTCTCCCTACTTCGCCGTTATTAAACCAACAATCGAATATGGGTTTGACTACAAACGCGTCAATTGGGCCCCGTCTCAAGAAAGTAAGAAAGAGACAAAAATTCCGGATGAAGAAGGTAAAGCGACGAGTTAGAGCGTTCTGCCCAAAAGTGAATTCGGTTTTGGGTAAAAAGGAACGCTAAAACAAGAAACTAGAGCATTTTTTTAATTTATTAAAAAAGAGAAATGCTCTAGAGGCTAACCCCTAAGTGCATTTTTGATCAGATTCACGTCTCTTTTTCTAAAATCACTCGATAAATCGACAAAAAACTTGTGCCGAGTGCATCAAACTCTTGGCGATAACAAAAAAGGGTGATATTTCTCGCCCCATGACAGAGAAAAAATCACCGACACCTTTAAAAAACATCCGCAACTTTTCAATCGTTGCTCATATTGATCACGGCAAATCAACGCTGGCCGATCGCCTCATCCAGGTATGTGGCGGCTTGTCTGAGCGTGAAATGCAAGAGCAAGTTCTTGATAATATGGAGATTGAAAAAGAGCGTGGCATCACCATCAAAGCGCAAACTGTGCGCCTCGATTATAAAGCCAATGATGGTGAAACCTATCAGCTTAACCTTATCGACACACCAGGCCACGTTGACTTTGCCTATGAAGTCTCCCGCTCTTTGTCGGCGGTAGAAGGCTCGCTGTTGGTTGTTGATGCCTCTCAAGGTGTAGAAGCCCAAACTCTGGCAAATGTTTATAAAGCCATTGAGAACGATCATGAAATCGTTACCGTTCTTAATAAAATTGACTTGCCCGCAGCCGAACCTGATCGCGTTAAAACGCAAATCGAAGATGTTATCGGCCTTGATGCTTCTGATGCCGTTGAGATCTCAGCCAAATCAGGCATGGGTATTGATGATGTGCTTGAAGCCATCGTTGAAAGGCTCCCCGCACCTCAAGGTGAAATCGATGCTCCTCTAAAAGCTATGCTGGTTGACAGTTGGTACGATGCCTATCTTGGTGTTGTTGTGTTGGTGCGAGTGATTGATGGAACCTTGAAAAAGGGACAAAAAGTTAAACTCATCGCAACAGATGCCAGTTACTTGGTCGACCGCGTTGGTGTGTTCCGCCCTAAATCAGATTTAACGGATCAATTAGGCCCCGGTGAAATCGGCTTTTTCACAGCTGCAATCAAACAAGTGGCAGACACCCGTGTAGGTGACACAGTCACAGAAGAAAAGAAACCATGCGTTGAAGCCTTGCCGGGTTACCAGCCAGCTCAACCAGTGGTGTTCTGCGGCCTCTTTCCCGTTGATAGTTCTGAATTTGAAAATTTGCGCGATGCCATGGGCAAACTGCGCCTCAATGATGCAAGCTTTGAATTTGAAATGGAAACGTCAGCCGCGCTGGGCTTTGGTTTCCGTTGCGGCTTCTTGGGGTTATTGCACTTAGAGATCATCCGCGAACGCTTGGAACGTGAGTTCAATATTGATCTCATCACAACAGCACCATCGGTGATTTATCATATCCATCAGACAGATGGCGAGCTGATCAAAATGCATAATCCGGCAGATATGCCAGATGTCATGAAAATTGATCATATCGAAGAGCCATGGATCACAGCAACCATTTTGGTGCCAGATGAATATCTAGGCGCTGTTTTAAAACTCTGCGAAGACAGACGCGGCCGCCAAACTGAGCTCACCTACGCAGGCACAAGAGCCATGGTGGTTTATGAGCTGCCGATGTCAGAAGTTGTGTTCGACTTCTATGATCGTTTGAAATCAGTTTCCAAAGGTTATGCCTCATTTGATTATCAATTGCTTGGTTATGAAGAAGGCAATCTGGTGAAAATGTCTGTGCTAGTAAATGCAGAGCCCGTTGATGCGCTTTCCATGATGGTGCACCGGGACAGAGCCGAGGCCAGAGGCCGCGGCATGTGCGAGAAATTAAAAGAACTGATCCCACGCCACCTCTTCAAGGTGCCAATCCAGGCAGCCATTGGCGGCAAGGTGATTGCTCGCGAGACCATTGCAGCGATGAGAAAAGACGTGACGGCGAAATGTTACGGCGGCGATATTTCTCGAAAGCGGAAATTGCTCGACAAGCAAAAAGCCGGTAAGAAAAAAATGCGCCAATTCGGCAAAGTAGAAATCCCCCAAGACGCCTTCATCCAAGCCTTGAAAATGGATGATAATTAAGCGCGGTTGCTTGTGGGCAACCTGAAGCGCAAAAGAGAGAGAGCGGTTGCCGCGACGGTTGCTTGTGGGCAACCTGAAGCGCAAAAGAGAGAGAGCGGTTGCCGCGACGGTTGCTTGTGGGCAACCTGAAGGAACACTAAAAGAGTGGCAACTGAAGAGTAATAAAAAAGCGACTGTTGTTGGAATATCTAATCTATATGCTTTTCAGCTATTTACCCAAAGCTGTGGTTTACATTAGTTCATTGCAAACACGCATAACTAGGTGGACTAACTTGTCAACGTCTTCTTCATCATAAAGTTCGACCTCGATCCATCGCGAGTTTTTTGATCTGTCTGGATGTTTTGTGGAATTTATTGATCGAGATAATTGTTCTTCACGGATAATCTTTTGCGACAACCTGATATCTAGAACATGATCGCTATGAAAGTGGGCAAACTCTTTTCCTTTGAAAAATACACAAACTAAATCAGTATCTTTATAAGTATCAATCTTTATATCTGTCAGCATTAAGAGTTTGCACTCTAACTGTTTCCTCAATTCAGTCAAAAGCAGTCTCCCCACGGTCTTTCATAAAATTTATTTAAGAGGCTGACATATCTAGCCTTTTTTCTATCTATGTCAGTGCCTTATAAAACTTATCCAGCGTTTTAAATTGATAAATTTATAAGTCAATTTTAAGACGAGTTTCGCCCTTGGCACTAAACAGACTTATCAATTACACGATAAAACTTCTCAATAAGAAGAAAGAGCTCAGTGCTCTTTAGGCTGTGACCATATCATTATGAATTCTAAAAATCCGATCATAAAAAAGCAGTATAACCTCGGCCAGATGCTTTCTCACAGTTAGATAACCGCGAGTAAAAAAACGACGGTTGCTGATGATGATTTAAGGAACGCCACAAAAAAGCAAAAATCTATTCATACGAAGAAGGAGCCCAGCCTTTTCCGGCTGGGGGACATGACGCCAGGGGCGTCCGGCGCGTTGCGCCGCACAACGTAGGCCAGATGCTTTCAAGTATCTGAATATTCCTGAAGCAAAGGTAAGCAGGCAGTCCGAAGAGCACTTGCGACGGTTGCTTGTGGACAATCTGAAGGAGCACATGCGACGGTTGCTTGTGGGCAACCTGAAGGAGCACTAAGAATGACCAATCTATACACACCCATCTATGAGCTAAAACCAGTAGGTGAAGACATTTGGATTGTTGATGGCGAGGTGATCAGCTTTTATGGAGCGCCTTATACGACGCGAATGACGATCATCAGATTAGAAAATGGTGATTTATTCTGTCATTCTCCTATTGCCCTGACGAAAGATTTGAAAGAACAAGTTGAAAAATTGGGCAAGGTGAAACATTTGGTTTCACCAAATTGGATTCACTATGCCTATATTCCTGAATGGGCGAAAGCGTTCGAAGATACAGTCGCCTGGGCCTCTCCGAAGGTGAGAGAACGAGCCAAAGAATATAAGGTTGATCTATCGTTTGATCATGACTTGCAGGATGGCGCTGAACCTATTTGGGAAAAAGAAATAGACCAACTGATTGCCAAAGGCAGTAAGGCACATCAAGAAGTCGTGTTCTTTCACAAAAAAAGCAAAACGCTTATTCTCACTGATTTGATCGAAAATTTTGAGAGCAAAAAAATCCCGTTTTGGTTTCGCGTTTTAGGAAAGTTCGCTGGCATCATCGACCCAGATGGCAAAACACCCATAGACATGCGCTATACATTTTTCGGCAATCATAAAGAGTTGAGAAAAGCGGTCGAGCAAATGATAAACTGGCAACCAGAAAAAATAATCATTGCTCACGGTAAATGGTTTGAAAAAGACGCTGTAGCTGAATTAAAAAGAGCGTTTCGCTGGTGCATGTAGCACCAGCGAAATAAAAATCTTAGTTTTTAATCACAATTCGAGAACGGCCACGATTGCGTTTGATTAAATTAAACAATTCTCGCGCAGCTGCAGGATGCAGGCGGATACAGCCATGAGAGGCCGGACGGCCGAGACGTTTAATATAATTGGTGCCATGAACCGCATATCCACCTTTAAAAAAGATAGACCAAGGCATTGGCGAGTTATTATATTTGCTTGAATAATGCATGCGCTTCAGGAAAGTCGGGCGGTATGACCCACGCGGTGTATGATAGCCACGACGACCGGTAGAAACGCGCCACGTATAATAACGCTTCCCGTTCACATAAACCCGCATCACTTGCTGAGAAACATCAACCTTAGCCACAATATTAGCCGCTTGGCCCTCATTAGAAAAAACAGCACTATGAGTGCCAAAAAGAAATGTAAAAACAAAAAGAAAACCTAAAACTCTAAACTTCACAACTCACATCCTAAGTTAGAAAAAGAATACCAAGCCAATCTTGGTAATATCTCGGCTAATTAATCATGGAGCTTCATAAAAACCAACCGTTTGACATGAATGACCTGTTGATAATCAGGCCATGATTTTATGAGTATATCACAAAATGAGGGGGATAATTTTTCAAGTTGAAAATGATATGATTAAAGAGGAAGGTTTTTTTTGAGTTAGAACCTTAATTATGGGGACTAACTTCTTTTGTAAAACGCGCGTGCCTTTGCAGTAAGGGCCCTCGCCCCGTTAGTTTTTAAACGCTCGATTTCATTTCTAAGCCTTTGTTCCTGGTCTTGTAACCGGATTTCTTCAGCCTCTAATCGTGTGACCTCAGATTTTTTTATATTTTTAGACCGCAATTGAGACCGAACCTCACTAATTTGATGTAAGGTATTATCATGGTCATTCTTGACAGTATAAACTTTGTACCCGAGTTGATTGCCCTCTTTGAGAAGAGGAACAACACTACCAGAGCAAACAGGGCTGTAGCGTTTCCCTCTGATGCCAAGGTCTATTTGATGTTGAATTTTACAATAAGATTGTAATCCCTCAGCGCGACCTTGAATATAGTGAGCCTTGTTCGCTTTGATTTTATGATCAAGACAGGCGGATTTATGTTTTTCAAAGTAGGTAAGCAAGTATCCTAGTTGGCCATCGGCCTTGCCAATGGCGCGCCAGTCACCTACTTTACATTGATCCTTGCTAAGAGTTGCACATCCGCTCAAGTTGCAGACTATCAAGAAATAAAAACAAGAAAAAAACGCAAATCTGTACATGAAAACACCAAAGCAAAGACCAAGCATGATAATAAACAGTATTCAAACATTATGAACATGTAGAACCTGAAAAGCTAGTTAAATTATATTGCTGGGTAACGGCGTAATTGATAGAAGGTCTGAACTATGGAAAAAAACACAAAAACAAAACGAGCCCCTCGTTCAAGAAAACCAGCATCAGCAAAAAAATCAAAGCAAGTCCAAGAGCAAAGTAAAAACACCATCGCTTTGATCTATGATTTTGACGGCACTTTAAGCCCTAAGAACATGCAAGAATATGCGTTTCTTCCCAAGATCGGTATGCAGGCCAAAAAATTCTGGACTGAGGTGGCGAAACTATCCATTGAGCGCGAAGCTGAGCCCCTCATCACCTACATGCACCTGATGTATAAAAAGGCCAAAGAAAAAGGCGTCCATATTTTAAGAGATGACCTTGTAAGCCAAGGCAAGGATGTTGAGTTTTGCCCCGGCGTTGAAAAATGGTTCGATCTGATTGAATCTTATGTCAAAAAACAATCCAGCGATGCTGTAAATGTGCGGCATTATCTTATTTCCTCGGGGTTAAAAGAAATCATCGAAGGTACCAAAATTTATGATCGCTTCCATAATGTCTTTGCGTCCGAATATTTCTTTGATGCGTATGAACTCCCTTATCCAAAACGAGTGATTTCAGATACATCAAAAACTCAATATCTCTTCCGGATTAACAAAGGCGTTGAAGATGTGAACAAATCCATCAATTCACACATGCCAGAACAAGAGCGCCCCATTCCGTTTTCTCAAATGATTTATTTTGGCGACGGAGAAACAGATGTGCCATCAATGGCCGTGACGAGACAAAATAAAGGCTTTGCCATGGCGGTTTATCCAAAAGCTAAATCAGCTAAAATTTGCAAAGAACTTTTCTCTGTCGGCCGCGTCGATTTCTATGCAGAAGCCGACTACACAAAAGGCTCAGACCTACACAAACGAACATGCCTACTCATTGACAAAATCCTAAGCGATATAAAAGTGCGAGAAGAAAAAGAAAAACTGTAAAACTAGTTTTTCTAATCGTGGTGCAAAAAACTCACCATACGAAAAAGGAGTGACGCTACTTCAGCGTCAGGACATGACGAAGCGCCAGCGTAGCCCGGCGCAAGCGCCGCACCTCGTAGGCCTGCTGCTTCAGCAGCAGAATAGCCGCGAGAGAGAAAAACGAAAAAGGAGTGACGCTACTTGAGCGTCAGGACATGGCGAAGCCCGGCGTAAGCGCCGCACCTCGTAGGCCTGCTGCTACAGCAGCAGAATAGCCGCGAGAGAGAGAAAAAGGAGTGACGCTACTTCAGCGTCAGGACATGACGAAGCGCCAGCGTAGCCCGGCGCAAGCGCCGCACCTCGTAGGCCTGCTGTTACAGGCAGCGCGGATGCATAGTGGGCAACCTGAAGCGAAAAAAGCAATAGCCTGAGAGGTAAAATAAAAAACTGACCTTATGAAGAAGGAGCATTACCCTTTTCGGGCAATGGGACATGGCAGCTTAGCTGCCCGGCGTGAGCGCCGCCCCTCGGAGGCTCAAGCGCGACTAGCGATTGAAATAGCCGTGAGAGATAAAAAAGGTGGGCGCCTTCTGTTCAATGCTATAAATTTAATGATCTGCGAAACGAGGCGCCCCACCTAATCAAGAGTTAAAACTATAGCACGATTTTCTGAAATTTGCTAGATCTAACAAGATGATTTGCTAAAGCCTGTGCAGGATCCAAAAAGTGATATACTGGTTGTACATGTTTTAAAGAGGGAGTTTGACCAATGATAAAACGCTTGATTGGTATGCTTTTCATAAGCTTAGCGTGCACATCTTTAGTGAATGCAGAAGCCGTTAAAAAAGAAAAAGTCCCAGAAAAGAAACAAGAAAAAGCTAAACCGATCGCGGCCAAAAAACTCTTTGGCTTTGTTCTAAAAGGGGCCGACTTAAAAGCCAAAGCCATTGGCTATTACACAAGAGGGTGTTTGTCAGGTGGTCAGCCGTTAGCTGTGAACGGCGAAGCCTGGCAAGCAATGCGTTTATCTAGGAATAGAAACTGGGGCCACCCTGTACTCATCAAATTCATCGAAGAATTTGCAAAAAAAGTAAAAGAAGAAGATGGCTGGAACGGCATATTAGTTGGAGATCTGTCTCAACCTCGTGGTGGACCGATGCTTTCTGGACATCGCAGTCACCAAATGGGTTTGGACGCAGACATCTGGTTAAATGAAATGCCAGACAAACGCATGACCTATAAAGAGCGTGAAGAGATTTCAGCTGTTTCCATGCTTGATAAAACAAGGCTTGCAGTAAATCCGAATGTCTGGACTGAAAACCATGTTAAAGTCATTAAGAGAGCAACACAGTTTAAAGCGGTTCAAAGAGTGTTGGTTCACCCGGCCATTAAAAAAGCTCTGTGTGAAGCCGCTGGAGATGATCGTGATTGGCTTAGAAAAGTGCGTCCTTGGTGGGGGCATCATTATCACATGCATATCCGTCTGAAATGCACGGAACCTTCCTGTAAGGCACAGGGCGGAACACCAGCTGGCGATGGTTGTGGCAAACCACTTGATTATTGGTTCAAACTCTTAACTCGCCCTGTAAAACCAAAAAAGAAACCTAAAGGCCCACCTAAAAAACCAAGAGTGAAAGACCTTAATTGGATGCCGAAAGCATGTCGCGTGGTTCTAAAGGCCGGCGATCCACCACTTCTAAAAGCACGTCAGCTTAATGAAGAAATTGAACTGCCAGTGAGAAAAGCGGTGGCGAAAGCAGAAGAGACAGACGACAAACTCGGCGAACTTATAGAAAGCACAGAGACTGATTCAAGTGTAAAACCTTAAATCTTTATTCGATAACATCATCCGGTAGTCTCTTTGGGAAAAAGTAGAGTACTGCTATTGTAAGGAACGCTATGCCCGCTAAAATTTTAAAGAGCGTGTCAAAGCCAGAGCCTTCATAAACAATCGAGATAAAGGGTAGCGTGATTGCAAGAGCTGTAAATCCGACGACGAACTGGACACCATAAATCCGTGCCCTGTATTCACTGCTGACAATTCTACTCAAAATAAAGTCATTTATAGGAATCTGCCCAAACGCACCAAGCATAAACCCAAGAGCGATGATAAATGCCCATTCATCTTGAAGGCCAGGCATAAGAGCAAAGCAAACAAGTTGAAGCGCAGCTAAAAACATAAACACTGCCCGCGGTCCATATTTATCAAGAGAGTAACCAACAATCAGCTGACCAAAAGAAGCGATGGTAAATACGATGAAAGCAAGCACGCCAATCATTGTCGCGACATCCGCCTGCCCCGAAAGTTGATCAAGTTGAAACCAATCAAGAGAGTTTTTAGCAAAGCCTTGAATACGTTCGTCGAAAATTTTAGGCAAAGAAAAAGATGTCGATTGGAATAAAATATTTATCAGTATAGTCGTAATGAAAACGATTGAAAAAATGCGTATCAATAGAGGGTGTTGTTTTAGAGCTTCGAAGAATGACTTGCGCGTTTCATCTGCGGAAAAGGAAGAGTTGTCTCTAGAAAATGTAGAGTCTGCAATTGTTTGATGTCTAAGAAGAAGGTAAACAATTCCGCAAAAAAAAGAAAAACAGCCAGGAATGAAAAAGGCCATTCGCCAGCCGGTGGTGTCAATCATATAGCCCGTTAAAAGGGCTGCACTACCAACTCCCATATTCCCCCATACACCATTTGCAGCAAGACGCATGCCAGTGTTTTTCCAATGAATAGAAACAAGAGCAAGTCCAACAGGGTGATAAATGGAAGCAAAAGTACCAATGATAAAAAGACCAAGTCCGACTTCAAAAGGAGAGCTGGCATAAGAAGTTGCAATGGAGGCTAGGCCAATACCAATAAAGAAAACAACCATCATGCCATCACGGCACCACTTATCTCCAAGCCAACCGGAGGGAAGAGAGAAAATGCCAAAAGCGATAAAACCAGGCGTCGCGAAATTTAACAAATCCCCATAGCTGACACCCCACTCACGATGAAGAGCAAGAGCTGCCACAGTGGCAAAAATCAACATGAACAAGTGATCAAGAAAATGTCCAAGATTTAATAAGAGAAAATACAGGCTTTTCTTTGTCATGAGGTCTCATCATATTAATTCTTATTTACTCCGACCTTATCAGACATTGCCGAGATCAGATATAGAAATAAAATGTGGCTAACCCTTAGTGGCTTAACTCACCCCATAGATCATACTCATCTGAGTTCGTGACTTTTACTTTCACCCGGTCACCGGCTGCAAGCTCTGTTTCACCATTGAGGAAAACACAGCCATCAATCTCAGGGGCATCCCATTGTGAACGACCAATTGCACCCTCTTCATCAACCTCGTCAATCACCACATCAATCTCACGGCCAACACGGGTCGCAAGCACACGGGTGCTTACTTCTTGAGCCTTTGCCATGAAGCGGTGCCAGCGTTCTTCTTTGAGCTCCTCAGGCACATGACCATCAAGGGAATTTGAGCGCGCGCCCTCAACATTTTCATATTTGAAACAACCAACGCGGTTCAACTCAGCCCGGTCCAGCCAATCAAGCAAGATTTGAAAATCGTCTTCTGTCTCACCAGGAAAGCCAACAATAAAAGTCGATCGCACAGCAATGTCTGGGCAGATGTTGCGCCAGTTATCCAGGCGATCAAGTGTCTTTTCCTGAAACGCCGGGCGGCGCATATTTTTCAAAACAGATGGGCTGGCATGCTGCAAAGGAATGTCAAGGTAAGGCAAGATTTTGCCTTCAGCCATAAAGGGAATTACCTCATCAACGTGAGGATAAGGGTATACATAATGAAGCCGGTTCCACACACCAAGTTCACCAAGCCCCTTGCAAAGTTCAAAGAAGCGCGTGGCGATACTTTCATCTTTCCAGACCTCTTCTTTATATTTGAGGTCAAGACCATAAGCGCTTGTATCTTGTGCAATAACAAGCAGCTCTTGGCACCCGGCTTCAACCAACCGTTCAGCTTCGCGCAAGACTTTATGAATGGGCCGGCTCGCAAGAGGTCCGCGAATAGACGGGATGATGCAAAACTGACATTTATGATTGCACCCTTCGGAGATTTTCAAATAAGAATAATGCCGAGGCGTGAGTTTGATGCCTTCCTCAGGCACCAAATCTAAATGCGGATTCGCCTCAATCGGCACAGCATTTTGCACTTCGCTGACAACATTTTCATATTGCTGCGGGCCGGTGATGGCGAGAATATTAGGGTGAGTGCCTTTAATGGTGTCAGCTTCACCAGCCAAACAACCAGTGACAATCACCTTGCCGTTTTCATTCATCGCCTCTGCGATGGCACCAAAGCTTTCTTCGCGCGCACTATCAATAAAACCGCACGTGTTCACAACGACCACATCAGCCCCATCATAAGACGGAGAAACTTCATAACCGTTTGAGCGAAGCTTAGTCAAAATCCGCTCAGAATCAACAAGCGCCTTCGGACACCCCAAACTAACAAACCCAACCTTAGGCGCACGTGCAGCCATGAAATACTTCCTTGAATGAGTGAAAAACAATGCTTTATCAAATAAAGCCGAACTATACCATTAAAATAATAAAAGAAGGCAGCAATCCCAATCGGTCTATAACCAATACAACCATCTATTGCTATCAAATCGAAGAAGAAGCTTGGCCCCCAAGTCGGGCAGAGAGACATGGGAGAAAAATAATTAGTTTACATTACTAAGAAGGAAGCGCTACTTCAGAGCGCGGACATGACACCAGCGGCGTCCGGTGCCTAGCACCGCTTCTCGTAGGCCCAAGCGCTTTAGCAGCGCGGTTGCTTGCTTGTGGGCAACCTAAAGCGTCACTAAAAAAGAAATAGCCGTGAGAGAAAAAAGATCAGCCTGAGCGGAGTTTTGCAAGCATAGATAAAGCTTCACAAAGAAGGAGCTCAGCCCTTTTCGGGCTGAGGGACATGACACCAGCGGCGTCCGGTGCCTAGCACCGCTTCTCGGAGGCCCAAGCGCTTTAGCAGCGCGGTTGCTTGCTTGTGGGCAACCTAAAGCATCACTAAAAAAGAAATAGCCGTTAGAGAGAAAAGATCAGCCTGAGCGGAGTTTTGCAA
The DNA here is from genome assembly GCA_040367435.1 of Hyphomicrobiales bacterium 4NK60-0047b. Lineage (NCBI taxonomy): Bacteria > Pseudomonadati > Pseudomonadota > Alphaproteobacteria > Hyphomicrobiales > Hyphomicrobiales bacterium 4NK60-0047b. Next base: position 33,448 of record BAABWY010000007.1, on the reverse strand, counting down.
GCACAGATAAAGCTTCACAAAGAAGGAGCTCAGCCCTTTTCGGGCTGAGGGACATGACGCCAGGGGCGTCCGGCGCGAGTGCCGCACCTCGTAGGCCCATGAGCTTCAGCTCATGGAATAGCCGTGAGAGAAAAAAAGCGCGGTTACTGCGACGGTTGCTGGTGGGCAACTAAAGGAGCTTTAAAAGAGCGGGCAACCTGAAGCGCCACTAAAACAACTAATTTAAAATACCATCAAGTAAATTGCCGCCTTCTTGTTTGCCATCAATCAAACCATTGAGAAGACCCTTCATTTCCTCACTGGAAATTTTCTTCTTCTTTAGTTTTTTAACAGCATTCTTAACGGATTTTACGGTGTTGTTAATGGCCTCACCGTTATTTTCCAATAGGCCTGCAGCGTCAGGAATAAATTTAGGGTTGGCCATCGGCCCCTTAACACGAATTGGAATGTTAATGCCAGCAAGGGCTGCATTGCCACCTTGTCCCGCAAGTGAGTTTACTAGCTTAGGCTGTAGGCCGTAATCAATCTGCTCGGTAGGTAAGTTAAGTATGCCTTTACCCGTCATGCGCAATAGTGGCCCCTTCATCAGAAGGTCTTTATTCTCAACAACACCGCGATTAATAACAAAGCTGGCATTGAGGTCACTAAAGTCAGTTTTTTCAGTGGGCTTCGATGCAGTGTCAAGCAATTTACCAGATTGAACATTGCGGATCATACCTGGAATATTCACACCTTCAATCGCGCCGTCAGAAAGTGTAATACGTCCGGTACCATTTAGTGCCGAGATAAGTTGTCTCTCTGTATTACCAGAGCTCACAATGTCCAAGTCAACATTACCAACTCCTGAAAGCCACGGTAAGTCAGCAGCGTTCTTCAAAAGAGGTTGAACTTGGATTTGCTTCAGGCCGATGCGCCCTTTTAAAGTTGGGCGTGCCTTTGCCCCATTAAGGCTGACATTCAAGGAACCTGTGCCGCCATAGAGGGCAAATGTAGGCAGTTGCGCGGTTAACAAACCTGCATTCACCTTCAAACCAACTTTGGCTTTTTCAAGTCGGTGTTTTTGAAAAATCAAACGACTGGCAGTAAGCTGCACAACAGCATCAAACGCCTTCAAAAAACTCACATCAATTTTGTCAGATTTCCAAGCAGCGACAGCTGTTTTACGAGGGCCTGTTATGCCATCAATCAGCTTATGTTCAATAGACGCTTGCTGCTGCATATAAGGTGAGAAGTCTAGAAGGTCAGTGCTAAGCTGGGCTTCAATTTTAGGGCGAGTTTCATTTGGACGCAAACGAAGTGCACCGATTAAAACGTTGTTATCAACTTTAATCGTGGCACTCGTTAGTTGGAAGACATCAGGCGTTCCAGACAATTTCCCGCGAATATAAGCTCCGCCATAGCCGCGTTTTGGAACATCAACCCCAAGCCAGCTTAAAAGGTTTTGCAAAGAATATGTTTGAACATCCGTATTACCTTTGAAGGCAACCTTGTCAGCAAAGCTAACCTTCCCATCAAACTTGCCTTCAAAACGATCTGAATTAAGAGTGAGCCTGGTATCGACTTCATCGCCCTTTAGTAAAGGGCCTAAAGTTGATATATTTGCGGCTAAATTAATACGGTCTTCTAAATAACGAAGAGTTCCTTTAGCTACGACATCTTTTTTCAAGTCTGGAGCTTGCACAGAAAGATTAATCGCACGGATCATTGTTTCAGAGTTTTCTTTCTGATCAATCACCTTAACCGCGCCATTTACAATCTCGATTTCACCAATGATGATGTCTGTATTGAGCCCTGTCTTTTGTATATTTTTCTTTTGAACATCTTCAAGTTCACCTTCATTCACAGATGGGCCTTTTGGATCTTCAGTAGCAGAAGTGTCTTTTTCTTCAGAAGTATTTGCGTCTTCAGAGTTTTGCGCTTCAGCTTCTTCTTGCTCCAGTTTTTCAAGGGTTCTGGCAATGATATCGCTGGTATCGAGAGTTTCCGCCTGAGCAATTTTAAATCCGGAAGAAGTTTTACCAATAGAAGAGTTGTAAGAACCATTGCTTAAATGTTTAACACCAAGAGACCGCAACAAAGTTGTTTTGAATTGTGAGGGAGAAAGGGCTGCCGTTTTGAATTCATAGTTCACGCGGCCACGGCTGTCTTTAATCAGCGCAACTTCAGGACGATGCATGACAATGCGTCCAATCTCAACACGTTTGCTCAAAAGCGGGAAGAGTTTTAAATCGGCTTGTAAGCGTCCCAATTGAAGAAAGTTTGGTCCCTTAATAGAAGGGGGGTTGTGAATAATAATGTTATTCAGATCAATACCGAAACTTGGAAAAAAGCGATATGAAATCTTGCCCTTAAACGTGATTTCACGACCAGTCTTCTCTTTAAGAGCGGATGAGATTTGTCGCTTAATTGTTTCTGGCGGAACAATATAGGGAAGAGCGAAGGTCAGGGCTATGACCAGAATAAAAAGAACAGCAACCCCAATTCCAACACCTAAGGGCCATGAAAAACCAGATTTTTGTTTTACAGGATGTTCGTTATGCATGCCATTATGGTTACCAGTGTGAACGTCTGGATTATTCTGACCTCCAGAACGCAAGTGCCCAGCATTCATATGGCTAAGTCCAGCTTCATTATCTAGTCTAGTTTCTGTACCCGGTTGCTCTGCTGAGAACTGAGGATTGCCCTGAAATTGAGATGACATATCTCTGGTAGCCATGCCAAGAGGTTGAGAATTTAAGGGATGAGTGTCAGTTGCCTGAGTATCAAGTGATCGCGTATCTTGTGTTTGTGTCTCAAGCACTTGCTGGTCAGGCTTTGCTGATGCCCCTAGTAAACTATTTTTATGAAAACCACTTTGATCGACACCAATTTGTTGATCAGCTTTTTGAAAAGAGCTGTTAGAATTCTTTAGAAAGGGATCATCATCTTCTTCTATGAGATCTTGAACATCATGCCTCTGTTCAAATTGGTTCGTTTCACTTTCATGCAAAGCTGGGTATTGGTTGGCGACACTTGCTAATGATTGATTGGTTAAATCTGGTTCAGACCGAGGGTTAGTCTGAGACTCTAAGGCAGAATCTGCCATCATACGAGGCTGTGGTGCACCGGCATTGTCAGCCAGTTGATCTCCTGAGTACCCATCTTGTGATGTAGGTTGAATTGTCTGTTGTGGTTGCGGGGCATCCGATTGAGAAATCTGTTGGTTTAGATCACGCACTTCTGGCACTTGAGCTACAGGCAACCAATTGTCAAATCCCTGACGCCATAAAAAATCACCATCTAGCAATTCTCTTTTTTGCACAAGTTGCGTGAGATCAGCATCTGTGACGGGGCCATATTGCTTGCCATCTCTGGCAATATACCATTGGTTTTGCATTTCATAAGTCCAGAGTTAAAAAATCACATCTTAAAAAGATCATAGAAGAAATTATAGGCTTCATTCATTATAGACAATTGCCAACAAGCTATAAATATAAAAAATAGATCAATATATAAATCCAAAAAAGATTTATCTATCGGATAAATTTAAGCAAAGCTGTCTAATGATACTACCCCTAGAGATCCGCAATAGTCATGATTTGGGCCTTAAGACACAGAATATCAACAGATTAAGGGCAAAAGGCGGCAATAAAACTAAGAAAAAAGGCCAATGGTCTTGCTTTATCGTAAAAAATGAGGGGTGAGAGCTGAATTAGAAAGAAGCAGAGGGCCGAAAAATTCAATTTTCTCAGGACTTTCACATTTTAACTTGTCTCTATAGGAAGTAGATATATGAGAAAACTATATGAATGAGAAAGAGAACTAAGTCGACCAAAGGAACATTAATAAACTATAGCAAGCATAAAATTAAGAATGATCAGTTTAAATTTCAAAAAGCTCCAATCGGTTAAGCTATAATAAAAATCAATAAAGAATTAACCAATCTAAACGCTGTTTAGTAAGGTGAGAATGAGTTTAAGGACGTCAGCAAAGCTTGCGACGAAAAATATAATATGACCCAAGCAGAATTTCCCTCGACCATTAGGTACAGTCTATATACAGGTCTCTTTTTAGTCATAGCTATTTTAGGTCTATCAGTTGCGTCTTCAATTTGGGGTTTGCAGCGGTCAGCTCATTATTTGGAACGAGCAAATCATTCCTATGGGCAGCTATCAAAAGTGTCAGAGATAGAATCGAAAATTAATCAGTATCTATTGTTAGAAATTGCCAATTCAGTAAATTTTCAAAACCGCGATAAACTAATTGAAGTAACACCGCAGTTGATCACGCAGCAATTAGGAGATCTACAAGAATCGATTGAAAATGAAAGAGAATTTGTTCAAAAAACCGGGGTCGATGATGACATTGAAGCAGAAGTAGACACAGCCATACAAATCGCCTCAGTGTTTATTCGTATGCATTTGGCCTCTACTCATGAAAACAAAAAACGCAATTCTTTGGATAGTGCAAACGCGGTTCGGTCTTTTTTTACAAATGTTGTTGAGGGCAATGATAAAAAACTAAGTCAGGTCGTCAGGGACATCGTTAAAGACGAGCAAAAAGAAGTCGAAGAAGTGAAAGCAGAAATCGTTGGCCTTACGAAAGCGATTACCTATACAGCTGGTGCTCTTGCATTGCTCACGACTATTGGTGTCATTGGTTTGGGTGTGTTTTTATCCAGATTGATTGTTGGTCCAGTACAAATCCTGGCAACTGGTGCCGATAAAGTCGGTGCTGGTGAGTTGTCATATCGCATAGAGTTACCAAGAGAAGATGAGTTTGGTCTTGTTGCTAATCGATTTAACAAAATGGCCGGACAGCTGGAGAACCAGCAAAACCTGTTGCGTTCAGCAAATGAAAGACTAGAAAGCGCCGTGGTTGAGCGAACAAAAGAATTAGAGGATACAAACAGCCGTTTGCGCCAAATAGATGAGACGAGGAGAAAGTTTTTTTCAAATGTCAGTCATGAACTGAGAACGCCGGTGACAGTTTTATTAGGTGAGGCTGAAGTTAGTCTGCGTTCAAGCAGGGCAACTTTAGAAGATTTGAAAAAAGCTATGGGGCGCATAGTTGCCAATGGAGGTTTTTTAAGGCGCCGTTTGAACGACCTTCTAAATCTAGCGCGATCAGACGATGGTGAGATTAAACTTGATTTGAAAGAGGCAGTGTTAAACGAAATTGTTGAAGAAGCCGTTGCGAATGCAGAAGCCTATGCTAGGGCCAATGATGTAGAGCTGGAGTTCACAGCTCCATCAGACGACCTTGTGGCGAAATTAGATGAAAGCTGGTTTCGTCAAGGCATTTTGGTGCTGATAGACAATGCCGTAAAATTTTCTAAACCAAATGATACTATCATTATTAATATTGAAGAAAAAACAGATAAAGCTTTGATCCAGGTCATTGATCAAGGCCCGGGAATTGAGGAAGAGGCTTTAGATCATTTGTTTGAAAGATATTATCAGGCAAAAGAAGGTCAGAAAAGAGAAGGAACAGGCCTAGGCCTTGCTATCGCACACTGGATAATTACAGGACACAACGGTTCGATTTGGGCAGAAAATGTTAAAAGTCCCGAAAATGTCAACAACACAGCCGAGTACACAGATAGTCAGAACATAACAAAGCAAATGGATAGCCAGAATACAGGCGCCATTATGAACATAGAGGTAGAGCTAATATAATGAATGTATTATTAGTCGAAGATGATGTGGGCATTGCTCGTTTTGTCGAGCGAGGTCTTACATTAGAAGGCATGAGAGTTCAATGGACAGCAACAGGTGAAGAGGCCTTAGCTTACCTACGTTCCTATCAATATGATGCGATAATTCTCGACCTTATGTTACCAGATATGGACGGTCGCAATGTCTGTAAAACTTTGCGAGGTCAAGGCGTCTCAACACCCATCTGCATGCTAACTGCAAAAGACAGTATTGAAGAAAAACTTTCCGGTTTTGAAGTTGGTGCAGATGATTATCTGACCAAACCATTTGCATTTGAAGAACTGCTAGCACGCATTAAAGTGATGCAACGACGCAGTAACTCGAATATTGATGGTGAAGAAATGAATATTGGTCCCATCATTTTAAATCTGGCAGCCCACGAGGCGCGCGTGAGTGACCAGGTTCTAGATCTTACACAAAGAGAGTTTGCTCTTCTCGAATATTTGATGCGCTATGCTGGCAAAACAGTAAGCCGTGAACGGATCATCGAAAATGCTTGGGGGCCATCTTCTGATATAACCTCAAACGCTGTTGATGTATATGTGGGTTACTTACGCAAAAAAATTGATGCTGTGTCAGACGAAGTTGAAATCAGAACTGTTCGCGGCATTGGTTTTAAATTGATGATCAAAGATCAAATCTAAATCTCTCAAAAGTAGCAAAAAGAATTCCCGGCTATATAAAGAAGGAGTTCAGCCCTCCGCGGGCTGAAGAACATAGTCGCTAGAACGGCCCCTTAGAGGGCCATACGCTATAGCTCATTGAATAACCCTGAGAAAAAATCTTATCGACCAATTAGGACTTTATTCTTTAAGGATGCACCCAAGAAAAACAATAAAGCTGAGGGAGCACCAAAAGAGTATTCATCTCAAACAAAGCAATTATTAAAATAAAATGAGAGTTGTATAATAAGGTGATAAGTTATTACTGAGCATATCATGATATTATAATAAAATGCGCAAAAAACTAGAACTAATAGATTCCAATACTTACCGAATTCTTACAAAACAGTCAGTATTTTCTCAAGCGCAGCGGCCTATCTTTTTCATTCTACTTAACTGAGTGGGAGGAAAAGAATGTATAATCACTCTAGGAATAAAACGCCGGGTAAAACCCTGGCAAAAACACTAGTAGCTGCCGGCGCATTAGCACTGGCCAGTTCTAGTTCAGCTACTGCTGGCGGAAGCAAAGTCACTTGGGAAGATCTACTAAATGATCATAAAACAAATGGCGATGTTCTCTCTTATGGTTTGGGTCTAAAAGCTCAACGTTGGAGCACTCTAGATCAAATCAATTCAGATAATGTTGGTCGCCTAACACCAAAATGGTCTTTCTCATTTGGTGATGAAAAGCAACGTGGCCAAGAAAGCCAAGCGCTTGTTCATAATGGCGTTATCTATGTCACTGGTTCATATTCACGCATGTTTGCGTTAGATGTGAAAACAGGCAAGAAACTTTGGCAATATTCAGCCAGGTTACCTGAAGGCATTCGCCCTTGTTGCGATGTTGTAAACCGTGGTGCAGCCATCTATGGTGACATGGTTTACATGGGTCTTCTTGATGCTTCTGTTGTGGCATTGAATAAAAAGACAGGTAAAGTTGTCTGGAAAGAAAAATTTGGTGACCACGAAGCTGGTTACACAATGACCGGTGCACCTTTTATCATCAAAGACAAAAAATCTGGCAAAGTTATGCTGATCCATGGTTCATCAGGTGATGAATTTGGTGTTGTTGGCCGCTTGTTCGCAAGAGACCCAATGACAGGTAAAGAGCTTTGGATGCGTGCGTTTGTTGAAGGCCATCAAGGTCGTTTAAACGGCAAGCCATCAACCTACACGGGGAGTAAAAAAGCTCCATCTTGGCCAGAAGGTGATTATAAAAACACCGGTAAAGTTGAAGCATGGAGCCACGGTGGCGGTGCCCCATGGCAAACACCTACCTTTGATGTTGAATCAAACACAATCGTAGTTGGAACTGGTAACCCAGCTCCTTGGAACACATGGAAGCGGACTAAAAAAGGTGACGATCCAAGAAATTGGGAAAGTCTCTACACTTCAGGTCAAGCTTATGTTGATCCGACAACAGGTGACATGGTTGGTTTCTATCAACATACACCAAACGATGCGTGGGATTTCTCAGGCAACAACGAAATCGTACTGTTTGAAAAAGACGGTAAAAAATACGGCGCACACGCAGACCGTAACGGGTTCTTCTTTGTCACAGACCAAGAAAAGCTAACCAAGCGTGGTGGTAAAATTAATCGTCCACTTTCACTTGTAGCCGCTCACCCATTTGTTCCAGATATCTCATGGGCAAAAGGTTTTGATCTGAAAACAGGTAAACCAATCGAAGTCGAAGGACAACGCCCACCAATGCCTGAACCAGGGAAAAAGCAAGGCAAGAAAATCCAGGTCACACCAAACTTCTTGGGTGGTAAAAACTGGAACCCAATGTCTTACAACCCAGAAACAGGCCTGTTCTACATCGGTGCAAACCACTGGACAGAAGATTATTGGACAGAAAACATCACTTATAAAAAAGGTGCTGCTTATCTTGGCCAGGGCTTCCGCATTCGCAAGCAATTCGACACTCACATCGGTGCGCTAACAGCCATTGAACCTATGACAGGTAAAATTGTATGGACCGCAAAAGAGAAACTACCTCTTTGGTCTGGTACATTGTCAACAAAAGGTGGCTTGGTCTTCACAGGCACAAGTGACGGCTTTGTGAAAGCATTTAACGCTAAAACAGGTAAAGAGCTTTGGAAGTTCCAAACAGGTTCAGGCGTTGTGTCTATCCCAATCACATGGGAAATGGACGGCAAGCAGTATATCGGTATTGGTTCAGGTTATGGTGGTGCAGTACCGCTATGGGGTGGTGACATCGCAGACCTAACAAAGCCTGTATCACAAGGTGGCTCATTCTGGGTGTTTGAATTGCCAAAAGAGCTTGCAGCGAAATAAGTCTCCATATTTTCAAAATATGTTGATGTTTCAAACAGCAAAATTCAAGAAAATTCAGCAATGAATTTAGATCCTCATCAAAGTGTTTCACTTTGGTGAGGATCTAAAAGCCTCCCTTCCCAATATAGGCGTTTCTTGAAAATTTGAGTTGGCGAAAATCTCTTTCGCCAACTCTCACATGTTCCCCAACAAAGTATCCTGTAAAGAAATGGAGCGTTTAAATGACGCGTATTTTTAAAACACACAATCAACGAAGAGCCCATCGCTTGAGAAAGAGTATGAGAGTGATGCTGCCAGCACTTTTGCTAAGTATGGCAGCAGGTGCTTTCCTCGCAGTTTCCCCATCAAATGCTTATAAAAAAATTGTAAACGAAAAAGAACCGCGCCCCACGCCATGGATTATCAAAGGCTGTGAGATTAAGCCAAAAACCGTTTGCCACAATGCCGACTTTAGACACGCTGATCTAGCTCAAGCCAATCTTGCTGGCGCCGACCTACGAGGCGCAAAGTTCGTAAGAGCAGACATGCGCGGCATTAATCTAACCGGCGCAGATCTTTCTGGTGCAGATTTAGAATCAGCTGATTTGCGGGTGAGCAAATTAATTAAAACCAAACTTGTAGCTGCAAGTTTACGCGGTGCGAATTTAGAATTTTCGCGAACAGCCAGTGCAGATATGAGCTACGCAGATTTAACAGCCTCGAATTTCGAAGCCGTAAAGGCATATAAATCGATCTTTGTTGGCGCAAAAATCATTAATGCGAATTTCAGCGAAACCAAACTCTATTATGCAAATCTCGCAAATGCCCGCATGGAAGGCACAAAAATAACCTTTGCGATTTTCCAAGGAGCCTTCATGGAGGGATGTGTTGGTTGTCCGCATAATTGGTAAGCTGTGTTTCGGTCTTTTTGTTGTGTTGGCTTTAAGCTTAGGGCAAGTCTTTGCCGGAGAAACGAGTGAAACAGGAGAAAATGCGAAAGACGCGTCTTCTAAAAAACACATCAATCCTGGCAAAGCCCTTCAGCAATGCAGCAGGATAGATGGTGATAAAAAGCGTCTCATCTGTTTCGATCAATTGGCAATAAGGTTCGCAGCCCCAACTTATAAAGGTCGGCTTGGCACAGTCACAGACAATTTTACCATTAAGAAACCTCACCTCCTTCGCTATAGAAGCCAGGGCGTGATCTTTGTCCTTTATCTAAGAGATAAGCAAGGAAGCGTGCTGCAAAACTTTCATATCGGTGGCGGTGGTGAGAAAGAATATTTAATCAAAAAACCGGGAACTTATTCCCTAAAAATACACGGAAGCGCAAGCTGGGAAATCTGGCTTGATCCGATAAAAAATTAAAATGAACTGGGAGGTTACTAAGATGTCAATTTTAAAAAAATCAAAAATTTTAGCCACGCTTACAGCGGCAGTGCTTTCAGTTGCTATAAGCCAACTTGCAATAAGCCAAAAAGTCCTGGCGCATGGTGATGGCGCACCCCAGCCAGTTGATACAACTGGCCTGAAAGAATTGGGCAAAGACTGGCTCAAAAGAAATCCATACAAGGGCAATGAAAAAGCCATTGAAATCGGCTCAAGTGGTTACAATTCAAACTGCGCACGTTGTCATGGGCTAGAGGTAAAATCAGGTGGCGCCTCACCTGACTTGCGCTATCTCGAAGATGATGCCGAAGGCGACGAATGGTACATCAACCGCGTGAGAAAAGGCTATCACCAAAATGGCGTAACCAAGATGCCTAAGTTCGAAGGCCTCATTTCACAAGAAGCCATGTGGGCCATCCGCACCTACATCGATAGCCGCCCAGAATAAGTCACCACACAGTTAGATTAAAAAAAGCAGCCAAAGTAAAAATAAAAAGCAGATCGCCAAAAGATGAAAAAAATTCATACCCCAATCCTCCTAGGCAATCTGCTTTTTCTACTTTTGGCTGCTGTATTTCTGCCTTCCATCGCGAAGGCAGAAATACAAGAATACCTCATCCGCCGCATGATCCTGCTACAGACCAAATGCGATCTTGTGGATGTAAAAAAAGAAGAACCCAAACAAGGCGGCTTCAAGTTCCAAGCCTATTGCGAAAACGTCTCCTTCTACCCAGACGGCGTAATAATCACCTGCTCAGATAAAGACAGGGAAACGTCGTGTGAAATCAAAACAAAAATCAAAAAATTCGAAAATCTAAATTTGCTAAAAAACTCAGTCAATCAGCATCACGGCGATGAAGCTGAGAAGTAAACGACAAAATAATCGCGCGAAATACCTAGAATCAACCACCCGAAGAAGGGAGTGCTCTACTTCAGAGCACGTACATGACGCCAGAGGCGTCCGGGGCAAGCCCCGCCCCTCGGAGGGCCTGCTGCTTTAGCAGCAGAATAGCCCGTGAGAGAGAATTGACTTGAGAAAAATCTGTCATCCCGGGCCTTATCTCTGTCATCCCGGGCCCCGACCCGGGATCCACCTATCCACACGACGGATAGCAAAGTATAACCGCGAATTCCCCTACCCCACTGAACCCAGTACAAGCAGCAACCAAACCACCCAGCCACTGGATCCCGGATCAAGTCCGGGATGACTAAGGTTGAAAGGCGTCTGAAGTATTACGTGAACTAACAGCAACTATTCTTGTGATCGCCCCAGTTGAATGTTAGTTTACCCCCGAACACAAAAGCGAAAAAACGGCGGGGCGCTGAGCGTGGTTGAAATATCATCTCCCGATGAATTAGAAGAATGGCTAGAAGATAAGCCTATAGAATGGGCGCAAGTGCTTGCATATCGCTCTTCATTGCGTGTTATTTCAGTATTAGGTGCAGCCATAATTTCTAAAAGTGTTCAGGATGAATTTAAAATTCAGTTAATTTTATCGTTTCTACGTACTTCCATAATTTCTGAAGTAGCTATTACTTGGCAAACAGCAGAAATTAGAGACGCTGCACTTGTCACATCAGTCAATGCTCGAATAGCTGCAATGTCAGCCGTTGCACTTGCAGCTAAAGCACCTACTGCTTATATTTCAGCAGTCGCCTTAGCAGCTGAGGCGCTTACGGCCTCATCCGCCGCAATTGCAACTGATTATACAGAGACAGCTCGCTCTAGTGCAGTCCGTGTTGTCGATTCAATAAATACCGCACATGTAGCTCTTGCTGGTAATACTACTCCTTCACCTACCTACTTTGCTTTAAATCGTGACTTGCATTGGTTATTATTTCATGAGAATAAAAGATATGTTCCGCAAAATTTAATCTTATCGCCACTTTGGGAAGGACAAAGAAATCCAACCATAGCTTATTGGCATAACCTCAAAACATATTTACGTAGTAACAACGCTAAGTGGCAATTCTGGATTGATTGGTACCAATCAAAACTCGATGGAACACTACATTCAGGCCGTAAAAAATCTGAGCAAACTGACCTCTATCACCAAATCGCAACCTTCCCAAAAAAATATTGGGAAGAAGGTTCAAATTGGATTGAAAAGGCTGAGGCGGTCAATCATCGCATAGCTGAATTGTTAGAGGAGATTAAAGAAGGTCGAGTGGGCGAGGCTCTCGGCACTCCTATTCTTGAAGAAGAAGTAAATGAACCTATTGATCTGAAAATTGAACCGCAAAATAAAGACGCTCTTAGGTTCAAAACCAATGAAGATGGAAAAATCCAACTTACGCCAGCATCTGAATATGATAAAGTATTGACAGATGAAGGCGCAAAGGCGCGTCATGAGGAAACTCTATACTCTGGCGAAGAATTAATCCGACTTTTTGATCCCAACAAATCCGGGGCAAATGCAGTTGCACCATTAATAGAAAAAACACAACGTTGTTTAGATGCACTAGGTAAAACACCACAAGAAGTCGATATTGATCGCCTCATTCCAAGAGGAGAAGCCCTTCGCCAAATTGCGAATAGAGAAGAAAATCGTGATGATTTCACAGATGTCCCACCGCTCCCAGATGGATTTAAAGAAGCTCTAAATAATTTCCTCGCAGCCTATAACCCTTATATCGCCCTAGATCCCGTTTTAGAAAAGCGCGATCAAATCAGACTTGGTCCAGATGAGAAAGGTCAACTGATTACGACGGTTGAAGGGCAGGTCATCATTGATGCCCTAACTGAGGCTAACCTTCTCGAGGAAGACACAAAAGACATATTAGATGAAGTTACTAATACAGCGGAAGGAAGCGATGCCCCAGAAAGTAGAGCAAACAGGTATTATTCTGAAAGCTTGAGAAATCTTGGCCGTAATATACTTGCAGAAGTGGACAAAGCCTATAGATCCATCATGAAAACAGGGAAAATAGCATCGGAAGTTTGTTTCGATGGTGCGGTCGTCGGTGCTGTTATGATCCATCAAGATTTTGCTAGGAAAAGAGCGCAAATAATCCTTAAACATGAAAAATGGTTTGTCAAAAGTTTCGGCAGATCACCTGGGATGAAAAAAATCATTGTGGGATATATCCATAGGATCAAGACAAATCCATTACTAACTGATGATGACATTTAAGTCTGCCGCGTTTATCCACCACCCCAATTCAATCACAATTTCCCTCTAAGCATAATGAAATCAACAAGGGATCACCCGTAAAGGCACCGCCCGTGACAGAAGAAAACCAAAATAAAAAGTCACCCATTTTAGAGACCAGCTCAGACGCGATCACTCAAGCGCGCGAGCTCATGCGCTTGGCACGGCATGGGAGCATTTCTGTGCTGGAGCCAGAGACGGGCTATCCGTTCGTCTCGCGCACAAATTGCGTGCTGACCATGCAAGGCGAGCCGGTGTTTCTCATGTCAGATTTATCCGCCCACACCAAAGCGATTAAACAAGACACCCGCACCGCGCTGCTTCTCGGTGAGCCCGGCAAAGGCGACCCGCTTGCCCACCCGCGTATAACTGTCATCGGTCAAACAGAGCGTGTCGATAAAGAGAAAAACCCAGAGCTCGAAACACACTTGCGCACCAGATACATAAACCGCCACCCAAAAGCTGAGCTGTATAATGCCTTGCCAGATTTCTTCATCTATAAAATGAAAGTCGAACGCGCCTCAATGAATGCCGGCTTTGGTAAAGCCTATGAGCTCACAAGAGAAGAATTGTTGCTGGATGAAACCGCAGCCAATGAATTAGCCCCCGTAGAAAATCGCATTGTCACCCATATGAATGAAGACCACCTCGACGCCATCCAGCACTATGCCGAAAACCTCTGCGGTAAGAAGCCAGCAAAGTGGACAATCTCAGCTTGCGACCCGGAAGGAGTAGACCTCATCGCCGGAGACAAAACCGCAAGACTACGCTTCGACACCCTCTGCGCCACTGCCACAGACGTTCGCAATGAATTGGTCAGACTGGCCCAAATAAAAAACTAGCTCAAACAAAAGATTAAATCCCAAATCATCAAGTTTCATATGTAAAGGTCTATACCCATGAGCAAATATGATGACTTATCCCCCATCCCTGTGATGTTCCCCCTAAAAGGCGAGTGGCGTGTCCCTAACACACCCGGTAAAACCATCCCTTCTCACGGGACAGACATGTTCGGCCAGCGCTTTGCCTATGATTTTGTCAAGAAAGAAGATCTTGAACTTGCAGAAAAATACTGGACAGGCGTTCGCTATTGGCTTGGCGGCGGTATCAACCTCAATGAAACCATAGGGCGAGGCGAAGAAATCCTCGCTCCCATTGCAGGCAAAATAATAGAAGCAAAAGATGGCTGGGTCGAACGCACCAAAGCCACACCCAAAGACCTATGGAGAGCCATGACATTCCCCATGCATGTCTCAGACGAAGAGTTGAAAAAAGACTTCAGACATGTCGCTGGCAATTACATACTGATTGAAGGAAAAGACGCCTTTTGCTTCCTCGCCCACCTCACTCCAAAGAGTGTCATGGTAAAAGAAGATGACGAGGTTGAAGAGGGACAAGTAGTGGGACGCGTCGGCCACACCGGCAATTCAACAATGCCGCATCTACACATGCACCTAATGGACAGCCCCGACTTCTGGCAAGCCGACGGCCTGCCAACGTGCTTTAAGCAATATGAAAAGCTATCAGAAAACGGCGAATGGCACCCCCAACAAAACGCCATCCCTGGTTCAAAAGATATTATCAGGCCGACCATCTCGGTTGTATAGTGGGCAATCTGAAGTGCAGAAAAGCAGGTGGTTACTCTGGGTGATCACAATTGAGCTAGAAAAATCAACAATCAGCTGAAGACGAAAAACATAGGCCAGAGGCCGTCGGCGCCTAGCGCCGCGCCGTCGCAGTGCGGGCACGTAGTGCCCTTTGATCGTGAGACAAAAGAGTGGTTGCTGGTGGGCAACTGAAGCTCAAAAAAGAGACCAAACTAATGCTTTATATTTTTATATTTTTCCATTTGCTCAGCAGTTGCCTCAGTTTGGTGGTTCGCTTTCCACTCGTCATAAGGCATGCCATAGACAATTTCTCTGCTTTCTTCTTTTGAAAGCTCAATACCTTTATCTGCTGCTGCATCCTTAAACCAGTTAGATAAACAGTTTCTGCAGAAATTAGCCAGGTTCATCATGTCAATATTTTGTACATCAGGACGGTCTTGTAAATGGCTTACTAAACGGCGAAACGCTGCAGCTTCTAATTCAATTTGGGTTTGTTCATCAATCTTGCTCATTTCAACCTGGGTCCTTTTGTTTTTGTGTCTTGATCTAACTTATCAAGTTATGTTTTGTCAGCATAAGAGCCAAAATATACCGGCTCGCGGCAAGGCGCAATAAGCTCTTTGTCTGAAAGTAGTGCGGTAAGGTGGCGCGCCATGCGCTCGATCCATTCATTTTGGCCTGTCGTAGATGTAATCAAATCTTGCCGAATTTCAAGTAAAGCATGAGCAAGACCACGGCTTGTGCCATGGCGATACATACAATCCCCTTTGAGCATGCCAGTGTAAGGTTCATTATCTCCGATATGTAAACTCTCTTCTGATTGAAGAGCTGTAAGAAGCGGGTGTACAAATCTGTGATCCTGATCCCACAAAATCCCACCATGCCAGGGGCGAGGGGTGCCGCGCCAGTTATCTGTAAAACTATGCAGAGATAAAATGATCGGGCATATGTCGGCCGCTAAAAACTGGTCGATCTGGTCTGAAATCGCCTGATGGTACGGGCGATAATAAAGAGATTTGCGGCACTCTATCTCGGCTTCATCAATTTTTGCATTGCCTTCAATGAGGGCTCCATCAGAAATGCGCATCACCAAAGTAGGGTCATCTTCACCCCGGTTTGGGTCAATCAGGAGGCGTGAAAATTGAGACATCAGGGCTGGCACATTCAAGGCATGATGCAATCCAGTGGCCACAGCTTCGATGCCAATGTCATAGGCAATATGGCGTGAAAATTCTTCGCTTGCCAAACCAAGAGAACCGTACTCATCAGGTAACTTAGCCGAGGCATGATCAACCAGGATAAGTAAGCCGAACTGCAACTCACCTTCAAGGTGTTTATAGGGCTTATATTGTGAGGAGCAGTCTGCTGTTTCAAGAGAGCCGAAGGTGGCCAGAGAAGAAGAAGAGGATATATTTTTCATTCTACCAATCTCAAAAAAGGTCTACAAACGTCGACCATAAATCAAAAATAACAAAATTACGACAAGTTTAGCCGCCAAAAAGTCTAAAAATTAATCCAGAACGGGGCTAAAATTTTAAAAATATCTAGGCACTTAGCTCATTGTCGTGTTAATTAGGTGAAAACTGGCATATTTTCATTTAGAAAAATGAAACTTCACTATAGAATCGTCGAATTGGTGCCATAAAACCAGACAAAAGTGAGATTGCCAGCTACAAATAGAATGGATAGTCATTAGGCTGAACATTGAAATACAACAAAATGTAAATTGCAGACTTAACACTCAGAGCAGAATTAATAACAAATGATCGATCAAATGCACGTAAGTAATCATTATCAAAAATGCATAAGATTATTTGCAATAAACCGCCCTCTATTCTTTTCACTCACCGTTGCAATTGTATTGACTGCCTCACAGCTTCTTGCCATTGCACCCGCAAAAGCTGAATTAAAGCTCTGTAACACCACGTCAAGCCGTGTCGGCGTTGCCATAGGTTATAGAGATAAAAGCCGTTGGGCCACTGAAGGCTGGTGGAATGTCGCCTCAAATACCTGCGAAGTTTTGCTCAAAGGCAAGTTAATCGCTCGCTATTATTACATTCATGCAGTTGACTATGATCGGGGCGGCGAATGGTCTGGCAAAGACACAATGTGCACAGTTGATAAAGCGTTCACCGTTTTTGGTGTGAAAGATTGTGTAAAGCGCGGCTATAAGCGCACTGGATTTTTTGAAATAGATACGAAGAATGAGCATGACTGGACAGTCCGGTTAAAATATCCAGAAGAAAATGGAAAGAAATAATGAGACGAAACCGTAAGGTTAAAATTTTAGCAACCCTCGGTCCTAGTTCAGATTCCCCAGAAATGATAGAGCGCCTGTTCAAAGCAGGCGCAGATGTGTTCCGCATCAATATGAGCCATGCCAGCCATGAAAAAATGAAAGAGCTGCATAGCGCCATTCGTAAAGTGGAGGCTGAAAACGGCCGCCCAATCGGCATTCTGGTTGATCTTCAAGGACCAAAACTGCGCCTAGGTACTATCAAAAAAGACGCCAACAAAGAAGATAAAGTCTCACTTTCAATTGGTGATGAAATCATCTTTGACATGAAAGATGAAGAGGGAAATGCAAAACGCATCCCTCTCCCTCACCCAGAAATTTTTAAAGGTGTTGAAGAAGGCCACCGTCTATTAATTGACGATGGCAAAATGACATTAGTGGTTACAAAAAACACTCCAGAAGAAATCACAGCTGTTGCCAAAACCAGTGGCAAACTTTCAAGCCGCAAAGGCGTGAGCTTACCTGACAGTTTGTTGCCCATGGGCGCCATGACGGAAAAAGATTTCGCTGATCTGGATTTCGCTGTTAACCAAGGCGTTGACTGGATCGCACTGTCATTTGTGCAGCGTGTTGAAGATGTCGCACAAGCCAGAAAACTCGCAAGAGGCCGCGCTTCTATTTTAGCAAAGCTCGAAAAGCCATCTGCCATCAAGTGGCTAGATGACATCATCGAGGTGTCTGATGGGGTGATGGTAGCTCGCGGTGACTTGGGTGTTGAAATGCCAGTAGAACAAGTACCAGGCATTCAAAAGCGCATCACCATGGCAGCTAGAAAAGCTGGCAAGCCTGTTGTCATCGCAACACAAATGCTCGAATCTATGATCACAACACCGGTACCAACCAGAGCTGAAGTCTCTGACGTGGCAAGTGCTGTTTATGATGGGGCCGACGCTGTGATGCTCTCAGCTGAATCAGCTGCCGGTGACTATCCAATAGAAGCAATTGAAACCATGGACCGCATCGCTCAAGAAGTTGAGCAAGATGATCTCTATGCAGATGCGATCAATACATATCTAACGCCGCCAGAACCAACCGGTTCAGACGCGATTGCCGCCGCCGCCAAAACGGTTTCCGAGACGGTTAATCTATCAGCAATTGTTTGTTACACCTCATCAGGGTCAACCGGTGTTCGTGTGGCAAGAGAGCGGCCAATGCAACCGATTTTGGCATTCACCCCAATCGTTGCCACAGCACGGCGATTAGCCCTCACCTGGGGGCTTCATTGTGTTCTCACAAGTGATCCGGAAAATTTAGATGATATGGTAGACAAAGCCTGCCGCATTGCCTTCAGAGAAGGCTTCGCCAGACCAGGGCAGCGTGTTATCATCACTGCCGGCATACCGCTCGGCACCCCAGGCGCCACAAACATGCTCCGCATCGCCTTTGTTGGCGATAATGGAACAATGGGAAGTTAACTGAATTAACTTTAAGAATTTCAACCGCCCCTATTTTTTAATACAGGGGCGGTTTTTTAATGACTATGGAAGGAAATGAGATATTAAGAAACTTTTTATCTTGCTGTTGGCTATTTATCTACTAAGTTACACATCAATTCGTATCGTAAATGCTGAAACAAGGGAAAAAGACCCGCAAGTTTATGTGATCTTTCCAAAGTCACCAATTGCCTTATATTATTTATTTCGACCGCTCAGTTATTTAGATGCAAAAGTTACAGGAATGAAGTTTCATATCGGGCCACATCAATAAACTACATAATCAATGTCATGAGCAAGTCACTCTCTCAAGCATCCAAAAGCGTAACTTCTTCTGCTTTCTCAATCGCCGGAATGAATAGCTGGTTTTTTTCAAAAGAAAATCTGGCGCTTCGTTGATCTGCTTGAAACAAAACTTATTGGGCAAATCGGTGTACAATGAGCGCGGTGGCAAGCGGCCGCTAATCTGTTTCAGCTGCGCCCCGCAATCAGCATCATGAAAATAAATCTTTGTGAGCTTCAGCTCTTTAAATAAAAACCAAAGCGTCGCACTAAGCATAGCTTCTTCCCATAATTTGAAATGAGGCTGAATGACCGTGTCCACATATCGATAAAAATCCTTCCGCCGAATAGAGCTGCCACCATATTGTATAAGTTCATTGTCATCGGTTGTTCGATCTTTTGCTTTGGATTTGAAATAAGCCGTGCACCATTTAATATATCGCAGCCAATCAGTTTGTAATTCCTCAATCAGCGCTTGCCCAGATGTCAAATCAATATCCATTCGAGACCAGGCAAGTGTGTTAAACCCAGCACGAGCATTTGGATGATCTTCATAAATAAAGGGGTGCCCACCTTTGTGGTCAATTAAAGTTTTAAAAGCCTGATCATGATGGTTAGAAAAATTGAGATGTAAAACAAGGTTTGGCTGAGCGCGCGTTGTTTGTTGGTCAAAGGTAAAGCCCGTTTCAGAGCCCCAGCTACCTAAGGTTAATCGATAGCATAGAGGGTCAAGAGGCCAAAGATTTTCTAGGTCCTTCAGTTCAAGCAGACCGTTCCCTTTGGTAGAAATCAGTGATTTTAAAAGCGGGCGATCCAATAAACGTGCAAATTGGCTTTCTTTAATCTGGCGCAATGGCACACTGTTTTGAAACATGTGGTCAATTAAAAGGAGAGCATAGCGATCCTTAAAATAATAAAATAGCGTCCGATCTTTAGGGAGGGACGCTATAATTTTATTTATCTGATCTTGTCTCATGAAATTGATTTAACAAGGACCGTAAAGCAATTTCAAGAATTTTACTTCTGGTTTAAACAATCCCGAAAGCAGATAGCTAATCTAAAACCTAAGCTTTCCCTCCAGGGATGCGTAATTTTTGTCCAGGGAAAATAAGGTCCGGGTCACGGATCACTTCTTTGTTTGCTTCAAAAATCTCAGTGTGCTTTGTGCCATTGCCAAGTGTGTTAGCAGCAATCTTCCAAAGGCTATCACCTTTTTTTACTTCATAATAAAGCACATCTTCGTCGCCATCTGGAGCCGAAAGTTCAGCCGCCTGCACTTCAGAAACACCAAAAATATTGCCAGCCATCAGCACAGCTTTTTGGAAAGCGCTTTGGTCTTTGGCTTCACCTTTGATATGAGCAACACCATCTTTCACTTCAACTTCAAGGTTGTCGACACCAGGGTTGCTTTCTTCGATATGTTCTTTGATCTTCTCGCCGCCCTCATCTTCAGAGCCAAAAAGCTTGTGACCAATGTCTGCTGCAAAGTCGAGTAATCCCATTTTAATCTCCCAATGTATTTTTGTCTGTGATGTTGAAGCATAGCGCAAAACAATCGAAACGAACATAACACGAAAACTTAAAACTAAAAAGAAATTATAATTAAGTAAAAGGTAGGAAAAACAATGAGGTAAAATGCAAAGATAAACCAGATGATGAGTTCTTTGGTATGGTTTAAATCTTTTGAAAAATTATCACAATGCTTTAAAACTAAAAATGAATAAATTAGGGTTTAGACCCTGGGGCAGCCCCTTAAGAAATGGAATTAAAAGGTAATTAAATGGATAGGTCATTGTTGAGCTCACATGTCAGAACTTTGGCGAGAGGTCCTGGGAGGTCGCGCAACCTCACTTATGATGAAGCAAAAGATGCAATGTCAATTATCCTCGCCGGAGATGCTCAGCCAGAAGCTGTTGGTGCCTTGCTTATGCTCATGCGTTTCAGAAGTGAGAACGCAGATGAGATCGCAGGTTTCATTCAAGCAAACCATGAAACACTTCCTAAGTGGCTTAGTAATTTAAAGCCAGAGTTGGATTGGCCCTCATATGCAGCTGGACGCACCAGAGGACTACCATTTTTCCTTCTCTCAGCTCTATTGCTCAGTCAAAATAACATCCAGATTTTTATGCATGGATTTAATAGTGCGCACTCAGCATCCGGCAGCACAGAAGATGCGATTAAGTTGTTAGGCTTAGATGTCGCCGAAACAGAAGGTGCAGTGAAAGCCAGCCTGGATAAAAACAATTTTGCCTACATGCCCCTTCGTTCGTTAAGTCCGATAAATTATGACCTTATCAATCTGCGTGACGTCTTGGGTCTGAGGTCACCAATTAATACCGTGCTTCGTAGTCTAAACCCAGCGTGCGCAAAGGCGTCGATGATCGGTGTTTTCCATCCTCCCTACATTAGCCTTCAAGCGGGAGCAACACTCCTAATGGAAAACGGAGATGCCATCATCTTCAAAGGGGGAAGCGGTGAAGCTGAACGCACGCCATTAAAGCCGGTGAAAATGACATACACCAGAGATGGGCAAGCAAAGGAAATCATTGCCCCGGCGTTACTAAAAAGAGTTGAGCTCGAAGAGCCTGATGAAGAGCTCAGATTAGAAGATTTAAAAGACATTTGGAACGGTGATAAAGAAGATGAAAAAGCTCTATGTACAATCATCGGTACCGCGGCCGCTGCACTCTTCATCCAGCAAAAGGCTGAAACAATAGAACAAGCTGAAACTATAGCTAAAGACTATTGGAAAAACCGAAAGCCATTGTAAAATTCCAGGCAAGCAGTTTAGATAGAACTGCTTGCACAAACATCTGAAACTCGTGAAATTATATGGCTTATCGCACTATAACTAACGAGTGCACACCGCGAGTAACCGGAATAGAAAGGTTCGTTTTTAAAAGTTGAACCCTCTTTCGATCCAGCGGATCTGTCACTAAGTGCCAAAAATCAATCGACCCGCCCTTAATAGAATCATTAAAATGGTCATAAGTCGCAACAGCTAAATAAGAACTGGAATTATCAAACACGGCCGCTTCTGGTAAAATTCCGTCATAAGCAAAATCATTTATTTTTTGAAGCTGCCCAGTCTCTTGGTCCAGTGAGGCAAGTGTCAATGAGCTATACCAGGTGATGCGCTTATCTTTGTAAGGCAGGTAACTTCGCTCCAGATTCGTGGTCACAACCCATTTGCCATCTGGGCTAATGGCCAAACCTTCTGGC
This sequence comes from Hyphomicrobiales bacterium 4NK60-0047b, assembly GCA_040367435.1. Classification (NCBI taxonomy): domain Bacteria; kingdom Pseudomonadati; phylum Pseudomonadota; class Alphaproteobacteria; order Hyphomicrobiales; species Hyphomicrobiales bacterium 4NK60-0047b. The sequence goes on along the minus strand of BAABWY010000007.1, from coordinate 11,429 downwards.
GAAACGCCTGTCTTAATAGTGCTAATCATTGCGTGACGAGGCTGAACTCCAGATGTCCCAGCTTTCATCTGGCCAGCATTCATACGGACAGTGAGAACAGAACCGCGCGGTGCTTCAATCCATCGTCCAGCAATATCACTTCCCCAATAAAGTGCATTGATAACAACATGTTTCCCATTGGGAGTGAACTCAACTCGAAATGGTGCTTTTTCAATCTCTACAACATTTCCAAATGGAGTAACTTCTAATTTCTTATCAATACGGGCGAAACGAATGTTAGAGCCACTTTCATTTAGAAGGGCTAAAATGTCTTCGCTCGGATGCCAGTCAATATCAATCAAACGGTCTTTGTTATTCCAACCTTTGATGGATGGGTAAACCGGTGTTCCAACCTTTCCATTTGTAAAAGGAAATAAGCCCAAAGGTGTTTTTGCCCCTCCTCCCTTATGATGGAAAGAAATGGCAACGAGATTGCCTTTGGGGTTGATGCGTATTGCGTCAGGGCGTAATGGAATTGTGATGTCTTGAACCATCCGAGGACTTTTAGGGTCTGACAAATCAAAAACTTGTAACCGATTTCCAAGTTTTAAATCCTTAAATGTGGCGTTTTCTTTTGCCCTCGGACGTTGGCCCCAAGTTTCTATAACAAACGCATATTTCCCATCAGGTGTAACTTCTACTGATGCAGGTGGGCCTGCCACAGAATTTGAAGCAGGTACTTCTTTTGCCATCCAAGAATTAGGGTTTCCTTCAAGAGGAAGAACGCTAAGAGTATCATCTCCCTCTGTTGCTCCGAGTTTTCCATTAACATAAGCCGAAGCAAGCATATCTGCATCTGATACAGAAATGAGGTAACGTCCCTTAAAATTCATAGGCGAAGAAAAATTGCGTTCCTGAGCCAGTAAAGGCTGAGTGAAAGTAAACAAAAATACAAACCATAAAGCAGCAAATATTTTAAAAACCACGTCGATCTCCTCAAACACAATTCATTTAATTAGCAGGCTAACTAAATTAGTAAGAGACATAAGGCATATCGGCAAGTCACATAAAATTGATGATTGAACGAAATAAAACAATTACTCTTTCACAAAAGAGAGCAAAGTTTTTTCAATTAGCCCAATAGCACAAAATCGAATGAAAAAAATAAACGGTTGGTGCATGAGGGGTTAGGTATTTCTTGACATTAATAATAGATCGTTCTAATTTTAATAAAAATGCAATCCATAACTGAAAATTATAAATACCAATGGCAAGACAAAGAGATAAAGAAAAATATATTAATACACGAACCAAATTGCTCAAGGTTGGTTTGGATTTAATCAGAAAAAATAGTTATGAAAAAATGGGCATTAACGAGCTTCTTAAGGTCAGTAAAGTACCAACAGGGTCATTTTATCATTACTTTCAAAGTAAAGAAAATTTTGCTCTTGAAGTTGCGAAATTCTATCATGCGGAACAAATAGAATCTGCCCAAAAGATCTTTAATGATTCTGACAAACAACCAATTGATCGTCTGTATCATTTTTTTGAGGAAGCTTATAAGGACTATAAATCCAGAGGTTTCGGTCAAGGGTGTTTGATGTGCAATCTCTCCACAGAGTTAGCGGCCGAACAACCTTCATTCCATATCTTATTAAAAGGACAATGGGAGGAATTAAGTTCAGAAATTTCGAAGTGTTTATCTCTAATAGAGAAAAAAGAAATTGGTTTAATACATTTGAGTAATCATGAGGCAGCTGATTGGCTTTTAAATTCTTGGAGTGGCGCCTTAACTCGAATGAAAGTTTCTGCAAGTGGAGAACCACTTCTTCTTTTCATCAGAACAACTTTCAAAAGGGAAAAGTAAATTATGTTGAGTTCAAAAACCATTTTGATAACAGGTGCCAGTCAAGGTATAGGGTATCTCACGGCCAAAGCCTTGGCCCAAAACGGACATCATGTTTATGCCTCAATGCGAGATATAAAGGAGCGCAATGAAAGCGCAGCAAAAGATCTATCTGCCTGGTCTAAAATGAATAATGCAAATCTCTACCCAATTGAATTAGATGTAACCAATAATCAATCAATACAAATTGCAATAGACAAAATAGAATCAAAACATTCTTTGGATGTTTTGATAAATAACGCTGGTATTATGCCAACTGGATTAACAGAAGCCTATACTATAGAGCAGGCCAAAGACTGTTTTGATGTAAATCTTTTTGGCATTATGAGGACAAATAGAGCTGTTCTTCCCTTTATGAGAGAACGAAAATCAGGTTTGATAATAAACTTAAGCTCAACAGCAGGTCGTTTAGCAATTCCATTTTTTGGAATTTACTGTGCAAGTAAATGGGCAATGGAAGCTTATTGTGAAACGATGCATTATGAACTTGAGCCTTTTGGCATAGATTCACTTCTCGTTGAGCCAAGTGGTCATGGAACAAAATTAGTAGAGACCTCACCAGCACCTAAAGATACAAAATGCATTCAATCTTATGGAGATGTCTCCAAAGGACGCGAAAAATTATTAAATATGTTTCAAACCATGTTTGAACAACAAGACCCAAGTACCGATGCAAATAATGTTGCACAAAAAATCATAGAATTAGTCGAGGAACCAAATAGGAGAACACTACGTACTGAGGTTGGTCAAGATATGGGAGTGAGTGCAATTAATCAGGCTGTCGCTCCACTACAAGCCAATCTAATTGGGCAGTTAAAAAACGTATATAACACCGGACACGAAGTGACTATATAAGTTAAAAAAAGACAGGTGCTAGCCTGTCTTTTTTAGTTCTAGCAAAAAGTTACTCATTTCGTCGCGCAATTCTTGTAGTGAAACTTCTTGTTCGGAAAGCTCGTTGGAAGCTTTTAGAATTTTCTCGCTTGACTGTTGTGTCTCTTCAGTTGCATCGCGAACAACTGAAATACTCTGGCTCACATCCTCTGTACCAGTTGCTGATTGATTGACGTTAACGGCAATTTCTTGAGTAGCTATGCCTTGTTCTTTTATCGCTGCTGCAATTGCATGAGAAATATCACTCACTTGCTCAATCGTATCACGAATATCCTTACTCGCCTTAACAGCATCATCAGTGGCCTGTTGAATGCTAACAATTTGAGTTTCAGTTGCTTCAGTTGCTTTCGCTGTTTGATTTGCAAGTGCTTTTACTTCTTGCGCCACAACTGCAAAACCTTTCCCAGCGTCTCCAGCTCGTGCAGCTTCAATGGTTGCATTCAAGGCAAGTAAATTTGTTTGTTCAGCAATTTCAGTAATAAGCTTCATAACATTACTAATCTCAACTGAGGCATCGGCTAGGCTCGAAATTTGACCACTCATATTATCTGATTTGGCAACAGCCTCTGAAGTGATGTCTGAAGCTTGAACAACTTGTCTGTTAATTTCGTCAACAGAGCTTGTAAGTTCTTCAGTCGCAGAGGCAACTCCTTGCATATTATTAGAAGTTTGCTCAGCTGCACATGCAACAGAACTGGCCTGTTCTTTGGCTAAATTTGAAGTGTTGTTCACGGAACCAGCCACTTCATTTAATTCATGAACAGATGCCGAAACTGAAGAAACAATGTTTTTTAAGTAAAGTTCAAATTTATTGCCAATATTTTCGAAATTTTCATTTCTCTCTTGGATTTGATAAGTAGCTTTATTGATGGTTTCGGCACATTCAAGGAAAGAGCCCGTCATTCCTTTTTCGGAAATAAGGCGAAAAAATTGATTGCGGCTTACATATTCAAGGCAGGCTTTGGATTCGCGCATATAAGCATCAGTTCTATCAATCATTAAATTGATAGCATGCATCAAATCACCAAGCTCGCCTTTCTCTTCAATATTAAGTATACGCGCTTCGAAATCTCCCGCAGCGACAGCTTCGACAACCTTTTTTGCTTTAACAATAGATTGGTTAGAATTAGAAAAAATCATATTAGGCCTCATGATTCATACAAAAATTTGAAGATTACCGATACCCGCGGCGTTGATTTTGTCCAACAGTCATTATGAACTCATCATAAGCAAGTTGTTGATCCGCTAGATAACCGCTCATAAGGTTTTCTGAGTTCAATAGTCCTTGCTTTCTATCAGCCAGGTCTTCAGCTTGTTTTAATTGCCTATAAAGTGGAATGATTGTTTGGTTTAAAATGTCCAGTTGTGGGACCCGGCGGTTTGAGTGATAGCCAGTAATTTTCCCATTCATATCTCGGCTAGGAGTGATGTGTGCATAAACCCAGTAATGGTCACCGTTTTTGCATCGATTAATAACATAAGCAAAAACTTCATTGCCGTCACGTACAGTATCCCAAAGCATTTTAAAAATAACCCGAGGCATGTCAGGATGACGAATAATATTATGAGGTTTACCAATAACTTCCTGTTCGGTGTATCCGGCAATTTCTAAAAACAACTTATTGGCGTAAGTTAAATGCCCTTTTAAATTTGTTTTTGAAACGATTATGTCGTCGTCGTGAAAAGTGACTTCATTGCCCGTTAAGAAAGAATCTATGCTCATAATATATCCTCAACTACTCCGCTATAGTAAGGTTTTAGCCAAATAAATGTTGTTATAAAAAATGTCGTAAAACTGCAATAAACGCCTAGATAAGAAGTTTTATCATAGTATTGTCATAGTAAATCCAATAATTCAGATCACTGAATATACGTACACGTCTAAGGGTTAACATAAGGTATAAAAAATTAGTAAGTTTAGAATTCCTTACATTTCAGAAAGAATTTTGTTTACATTTGCTTAATGTTTGGAGGAAAAAATTGGATCTGTAAAATATGTGAAAATGCCAAAAAGTTATGAAAAAATAAGCTAGTTAAAGAAGCAGCTTTAGAAACTACACAACCACTGGTTACAATTCATTTGTAATGATTGTTTGTATAATTTATTTTTAGAAAGATGAAATTTAATGAGGGTCGTACTTGAAAAAAGTCGCAAATCTGCAATCTGTGAAACTCTAATTGGGTTTTATAAGTCTGAGTTTGATGAGGATTTGAGTGAATTCAGAGCTGAAGAGTTAGTGGAGTTCATGCACAAGGAAATTGGTCCATCTTTATATAATCAGGCCATTCAAGACGCGAGAAAATTCGTGAGTGAAAAGTTGGACGATTTAGATACCGAATTCTATATGTCTGATGAGCTCTAAAAGAAAGATGAGTTGCAAGTAAATCCTATCAGAAAATAGAATTTTTTACTTATGAGTTTCTTGCATGAAAGATAGTTCTAATGGCTTAGCCAGTTGGTTGCGGGGGTAGGATTTGACTTGTGTTTGTAAGTTATTGTTATTAAATGGATAATGATTTAGCAAATCAAGAAGATAGCACCATATATAGCACCTATCCTTTTTTGTGCATAATTGAACCGAGTTCAACTCCTAAATAGAGATCAATTCTAGCACAAAGTCATAGAAAATGATTGTTTTTTATGAACAGATTTCTTTATTTAAACAAGATAAAAGAAACTGTTAAAATAGCTTTTCCACCGCATCAAGCGATGGTCTCCGGATATTAAATGCAATGAGCATTCCGCTTGTCTCGCATATTTGACTGAGTTCTCAAGCGGAATGACATCATCATGTATCAGTAATTTTTCAAGTGAAAATATTGTACTAATGAGTACTACTTTTTATAATATCAATTTCTGACTGAGCAATTTTCTTAATAGATAGCGCTATCTGTGGCCATAAGCTTTTATGGGGAGTAGTTACTCCTGCAGCCCACCTGTGAACTGATGATACGTTGTAACCCAAATCCCCAGCTATAGATTTTATTTCCAAACCACAAAAATCGAACGTTGCACTCATAATATCGCGGAATTGTTCATGAGACTCGATACCACTAGTGTCTAGAACACTGTGTAGCTGTTTAAGCATATAAATCCTTTGATTCATAAAATCATGCAGCGCTAATTTAGGCATTTTAAATCTCCTAGATAAAGCCTCTAGTGTGTTTGACTGAGTATTTGTTAAGTCGTGTGAAAATTTTATCCAGTCATTGTTGACTAGAGGAGTAAGTTCTTTAGTCACAAACGCAAAGGTTATTTTGAAGCGTTTGTTGGGTGTTAGGCTAACGATAATCGAATCTCGCGGAAGGAGATACTGCATCAACCTGAAATACAAAATATCTGATTAACCTGCATAAGTCAAGCAAAATGCATAAAAAATACAAAATGCAAAATTATTGCATTCTTGCGATCTGTATGTTACCTTTAAGTATATTTATTTGGGGGCAGGTCTAGAAATAAAGAATATGAGGCGGTATGTTAAAGCTCAAAAGTGTTAATCCTTATGACCGTTATGAAAAAGATATAGCTAAAAGCCGAGTAAAAAGCTTTCTAGCCGATAATCCCAATCCAGCAATTAGGCAACGTTTAGAATTAGAAGTTGATAAGGCTTTCGATAAAGGGTTGGCCTTGTATGTTGAAGATGGCGGAGAGGTTTGCGGGTGTAGCCTGATCTATGATCTTTCTAATGAAGGAGATTATAGATTTTCATATCAAGAGCTAGGAACAATGCGAATTGTAAAGAACGGTTTGGGTTTACAAGAAATGTTAGCCCAAATTCATCTTTTTCAATTTTTGTTGGATGGAGGTCATCCAGACCAAGTTACAATTTTTGCCGTTGTTTCGCCTCATTCACCATCAGAACATGTATTAAGAGATAATCTGGTGATGAAATCATGGAATCCTGTCCAAGACTTGATGGATTTACGAGCGCGATCTGGCTGTCCTTTTAATCCCGATAAACAGGTTCTTAGAGCTGACGTTAATTGTTGGAGCAATTCACAACATTTTCTAAAAAAATTACATAAACACGACTATATCTTCTCCTGTCCAAAAGGGGATACAGATATTGAGTTTGATATATCGTGGTTCCACCCGTGTCAGTTGGATGCAGATATTTTAATCCAGGAGAGTTAAATTATGGTTTTATCAATGATGGATATGGCTTCTTTTTCTCAAGAAAAGAATATCGTGGTATTCAATCCTTCTGATGAATATCTTTTAGATGAAGCTGAACTTGACCTGCTTGATAAGCGTAGGCTTGCGAAGGGTGAGAGCAAGCTCCTTTACCTCCTGAACCATGGATCTTCTGCCTCAATAAATAAACATATTTTTCGCCAGAAAAACGGTTTTTTACCAAACTACAACATTTGTGTTTTCGAATGGGAAGACGGTTACATAGTGTACAATATATCGCATGATAAATTAAATGCTTTATATTTTTATCTAATCAAGGACGATAATGGAGGCGAACCTAATGTTACAGCCATCAATCCATTATTATATGCCGATTATATAAATTCCAAAGAGATTGATGTATATCACGTTTCAAACTGTGATTGCTCATTTTCCAGCGTTAATCGTTATTATTTGATAATAAAAATTACTTTGATGCTAAAACTGTTTTTCGATGTGAAAGTCGATTGGTTTTTGGAATTACTTTTGCGTTTAGAATTAAGTATTAATAATATATCAGGGAGACTGACAGATTTAACTATTAATGACAAAAACGGCCAAGAATTATCCATCCTAGGTCATATTAATTTTGTTAGATCATTGAGAGAAATTATTGATGATCACAAAACCAGTACATCGGTAGACCCCTTTTTACTAGCTCAATCTCCTGATTATGCTTTTAGTGACACTGTACGAACCCTTATTAAGTTTATTAGTCCTAGTGCCGAAAATTATCACGTCGTTAGAGCGCATGAAAACAGATTTTTTACCACACCTGCTGTTCGGTCAGAGTTTGCCAAGATTCTTTCTCTTTTGAGCATTCATAGCGCTGTTAAAAAAGATAGCGTCTTTACAGACAGCCATTATAACCCGGTTTCAACAACGAGTGAGAGAGTCATATTTAATAAAGTTATGAGTTTGATTGAATCCTATTTAGGTGTTCAACATGATAGCGAAGTTATCGATGTTTCCAATTCATCTGTATTTATAGAAAGAACGCAAAACTTTGCTGAATCGGTCCGTTGGATTGGCTTCTATATGAGTTCTGCCCATGGTGAAACATACGAACGTAAGTTTGCTGATTTTAACATTTGCATACCTCATAAAAGTTTGCGCCCTTTTATGGAAGCAATTAACCTTGCTTCAGGTCACTTCGATGTTCTTAATATTAAATTTAATGATAATTCTTTTGAAGTAGATAATCGACTTAAAGTATCTGCAGAAAGATTAATGGCGTCAGATATTCTTGAAAGTAAGGTTAGGGTATTAAAACGTATTCTCTCCGTTGTCTTGTGCCCTACGTTATCAGTTAATAAAAATACCAATAATACACCTAATGAGCCACAAAACATAAACCGTGAAGAAATTTTGTCTCGTTCAATAGCGATGCTTATAACTGATTTAGGTGCACCTAATAACGTATTGTTTGGTGAGGATGTGAATAGTAACTCACTTTTACGGCTCGTCACTCATTCAAATAAAGAAAATAAAATTTCGACAATACATGAATATGTGTTATGCGAAGCGATTGCAATGATGTCTGCTAGTATTCGTAACACTGATGATTTGTCATCGATAGCGGCAGAACAGGAACAACTTTTCATGAATTCCGCTGTCTTAGTTGGTGAGTATCTTGGTTCAACACATTTCACTGAGGTGCCCGAAGAATTAAGAGTTACGCTTGGTGAACTTTTCGATATCCCAAAAATCAATATTGATTATATGTGGAAGCGATGCCTTCTCGAGGAGGTACATAGTACTCGTTTTATCAAAGCTAAGAACGAGGAAGGTAGCTCATCAAGGTCTGAGAGATATATCCTCGGGAAGCTAGTCCTTAGTATACTATCTTCTCTTATGAAACAATAATCACTGTATAATATTGAAAGAAAAAAGTACCTAAGTGTGAGAAGGATTGTATTTTTGTAAGGATTTATGCGTTAAAGTTTATAAGAGAAACTCTCTCATTGAATTTAGGTTCAAGTGAATTTGGCTATATCTTTTAGAAGCGTTACGTTGAGCTGTATTTGAGCTGATAGCTCGCTAGTTAGTAGCTCAAGAGATATCTTGTTTTTCCCATTATTATGAGCAAAGTACCATTTCCAAAGTTCTTCAAAATAGGGTCCAAGTCGTTCACATCAGGCCGCACCAGATACATTTCAAGGCCCTTCTTCGTCATCGGAGAAGGGCTTTTTCCAGCTTGAAATAGCCACTTCTTTCCCTTCAATTTTAAGGTTCAAGAGAATAATTTTCGAAATTTTTGCTTTCTGAGCTAAATCTGCAGAAACCCAATAGTGATGCAGGTTTTCTTTGAGTTCAAGAAAGCGAAGAAATCATATAAATCATTCTTCGGTTTGTTGAGAGAATTGTGATTTACGATATTCTAGCCCATCAATAGCAGCAACAAGCTCAGCGATACGTCATTCAAACTGTTCTTGGGAATGTTCATCATAACAGCCCGCACTAATTAAATCCGCGCGTTGTTGGATGAAGTTTCTTTTTTCGGAAACGAGCTTTCTAAGGGATGTATTCGTCCTGCTCTTTTCTTCTTTTGAAGAGGATTTCTTTTTCTTAAGAAACAAATGGAGGCTTAAAAGATATTTTTGATATCTGGCTTTAGTCAGATTGCGTTTTCTCACCTTTAGTCAGGTGGTTATATGTTCAAAAATGGTATCAGCTCTTATTCTAGGTTGCGGACATTTTTTTCATTCGAGTTTTCATTGACATTCGTACCCTAATTTTTCTTCTTTCAGTCCTCCTGCAACTTTTATTTTTCTGTAGGCAGGGTAGAGTTGGTTTCAACAGGAAGAACAAGTCAGAAGTCAAGCAAGAGGGTTGATACGTTTCCTCGGTCGAAATCAAAGAGAGTTCCTATTGTTACTGCGAATGATTTGGATGTTTTCAAAGTCATTAGAATTGACAATAGGCTCAAAGCGAGTTCCATCAGGAAGGGTAACTTTGGTAAGGTCAATAATTCTTTCATTTTTTGCTCAAGACTTTATGATCCATTTTCCAGCATAGAAACTATCTCTCAGTTTCTTATCAATAGCAGAGGTTTTCAAGCGTGGAGTAATTTCTGGAAATTCTTCAAAAAGAAAACGTTCTATCTCTCTCGTGGATTTTCAGAGCTGTGCTAGTTCAAACATGCGTTTGACAACAGGATATTGTAGATGGTGCGGTATAGGAAACAGGCTGCAAAGTTGCGGGTTCTTATGCTCACGTCGTTTCATATACCCGTACTTTACATGTGAGGTCATTGCTCCTTCCAACTCACGATTACGTATCCCTCTGGATACAACCTCTGAAAGCTGGTCTGTGTATCCTTTTGCACGGGCAAACTCTATTGTGAGATGTTCTTTTCCGGAGGTATCGTTATGAAAACTATATGCTGGAAAAAATAAATCTTTGATGAGTTCATCATCAAGCATTTGAACAATCATACCAGCCTCAAGAGCATTTCTGGAAAGTCTATTCGGATGCCGCGCGAGAATTCCATCTGCTCTTCTTTTATTGGGAGTTTTGTAAGACAGGTATTTGAGTAATTTTTTAAATCGAGGTCTTTGATGAGGTTTCCAGGCACTCTCTTTTTCGATGATGGTTTCAACGATTTTTAAACCTAAATTTTGAGCATGTTCTCTGCATTCTTTTTCTTGGTCACCGATAGAGCGAACTTGTCTATCTGCACCATCTTTACTTGAACGCCTCAGGTAGAGGAAGACTCGTTTTATTCAGTTTTTATTATATCCAAACATGACAAAAAAATAGAAAATAAAATTTATGGTATATCCAACTTGTCTAGAACCTGAAATAGATTATGCAAATTCATACCTTCTTCAAAGCAATCTTCGAGATGTCAAAGCTCTCAGAGTTCATCGCTAAAGACATACCCATTTTTATCAATAGTGAAAATAATCCCTTTCAGTTTTATGGTCTCTCAGTAAAATGATGTCACATCAAAATCGGCAGAGTTTTGCATAGAAATCTTGTTTATTCGCTCTGAAGAGTTATTCACAGGAACAAACAATCATTGTCTTCGTTTTTGAAGAAAGGTCAAAACTAAAGGAAGCAATACACGTTGCTAATTAATGGGGATTTAAGACTTGAAGAATTATCACCTAAGACATGATAGACTTCTCATTTTATGGATTATGGCATTGGAATTAAAATTACATTTATAAAATCTTTTTTGTTCTATAATATTTATTAATATCTAAAAAAAACAGTCTTCTAATCAGCATGAGGCTGATTTTTTAGTGTAAAAAAAAGGAAAGAGCTTTAAAGCTTCATTTTCAAGTAAATTTGATATTTTCAAATTTATAAATATTCTATCATCGCAACAAGTACATTACCGGAAACACCTTGCCCCAAATGCGGGGACTAGGTCAGTACTTGTTGCAAAGTTTCTGGTAAAACCTAGTTCCCATTTTTGGGGTATTTCCTTGTCTAAAAATTATGAAAATATATGAGCTAAGTATTTAT